>CADBQY010000138.1 GCA_902796885.1 uncultured Planctomycetota bacterium
CTACGTCGCGGTCGCTCTTGACCGAATCGGAATCTACGATATTCTGGTCATCGAATAGCCCCGGCACGAACGGCGCGGGGGAATGCCCGCGCCGTTTTTTGAGGGTCGCAAAAGAGCACCGCAAAAGGACCATCATGGCAAAGATCGTTTTGGGAACCGTTTTTCTTCTGATCTGCTCCAACGCGTTCATGACCTACGCCTGGTACGGGCATCTGAAGTTTCTGAAGGGAAGCTTCTGGTTCTGGGCGGTTCTGGTCAGCTGGGGGATCGCATTTTTCGAGTATATGCTTCAGGTCCCCGCCAACCGGCTCGGCGCGCGCGCCCTTTCCGTGCCGCAGCTGAAAATCATTCAAGAGGTGATCGCCCTTTCGGTCTTTATCCCCTTCTCGATTTTTGTGTTAAAGCAGAAAATCTCGATGAACTACCTCTGGGCCTGTCTCTGCGTTCTGGGCGCGGTCTTTTTCGTGTTCCGGGATTAGCGCGCACCTCAGAGAGAAAGGATATACTCGACCAGGTCGTTCAGCTCTTCGGACGAAAGCCCGTCGAGCTGGCCGCGGCGGTTGGCGTGTTTCCCCTCGACGAGCATTTCGCGCACCGTGAGCCAGTGGCCGGTACTCAGATAGGGGGCTGTTCGCCAGACCTCGACCAGGGTCGGCGTGTCGAACCGCGTCCGCGGCTCCTTGAAATCCTGCGAACCGGTCGCGTGCATCGAAAGATCGGTATAGAGCGGCTCGGGATGGCAGGAGGCGCAGCGCGTGCGGGAACTCTCAAAGAGGATCTTCCCGCGGCGGGCCGACGCGTTCAGTTCGCCTCCTTCCAGACGCGGACTCGGGACGGGACGAAGCGATTTCAAATATTCGTCGATCGCGGCGCAGTCCTCTTCCGGCAGCGAACCGAAAAGAATATGGACGACTCCGGCGCGCACCGCGGTCTCGGCGTCGGCGCGAACCCCGGTGATCATCGACGGGGGCGTCTCGTGCGCGTAAAGAAGGCTTTTCGTATTTTTCGGGTTTCCGACGCCGTCGTTTTCCAGATCCCAACTCAGCGCGTCCGCCCGGCCGTCGGGATGACAAGTTATACAGCTCTGCCAGTGTTCCTGGCAATAGAGCGCGTCGCTGAAAAGGTACTCGCCCCGGCGCGCCGCCGTTTCGACCGGTTTCGGGCCGAGACGGCGAAACGCCCGCGCAAACTCCACGCCCGGCATCGGCGAAAAGCCGGGCAGCGGAATCCAGCCGCCGGATTTCGCGCCGTCCCCCGCCGTCTCTTCGGCGCGGTCGAGATTCGGCGCTTCGGGAACGGCGCGCGGGTCGAGCCGCGGCTCGCCGAACGGGGGAACGGCCGAAAGGGTCACTTTCCCGACCGCGTCGTCGAAATAACCGCAAACCCAAACGGTGCTCCCCCGCATGGCCAGGCGGCGCGTACCGCGCAGACCGAGACTGACCCGATAGCGGAGCGGGTCGGCCGACTTGGCCGTCCCGGTCGCCGGACCTTCCCCCAGGCGCGCGCGAAGAATCTCCGTCAGACTGTCGGTCGAAACGTAAAGAATCTCGCCGCTCCCCGCCAGGGCGGCCGCGAGATATTTCCCTTCGCGATCCCACGCGATCCCCCACGGATTCGGCGCGCCGCGATAGGTGTCGTCCAGATAGACCATCTCGACGAACTTCTTTGCGGGAATATCGACGATCGAGATCACGTTATGGACGATCCATCCGTCGATCACCTGACTGGTAACGGTGTGGTAGTTGGCGTTCGTGCCGGTGACGGCGGCGAACCGGCCGTCCGGCGAAATGTCGAGGTCGTAGAGGCTCGCGGTCCCGTTGTAGAGGTCGATCGGCGTGATTTCGCCGCTCTCCAGGTCGATCAGCCGGACGCGGGACGTGATGAACGCCGCGTCGGCCCGCTGTTCGGGAAGAAAGTTCGCCGCGGCGAGCGTCTTCCGGTCGGGCGTGATCTTCAGCGCGACCGGTTCCCGGCCGGCGTCGAACGCGCGCAAAACCTCGCCCGTCTCGCCGTCGAGTTCCCGAATCAGGCCGGCGAACCGATCGGCGACGTAGAAGACCGGCCGCCCGTCCCGCGAAAGGGACGCCACGGCGGCGGGAGAATGTCCCGCGGGAAAACTCTTTTCCACTTCCGGGAGGATCGGGCGGCCGGCGTCGTCCCTGACGCGGATCAACACGAGGCGTCCTTCCCCGACCCCGCCGACGACGGCGATCCGCGTCTCGTCGGGCGTGAAGACCATTCGCGCCGGCTCGATCGGCAGGGGAAGAACCTCGTCGACCGACGCCCCCTTCTCCGAAAAGCGGCGGAGTCCGGGCGCGCCCGCTTCCAGCGTGTAGACCCATTCCCCGTCCCGATCGACCAGGATATCGCAGGGAGAAAGAGGTGCCGGCTCGCCGCCGGAAATCGGGCGGATCAGCGCAATAAAAAAGAAACAGAGGATGAGCGCGCGCCGCATTTTTCCCTTTCCGCCAAAACGTCCGTTCAACTAAAAACCCGAGTGTTCACACCCGAATTATCCCCGTAAAAACGGAGGATGTCAAGGCGCGTCTCTCCTTTCGGCGAGCGCGTGCAGGTATAGACTCAAAACTAAGTCATGGTATAATGGAATCGGCTCCGTCTCTTCCCTTGGAGCGTCGGGGCCGGCCGTACGCATTCAAGGCGGCGGCAAGGAATTTTGAGGAGATCCATGAGTCAGCGTTATCGATTAACCTGCCAGTGCGGAAAGGAATACCCGATCGAAACGTCCCAGGCGGGGCGGGTCATCGAGTGCGCGTGCGGCGAGCGGCTCGCCGTTCCCTCGATGCTCAAGATCAAACGCCTTCCCCTTTGGGGGGAAGAACCTTCGGCGGCCTCCGCCGAAGGCAACGCCGCGCCGAAAGCCGAAGAGCCCGCGGCGGCCGACGCTTCCGACAACGCGGCGCCGACCGAGGCGTCGTCTCCCCGGGCGGCTTCCGCCGCGCCGAAAGCGAAATTTCCGGCGGCGCGCAAAGGTCTGACGATCGCCGGCGCGCTCGGTTTTCTTTTTTTTGCCGCGCTCCTTCTCCACAAGGGGTTCAATCCCCCGCAGCCGATCGACGTTCTCAATATCCAGCGCTTCTACGTCGACAACGGAAAGCTGATTCAGCGCGACTCGAACCCGATCGAAAAGTCCGACGCCTATTTCTTCGTGACAAAAGACAACTACGTCGTCAACGACCCGGCGATCGATTTAATGACGCCTGCCTACGCGGTCGAGTACTTCGATTACCTGAAAACCGGGCTCAACCTGAGCGACAACTTCTACGACAAATACGATTCCCTGATCGTCCGGCGGCGGATAACGATGGTTTTCCTCGCTATTCTCGCCGGTCTCTCGCTGGTCGCGGCCGTCGTCCCTCTCTTCCTGTCGAAAGAGCAGAAGACGGTCGGCGCGGCGCGGGGGTCCGATTGGAAGTCCTGAACCGTGGTTCATCCCAATAGTTAAGTAAAGGAGCTGCAAAGTGGATTCGCCTAAAGTCAAACGCGCGCTTTTGAGCGTCAGCGACAAAATGGGTATCGCCGATTTCGCCAAAGGTCTGGCCTCGGCCGGCGTGGAACTCTTCAGCACGGGGGGGACGAAACGCCACCTCGAAGAGAACGGCATTCCGGTCAAGGATATCACCGACTACACCGGTTTTCCGGAAATGATGGACGGCCGACTCAAGACGCTCCATCCGAAAGTCCACGGCGGGATCCTCTGCCGCCGCGACAACCCCGACGACATGAACTCGGCGAAAGAACACGGCATCGAGCCGTTCGAGCTGATCATCGTCAACCTCTATCCGTTTGAGATGACGGTCGCCAAAGAAGGCGTTACCGACGAGGAAGCGATCGAAAACATCGATATCGGCGGCCCGACGATGGTTCGCGCCGCGGCCAAAAACCACGAATTCTGCACCATCGTCACCAGTCCGAGCCAATACGCCGAAGTTCTCGAGCAGATCGAAAAGAACGGATGCACCACGCTGGCGATGCGCCGCCGCCTGGCGAAAGACGCCTTTTCGATGACCGCCGCGTACGACACCGCGATTTCGCAGTACTTCATCAGCCGAAGCGAAAACCCCGAGTTCCCCGAACGGCTGACCTCGACCCTCCAGCGCAAAATGATCCTCCGTTACGGAGAAAACCCGCATCAGCGCGCGGCGCTCTATATCGACGGCAAATCGAAGACGGCCAGCGTCGTCGCCGCCCGTCAGCTCAACGGCAAAGAACTTTCGTATAACAACCTCCTCGACCTCGACGCCGCGCTCGGCCTGGTCCGCTCGTTCGCCGACCCGGCGGTCGCCGTTCTAAAACACAGCAACCCCTGCGGCGCGGCGATCGGCAAAGACCTCGACGAGGCGCTCCGCAAAGCGATGGCGGGCGATCCGATGTCGGCGTTCGGCGGAATCGTCGGGTTCAACCGCACCGTCGACTCGGCGTGCGCCGAATATCTGAGCACTCCCGGGTTCTTCCTCGAGGCGATCGTCGCGCCCGATTTCGATCCCGCCGCGCTCGAAATCCTCACCACCAAACCGAAATGGAAGGCGAACGTCCGGCTCCTGGCGGCCGGCTCGCTCGACGTCCCCCCCTCCGACTGGCTTCTCCGCCCGCTCGAAGGGGGCGCGCTCCTGCAAGAGACCGACAACAAACCGGACGACGAATCCGAATGGACCGTCGTGACCGAAGCGAAACCGACCGAAAAGCAAATGGTCGACCTGCGCTTCGCCTGGGCGATGGTCCGCCACGTCAAGTCGAACGCCATCACGATCTGCAAAGACGGCATGCTTCTCGGCGCCGGCGCCGGTCAGATGAGCCGGGTCGACTCGGTCGAAATCGCCGTTAAAAAGGCGGGCGACCGTATCGCCGGGTCCGTGCTCGCCTCCGACGCCTTCTTCCCCTTCCCCGACGGGCTGGAAGCGGGCGCCAACGCCGGCGTCACCGCGTTCATTCAGCCGGGCGGCTCCAAAAAAGACGATATCGTCATCGAAGCGTGCAACAAATTCGGTCTGCCGATGATCTTCACCGGACGGCGGCATTTCAAACACTAAAAACCATCTTTTGGGGGGGCGCCGCGGCGAAAGGCCGCGGCGAGCCGTTCCCCCGGCCGAAACCGGAGCGAACGTTTGACCAACACACAGATCTCGCGGCAGCTCGAGTATATCGCGTCACTTCTGGAATACCTGGAAGGCCCGTCTTTTCCGGTACGCCGTTTTAACGAGATGGCGCGAGCCGTCGCGCGGTTCGACTTTCCGGTCTCCCTTTTCGGCCATCCGCGCGAAATCCACAAAATGCGCGTTCTCTTCTTTCCGAAAGCGCACGACGAACAGCTGGACGTTCTGCGCGATCTGATCCTCGATCCGGGCGAGCCGGCCGACGAGTCGTACCGGTCAAAGACCGGTCTTGACGTTCACGCCAAGACGGCTTTGGTCGCTGCGCTCGAAAAGGAAGTCCCGCTCGAAACCGCGGCCCTTCTGGCGATGCCCGAAATGACCCCGCAGCGCGCGGCGATCCTTCGCGACGCGCTCAACGTAAAGACTCCCGACGAGCTGATCCGCCAATGCCAACAGCAGGCGGTTCGTAAACTCGAAGGGTTCGACACGGAACTCGAAAAACGCTGGATGCTCGGAAAATGGTACTCCTCGTCCGGGCACGGCGGCGCTTTCCCGCTCCTCCAGTGGGCGACGGCCGAACCGGTCGTCAATTTCATCTTGGAACAGCTCGCCCCGCTGGCCGAAGAGCGGCGCGAGGTCCCGGCGCCGACTCCGTGGGAGGAGTTCCGATATGAAGAGCCGACGGCCGGATCTCGACATCACGGCTCGGGCCATCCCCACTTCTCCGACGGCGGCGACCGATGGGGGGGGCCGATCCGTCCGATTCCGAACGTCCGCGTACGACGAAGTCTCCTCGACAGAATCCGCGATTACCTGACGAAATCCCAACGGATCGACCGCGCCGAATCGCATCGGGTCCCGCCGCGTCCCGTCCCGCCGGAGGGGGTCGCCGCGCCCGAAGTCCACGGCGGCTCGGCTCTTCTCGAACAGGCGGTTCCGGTCGGCGAATTCGCCCGTCTGAACGAAGCCGTCGGCTCGCTGGAGTTCCTCCTGGCGACGCGTTCGGCGGGACATCTGGCTCAGCGTCTGGCGGCGCTCCCTTTCCTGCGAATTCTGCGCCAAGAAGAAAACCTGATCGAAGCC
>CADBQY010000139.1 GCA_902796885.1 uncultured Planctomycetota bacterium
CCCGTTTCGAGGTTAATCACACGGTTCAGCACTTGGGGCTCGCGGCTAGCCAGAACTTTTTCGAGCGCGTCGGCGTCGCCTGGAGCAATCCCGTTGGCTGTACGAACAAGCTCCATTTCCAAAAGACGGGTAATATAACCGCGCGTATTATTATGCGTAGCGTTCGGAATACCGAGTTTTCGTGCCTGATCGATCAGTCGATAGCCGGGGAAATTGTGTCCCAGCGGCGTGTGATAATGCTCACTCTTGGCCGTAAAAAAGAGCTGGCCGTTTTCCCCCAGACGGTAATACCCTTTTCCGCCGACGGGAGAAGCATTGATATTCGAAGCTTTGCGAAACGAATCGGTCGGCGCGCCGGGGATCGATTCCGTGATCGGATCAACCACCCGATCGCCGATACGGGGGAGGAGATCTTCGAGAGACTTTTGAAATTCGGCCGGAAAGAAGTCAATCTCCTTCGACGCGATACTTTCGGCTTCCGTAGCGGCGAGTCCATGCAGAAAGGAGCTTGCCTTAACCGCTTGGTCAATGAAGGAATCCCCTAAAAGCGAACGAAGTGAACACTTAACCGGAACGAACATGACTACTCTCCAATCCATTCTTGCTGATTGATATCAAAATACCGATTCGTCAACGCGCGGGGCGCCTTTACCTGAACCGAAAGATACTGAATTCCCAGTGCGCGGCTATCTCCCGGCGGCGGATTCCACGGGTTGACGACGATATCCAAGCGTACCTTACCGTTCTTTTGGGGAGGGAGGGTGAACTTGAAATTCTGACGCCCCGGTTCGCTGAACGCGGCAAGCTTCTCACCCGCGAGATAGATACCGGCATTTTCCGACAAAGCAGTTTGAGGAACTACAGCCTGAAACTCAACTTCAGCAGGTTGATCCTTGGGAAACGGAAGCTTAAGAGCCGACTGACCGGCAGACCAACGAAACGAGAAATCAGATCCTTTTTCAGGACCGTACACTCCCTCGGCAAACAACAAGTCGCGCGGCTGACCGAAAGTCACTTTGTACGAAACAAGCGCCTCGGGATCAAGGACATCTGCAGGATCTTCGTTGGCAAAATCTTTAACCTTGACCTTTTCCGAATCCGCCGCCCACGTAAAACCGTTCGGTCCCTGGTTACCGGTGAGAACAGCGCTCCGCACTTTGCTCCCCAACGAAACGCAAAGACCCCAGTCCATGAAGGTACACGAGGAAATGATCGATTTCCCGGCCTCGATGCGAATCGCCGGCGCTCCCTTTCTGGCATTATCCCAGTGGCAGAAATGGCAGGCGTTGGCGGTCAGCTGACAATCGGGCGCATTGAAACGAATACACGTTTCGATCGGTCCCCAGAAGGAGCAATTGTTCAGACTCACCTTCCCCGCGGCTTTTTCCGTCACTTCGATACAAACCGAATCGGTACTCGTCCAGCGGCCGACAAACTCGCCGTTGGTTATAAGGAGTCCCGGCAGCTGAGCGGCCTCGACCAGTACCGCACGCCGGCAGGAATCCGCTCCTAACCCCAAAAAGTTCCCGTTCGTACCGCCATGACCGTAATCGGAAAACTTATACCCGACCCCATAGCCGAAACAAAAGAGATTGCTCATATAGTGCCAGTCGGTACGGGCCAATTCGAAGGCCACGCCGTTGACATTGATCCACTCGCAATAAGGGTCGGCGGGATCATACGCTAATCCGAACGGCCAGTAATGAATATTTTCGATGTGACCGATATCGTAGCACTGATCAACAAACAGACCGCGCCAAATCGGATAACCGGTCACATTTCGAACCAGATGACGAGCGGCTCGGACAAACTTGATCCCCTCATAAGGATTAAGAAGACAACAGTCGATGACCGCGACATTGTTTGTATCGTGCGATTCAATACAGGGGGGATAAGGCACCGGAGGAACGTCTTTGCGATCCCACTCTGGATAGATGACCGCCACCCCTTTAACGACGGCGTTCGTCCCCGCCAGGGTGATAAAGGCGGGTCCCTCGTTTGAACCGCGACCCGCGTAGGCCAAAAGGATGGTGCCGTCGACTTTCTGATCGATATGATCAATCGTCAGCGCGGAGCGATAGGTGCCTTCCAAGGTCACGCCGCGGGGAACCGAGAGATTCCCTCGGACAGCGAACCGTCCGGCGGGGAGTGAAACGGTTCCGCCGCCGGCCTCAAAAGCGTCGTTAAGCGCGTTTTGAATTGCCTCCGTGCAATCGGTCGCTCCATCGGGAGCCGCACCGTACTCAACGGCATTCCAAACCGTACGTCCCGCGGCTTCTTCGGCAAAGAGGTTCGCTGTCAAAACGAACACCGCGACCGCCGAAACAAGGATTGTCTCCAATACGAATTTCGGAAAGAGGAAAGATTTCATTAGAAACCGAACTCCTTCAGAAAATCAAAGACCTGCTGTCGGATCACATCAAGGTCATCGAGCGAACGTACGTCATGAATGCCGACATTCGAGACAATAAACTTTGCTTTGACACCGTTTCGCCGTAGTGACTCATAAAAAAGTGCGCTCTGACTGATCGGAACAACCGGATCGACCACGCCGTGGAAAATAATCGTCGGCGCGTAATCGGCATCGACGTAGTTGACCGTCGAGTACCGATGTGCGGCGCGAAGAAGCGATTCAACCTGAAGCGGATATTCCTTTTCGGAATCCGCTCCCAAGACCATATAGACGCAGGCCGGATTCCCGCTGTCAAAATGGTTCAGATAGGTGGTGAAATCGGTCGGGCCGTAAAAATCAACCACCACATTGACCTGTCCCGACTGATCGAGATTCTCCCCTACGTCAAAAGGCGAAACGGCATCGGCAATCCCGAGCGTTGTCGAAAGATGTCCGCCGGAAGAGCACCCCATCGAGGCAAATCGATTCGGATCGAGACCGTACTCGTCGGCATGAGCGCGCAGGAAACGTACCGCGGCACGAACATCCTCAATTTGGGCGGGAAAGACTACGTGGGTAAGACTCCGATGCCCGACGCTCACCACGGCATACCCCTGGGCGGCACAGTTCCACGCATCGCTTCCCCAAAACGCCCCGTTCCCCGGCCCGTTGCTGTACCAACAACCGCTGTCGAGGAAAATGAGAGTCGGAAGGTTTTTCAAATCGGCGCCGTTTTCCTGCGGAAGGAAAAGATTGAGCGTGATCTTCTCGCCGTCAGCTACCTTATAGACAACGTTGCGGATTTCCTTAACCTGATAATCCGCCAAAAGAGCCTGCGACAAAAAAATGACGGCCAGAAACTCCGTCAAAGCGACGGTGAGGAAACGAAAGAACCTTCTCATCGGAACACCTTTTTTTGAGGTTGGGGATTCATTCTTATTCAATGATCTTCGAAATCTGATACTCGATAATCCCAACGGCTCCTGCGGCTTTCAGGGCGGGGATGATTTCGCGGACGGCCTTTTCATTGATGATTGTCAGAACATCGACCCAGTCGGGATTGGAAAGGGGTGAAACGGTTGGTTCCTGAATCGCGGGAAGGATTTTCAAGATTTCCGGCAGGGAAGACTTCTTGACATTGAGCATTAGCCCGACCATTCCTTCGGCGGCGAGCGTCGCTTTGAGAACCATGACAATGTCGTCGATCTTCTTCTTTTTCCATAGATCGCTGTAAGCCTCTTTGTTGGCGATAAAACGGGTGGTACTCTGGAGGATTTCATCGACGATCCGGAGTTTGTTCGCACGAAGGGAACTGCCTGTTTCGGTCACTTCAACGATAGCGTCGGCCAATTTCGGCGCTTTAACCTCGGTCGCCCCCCAGCTGAACTCCACTTCGGCTTTCACGTTGTTCCGTTCGAGGTAACGGCGAGTCAGTCCGACGGCTTCGGTAGCTATCCGTTTCCCTTCAAGATCCTTCACTGACTTGATCGGCGAATCTTCGGGAACGCAGAGAACCCAGCGAACCGGACGTCGGCTAACCTTCGAAAAGCGAAGTTCGGCGACCTCGATCACGTCGGCTCCGGTCTCCTCAATCCAGTCGTGACCGGTCAGACCGGCATCGAGAACGCCCATTTCAACGTAACGGGCCATCTCTTGAGCGCGAAGAAGCATACATTCGACATCATCGTCATCGATATCGGGAAAATAGTTGCGCGGCTGAACGTTAATGCGGTACCCGCTACGGCGAAACAGATCGATGGTCGCTTCCTGAAGACTTCCGGCCGGAATACCCAGTTTTAAACTTTGCCCACTCTCAGACGACATAATATCCTTTCACAAACTCGATGGAGTGAATAATACCGAAAACCCGTTGCCCAAGTTCGTCGAACGGGTTCGTGGTGAATTTTGCTATTTTTTATAGACTTCCTTAGGATCAAAGACGCGCTCGGAGACCACCCGGAGCCCCTCAGGGGTCACCTGTCGGAAAAAGCAACTCTTGTACCCCTCGTGACAAGCCGCCCCGCCCACCTGATCGACCTTGATGAGAAGGGTGTCCAGATCGCAGTCGAGATAGATCGATTTGACGAGCTGAACGTTCCCGCTCTCTTCTCCCTTGCGCCAGAGTTTATTCCGGCTCCGACTGAAGTAAACCGCACGGCCGCTCGAGAGCGTTTCGGAATAAGCCTCTTCGTTCATATAGGCCAGCATCAGGACGACCCCAGTGGCATCGTCTTGCGCGATCACCGGAAGCAGGCCGCCGCATTTTTCGAAATCGGGGCGATTCTGTTCATTCAATTCCATCGAATCCTCCATCTTAGGTATCCGTTGTGGGAACCGTCGCAGGCTTATACTGGGGAAGCCGAAAAACAATCGCTACCCGAGACTTCCCCCAAAACCTCACCGATTCTACTATATCTGGAATCGGGCAATTTTCCAGGGGGGTTTTATCCCATTATAACATGAAGAAAGACGGGGCTCCAGGATCCGAGCGCTTAAATCTTCCTGTCAACGGGGCCGAATGGACGCTAGTTTGGCCGTTCCTCTTTCGGATCATTTACCCCACCACATCCACCTCTTGAAAAGAGAGGTAAAATTTTCTGGTTTTTCCTCCAGTAAGGGCGTTTTCTAACCGATAATGTTGATTGAGGAAGTTTTTTATTTAAGGAACTAAGCATTCCGGAAGAAAGAATAGGTTTGAAGTATCAGCCTGTTTCCGCTTACGGAGCGGTTTGTTCCCGAGAACTCGGTCTTTGGTGCATAGCCGTATACTCTGCATTAAATTCCGACTGGAGAATCATTATGGAGGATGATTTTATGGTTCCCGCTCAGACAGTTAAAGAAACGGCGGAAAATCCGGTCGACATCACCAAAACTTGGGAAGAGTTTATCGCCGACCGATCTAACGAGAAGTTGCGCAATATCCTCATCGAACATTATCTTCCGTTGGTTCGATATCACGGTGAACGTGTCTTAGCGAAGCTCCCAAACGAGGTCGAACTCGACGACCTGGTCTCGACCGGCATTTTCGGTCTCATGGACGCCATCGACGCCTATGACATGAGTCGCGGAGTCAAATTCGAAACCTATTGTGTCCCCCGTATCCGCGGCGCAATGCTCGATGAACTGCGCAATATGGACTGGGTTCCTCGCCTTGTCCGTTCTCGCTCGCGCAAATTGGCCGAAGCAAACAAAGAACTTTCCGATAAACTCGGTCGGCTCCCCTCTCAGGAAGAGCTTGCAGAGCACCTGGCGATGACCCCCGCCGAATTGAAACGTCTCGTCACCGACGCCAATACGGTCAACCTGGTCTCGCTCAATAAGAAGTGGTTTGAGACCGACGGCTCGAAAGAAATCAGCGAAATTGACCTGATCGAGGACCAGCACAGCGAAGATCCGGCGTCCCGTATCCAAAAAGAAGATATCATGCGCCTGGTCACTAAGGGACTCAGCCGAAACGAACGCCTGATCATCATCCTCTATTACTACGAAGAAATGACGATGAAAGAGGTCGGAAAAACGCTCGATCTGAGCGAAAGCCGTGTCAGCCAGATGCACAGTAGCATCGTCAATCGTCTTCAGCAGCAGCTGAAGAAACGGCGGCCCGAATTCATCTAGCTTAGTCTCTCTGTACTCAACCTCCCTATTCACCCCGGAGAATGACTATATGGATTCCACTCTGCACTGCCCGTCTGCGGAAACGATGGTCGATATCGAAAAGGCCTGGGAGAAGTATTTCGCCGATCGCTCAAATGTTGAAATTCGCAACGCGCTTGTCGAGTACTATCTTCCACTGGTTTACCGTCAGGCTAAGAGCGTCTCCGCGACGATCGCCGGCAGAGTGGAATTGGAGGACTTGGTCTCCGTCGGCACCATGGGGCTGATCCGGGCCATCAGCAAATTCGACCCGAACCGAGGCGTCCGGTTCGAGACCTACTGCCAGTACCGAATCCGGGGCGCCATGAAAGACGGACTGCGAAACAATGACTGGATCCCCCGGCAAACCCGTACGAAATCACGGTTCCTCGCCGAGGCGACCAAATCGCTTTCCGATCATTTCGGGCGGCTCCCCACCGATGAGGAACTGGCAGCCCATCTCAATATTTCAACGAAACAGTTAAGAGAGCTCGTTACCGATGCGCTAACCGTTAAACTGGTTTCGCTCGACAGCAAATATTTTACCTCCGACAGTTCCGGAGAAATGACCGGAATTGAACTTCTCGCCGACCGGCACAGCAAAGACCCTGCTGACATATTTCTGAAAGACGATATCGCCCGGATGGTCACCAGGGGACTGACTCAAAAGGAGCGTAATGTCATCCTCCTCTACTACTACGAGGGAATGACGCTGAAAGAAATCGGTCTGACGCTTGATCTGAGCGAAGGCCGCGTCAGCCAGATCCACGCAGATATCATCCGTCGGCTCCGGCGGCGATTAAAAGAACGCCGGCACGATATCGCTCCGTAAGACTTAAGATTCTTTTACGAAAAACGTGTCGTCCTGAACAAGAACGGATTCAAAGCGGTTTAATATACACTAACCGTTTTGAATCCGTGATTTCATGCGGGCCGGCATTGAAAAATACGCGTTGTGAAAAAGCTGTAAAAACAGACAATCTATTGTTCGTTCCACCGGTTTTGCGAATTCTGAAACTAGACAAAGGAGTACACTCTGTTTTATGGATATCGCGTCTTCAATCTTATCGTGGCTGCTTAGGACATTGATCGACTAGTGGAAGCTGATTTCATTTGTCCGAACATAAAAACTTGAATAAGGTAGGCTCTGGCTATCTTCGTTCAGCCCTAACTTTAAGACCCTCAAAATGAATCCATTGAACAACAACAAGATATTGTTTATAATCGGCTTATATACCAAGAAAGGTCTTACTCCGGACGTTGAGAATTACCCCGAATTGTTCACGACAGGGGACAAATCCGAGACTGTCGCGCCGTCCCCTATTTAACCGCCTATGCCTCCGTCTGACATGCCCGACAACCAGCCACGCGATCTATTTACCCAAATCTCCGAGTCCGATCCCGGCAAAGAGATTCGGGTCTATTCGCCGAATGAAATTATCGACGAGATTCACCTTGCGATGGTCGACGGTGTCGGCCCGGCCACAACACGGCGTCTTCTGAACTATTTCGGGTCGGTTGAGGCGATTTTCAACGCTTCTTTAAAAGACCTCCGGGCGGTCGACGGCGTCGGTCCGAAGTTGGCGGCACACCTGGTGCACGCACGCGAAGAGTATCATCCCGACAGGCTTATCGACATTTGCGAAAAGGAGAATTATAAGATTCTCATCCCATACGATATCAGGTATCCTTCCCTCCTTCGAACGATCCCCGACCCTCCCGCTGTTCTCTACCTTCATGGAGAACTCAAGCCGGAAGACAACATGGCTCTGGCGGTTGTCGGCACCCGTGGAATGACCTACTACGGCCGAAAGCAGACCGAAAAACTAACCGCTGGGCTTGTTCGCGCGGGGTTTACTGTAGTCAGCGGCATGGCGCGAGGTGTCGACGGTACCGCACACCGCGCTGCACTCGAAATGGGCGGCCGAACGATCGCCGTTCTGGGAAGCGGTTTTTTAAATATCTTTCCGCCGGAGCATAAGGACCTCTATCGCCAAATCGCCGAACAGGGAGCGGTTCTAAGTGAATTCCCCCCCTATCAGATCAGTCTGCCTGGGCATTTCCCACAACGAAACCGCATTGTCAGCGGAATGTCGCTCGGCGTGCTGGTCGTGGAATCGCCTGTGAGAAGCGGTTCGCTGATTACGGCGCGAATGGCGTTGGAACAGGATCGCGAAGTCTTCGCCGTACCCGGCCCGATCGACTCGGCCCATTCCCGCGGATGTAACCGACTGATCCGCGAGGGGGCGCATCTTGTCGAATCGATCGACGATATTCTCGACGATCTCGGTCCCCTTCCTTTCCCCGCGGTGCGAATGAAAAAAGAAGACGCCACGCCCGTTCGCCACCCGGCCGAGTCGCGTCTGAACGAACGGGAAAAGATGATTCTCTCTCTCGTTGAAACGACCCCGAAATCAGTCGATGCGATCATTGCCACCTCCGGATTGAACCCCGGGCAGGTTCTCGCCGTTCTGAGCGTTCTGGAATCGCGGCATTTTGTAGTTCGCGAAGGGGGTAACCGTGTCCGCCGATCGTAACGTCGAACCTTCTCCGGAAGAACGCGCGCGACAAATCGCTTACTGGAATCAAGCCGCGAAAACTAAGGATTTCACCACTAATCTCCGAATCGACGAATTCTCAAAATACGTTTCTAAAAGGGATTTCGTCGTCGACGTCGGCTGCGGCTACGGCCGGATACTCGCCGAGCTTCACCGTTTAGGATACGCAAGGCTCGTCGGATTCGATCCGGCCGAGGCAATGATCCACCGCGGAAAAGTTGAACATCCTTACCTCGACCTACGTTTGATGAACGGCGAAGTTCTCGATCTCCCCAACCGATGCGCCGATGCGATTCTTCTGATGGGCGTGTTAACCTGTATCGCGTCCGACACGGTTCAGGATCGGCTTCTCAATGAAATATTCCGCATTCTGAAATCGGGCGGAATACTGTACGTCAGCGACTTTCTGCTGAACCGAGATGAACGGAATCTCATTCGTTACGAAAAATACAAAGACCTTTACGGCATCCGTGGCGTTTTCGCCCTGCCTGAGGGAGCTCTTCTCCGGCACCACAGCGAAGAACGGATACAAAATCTTTTGGACCGGTTTGAACAGAAAGAGTATCACCGGCTCACCTTCAACACGATGAACGGGCACACGTCCAACGGTTTTTTCTATATCGGGATCAAGAAGGAGGCATAAAATCGCGGCGTCCGAGATTTTTCAGATCCTGGACGCCGCGTTACGAAAGATCCCGCCGAACTATTTGCTCAGCACGATATCGGCGTTGAGCGTCTTTTCGATTTTCGTTTTCAGATCGTTCAAATGTGCCGCCGAATAGGTATCGAGCTTGATCTCCGCGTTGGTCAAGACCTTCTCGATCTTTGCGAGCACTTTCTGCAGTTCATAGCGGGCCAGCGCTTTCACATCGTCCGTCCGGCTCTCGTCGATAACGAGAAACCCGAGATTCAGACTTTTGTCAATGGCATACGCCGACATCTGGCTGACAAATTCGCGTTGAAGACTTCGGCGAATCGAAACGATCGCCGGAGAGACCGCGCTGTACTCCGCCGCCCCTTCCCGATCGAGTTCCGCAAAGATCGTATCGGTCAGCTTATCAAAGAGTTCCGCGACGGTCACAACGTCGGTTCCCGGCTCCACACGGTATGCCGTATCGGCGATCCTGCCGAGTTTTTCTTCCGAAAGAAGTTCTTCCAGAATGAGTTGGTGCCAAATCAGGATCAATTCTTCGACATTCGGATCGTAGCGGCGGAACGAGTTCGACCCCCAATGCATCCAGCGGTTCGGAGCCAGATTATTTAGGAGATCTGGTGAAAAACGGCGCGGTTCCATCCCGAAAAGTTCACCCGTCACAAATTCAAGCGCCTCGCGTTGCTTCGCCGCGGGAGTCGGTACGAAGGTCGACCTGCCGTCAGGATCCCCTTTGAAATCACGGTGAACTTCCAGACCGCCGACAAAGCGGGATGCTAAGTAAATTGATTCGCCGTAATCGGAAAAGAGCGCGTAGAAACGTGTGGCGAGTTTCCGATAACTCTGCCCGTCTTTGACGATCCGATCGTTCAGACCGGGAAGAATCTGATTGAAAAGGCGAACGCGGAGCTTAGCGTATTCAAGCGGATCGCCCAAATCGAACGCGTTCACCAACGGATCGCCGTTGAGAATCCGTTCTTCATCGGTCGCAAAGTTATATTCCGGCTTCGCCTGCTGTGAGGCGATTTTTTTCAGCTCGTCCTCTTCGTTCCCCTTGAAGATCTTATACCCGTATTCGATCGCCCAATAATCGTACGCCCCCAATGGAGACGGAAAATAATCCCCCTGCTTCTCCCCTTCGGGCATGATATTGACCGGCATATAATCCATAGCGCTTCCGCCGTAACCGAATTCCGCATTTGAAGCGGTGCTGTTGATCTCTTCCAGTGAATGAAGCGAACTCTGCTTAAAATTATGACGCAATCCAAGTGTATGCCCCACCTCGTGCGTTGCAACCCAACGGAGCCCCTGCTCGATCATTTTCTTTCGTTCGTTTTCGAAGTTCGGCTTTTCACAAGCGCAGTATTCCGTAGCGTCACGGGCGGCTTCCGCTTCCTCTTTTTCGTTGGATTCGGGCTTCTTCGCCACATCGGCCGCGGCCTCCTCTTTGGCTGGCTCGGTTTTTATCGGCTTGCCGCACTTCTCGCAAACCTTGACGTCGGTTTGATCCCCATCATTTTTTTTGTCGGAAGCCGACTCGGTTTCGGCATTCTCCCCGCCGGTCGACTCAGCCTCGGCCATCACGTCAAAGTAAGTGTTGGCCACACCAAATTGCTGAGCATAAAAGAGGGTCTTGTTGATACGGTGTAGGTTTTCTCGATCCTTGCGGGGAATGTTATCCGTACTCGATTCCTTCTCGCCGAAATGACAAGAGTCGCCGATCAGATCGGCTTTCCCGCAAACCGCTTTGGCGATATCCAAAGGAGAGTAGAGCTCGAGCGTCGAACTCCACGACTGAATAAATGCAACATCAATAACCACGTCGGCGTCTAGAATCTCGCCGGTCATCGGATTGACCCGGCTCGGCCCGATCGCAAACCCAAGGTTCGCCGGACTCCAGCGGACAGTGTTGTAGCGAACGTCTTCCGGATCCCAAGTATCGCTATCTTCCTGCTGACGAACTTCGATGGCATTGTAGAATCCCGCCTTTTCGAATGCCTTATTCCACTCGAGAATTCCATCCCGAATCGGCTTGCGGTAAGCATAGGGCATATTCTTATCGAGCCAGAAGACGATCGGTTTTTTCGGAAGCGAAACATCGGCGTTCGGTTCCAGTTTCTCGAGATTCCAACGGTTGATATAGCGAACGAAGTTCCCGTCGTCCGGATTCTTGTTCAGATTTTTAATCGCCGTCGTGAAATAACCGACTCGCTCGTCGGCTTGGCGCGGTTTGTAGCCGGTTTCCGGAAGTTTGCTGATCGAATAATGGACGTTAACCGTCAAACCGCGACTGTCGATCACCGCCCCGCCGAACGCTTCGGTATTACTTCCCGACGAATAGGTCGCCGCAACTTCCAACTCGATATTCTCGGCAAACCCTTTCACTTTTTCCCAGCTCGATCGGTCTTTGGCAAACGAAAAACCAGGAATGTTCCAACGGGAAAGTCCCGGAAGATCGCTCATAAAAATAGGGGTCAAATCAACAATATCGCCGCCGCCCGGCCCGGCGGCAATGATCGGCAGACTGAAAATGATCGAATCGGTATAAGCCAGTTTAATCGATTTCTCCTCGGTCGTCCCGCTTTCGGCCTGGTAACGGTAATTTCTCCTGACGATCATAATCCGGTCGTCAACCTTGCGGAACTGCCAGACCATATCTTCGTCGGTGAGGCTCTGACCAGCGTAGATAAGCTGATTTCCGATCCCTTTGGCGATCGACATCACGACAATATAGTCCTTGTCGAGTTGCGCCGTTGTGATTTCGGCGTAAAGATTATCTTTTTTCTGGTAAAGGTTAATCAGTCCCGGCACTTTTACCGCGTCGGGAACGACCTTCTCGAATGGTTTCGGCTTATCTGATTCTTCTTTCTCCGTCTTTTCCTTCTCCGTATCCTTGCTTTCTTCCGCGGCGGAAATGGAAGTGGAAATCATGGAGAAACTCAAAACCGCTGCGCAAAAAATAGCGGTCAGACAAAGAATGACCGATTCAAACTCCGGAAATCTCTTCATAATTTTGTCCTTTTTATCGGTTTCGCAAAACAAAAACCCACTTTATCTATTTTAACAAGAACCGCCAAAAATCAATAGGCAAAATTGACAAAATTGGCATTTTGCGCAAAATTGTCTTGTCGTTTTGTCTGTGGTATGATGTCGTAGTCGTCAGCCAAATGTAAACCTAAAACAACAAAATTAAGGCCAATACTATGCCTCTCAATATCGTTCCGATCGGCTCGCTCGACGATTCCCGCCTGACCCCCTACCGAAACCTGCGTGAACGAACCCTTCGGGGCGAATCGGCCTTTATCGCTGAGGGTCATCTCGTAGCCGAACGTCTACTCGATTCAACCTTTGAGACAGAATCTCTCCTCACCTGGTCCGAGGGAGTGGCAAATTTCCCGTCCTCTTTTGCCGCGAAACTCAAGGGAAAGCCGGTCTTCACCCTTCACCGCAAAGAGGATATCTCGCAGATCGCCGGTTTTCCTTTCCACCAGGGGATATTGGCTCTCGGTCGGCGGAAACCGCTCCCGGATTTTCTCCAAGGAATGCGTCAATGGGGTTCGGATCCCGGAACCTGGATCATTCTTCCCAATGCGACGAAGCCGGATAATCTCGGGCTCGTATTCCGTAGCGCCGCAGCTCTGGGAGCCTCCGGAGTCGTTTTAGGCGAACGATGTTGCGACCCCTTCTCGAGACGCGCTCTACGCGTCTCAATGGGAGGTGTTCTGCAAGTGCCTATCTTCCAGGCTCGTAACCTACGCCGCGAAATCACCGCTCTTCGGAAAACGTCCGCTCTTCACTTTTATGCCACCCTTCTCGACGCGAACGCAGTCAACCTTTCAAGTTTCCAAAGGCGTCCGGAACAGGTAGCAATCCTTTTCGGTAACGAATATTCAGGTCTTGATCCCGAAGACGCGGCGCTCTGTGATCTGAAACTGACGATCCCGATGGCCCCGAATGTCGATTCGCTCAATCTGGGGGTTTCTGTCGGGATATTTCTCTACGTTCTTCGTCTGCTTCCAACTTCCACTCAATGAATTTCTGCGAAATTTGATATGAAACTGATCGTTCCTCGATTTCCTTCACTTGAAATTAGATTTCATTCTGTTTAGACTTAAATGGGAACGATAACCGTGAAACCCTCCAAATCACAGAGAAAGGAAAACTGATGAGTCTGCACAAAACGGGAAAACCGAGTGTCATCCTTACCGGCTTCGCTGATGAAGTGTCCAATTCAAAGACCCTTGTCGAACAATTCGCCACGTTTGCCGCGTTGGGGCTCCAGTATTATAGTATCCGATTCGTCAATCTGGGGGATGAAGTCAAAAACGTCATGAAACTCACCGTTGACGAAATCCACCGTGTGCGAGAGATTCAGAATGATTACGGTCTAAACGTCTCTTCCATCGGTTCGCCGATCGGAAAGGTTAAGCTTCTCGACATCGAAGACGGTACCAAGAATGCCTTCATCCCGTTCAAAACCTATCTCGAAAGCGATGTCAAAAAAGTCTGCGAAATCGCCCACCTCTTTGAAACGAAGCTGATCCGTGGGTTTTCCTTCTATCATCCGCGCGGAACCGATCCGAAAGACTACCTTTCGCAAGCGGTAGATCAACTGGGACAGATCGCCGATGTCTGCCATCGTTCCGACCTTACCTTCGGTCTTGAAGTCGAAGCTAACCTGATAGGTCAGAACGGTTGGATCCTCAACGAAATTTACCGTCAGGTCAATCATCCGGCAATGCTCCTGATCTTTGACGGAGCCAATCTGATCACTCAAGGGTATACAGCCGAAGAGGTCTTCTCTCAATATGAGGCGATGAAGCCGGGGCTTGGCTGGCTCCACATAAAGGATTATGTCAAGTCGATCTCCGACCAAAAGGGCGGCCATGTCGACGAAGATATGATGGCGGGTTTTGTCCCGTGCGACTGTGGATACTGCGGACATGAAGCGATTTTGCGAGATTTCGCCGAAATTATTCCCGCTCTGACCACGAAGCTCCAAGACCGCGGTGTTCCGGGTATCTTTCTCGATCTGGAACCTCATGTCAAAGGGGGCGGCCAATTCGGCGGTTTCAGCGGCCCCGACGGATTGGGAGTCGCTCTTCGATCCCTCTGCAATCTGCTCGACTACGTCGGAATCAACTACCACCTGCGCGATTTTAACGATGTGCGCGCAGCCCGCGGTTTCTGACCCTATCGGGCCCCGTGTCTAAACATTTTGCTGGGCACCTTCACCAGAAAAGAAAGAATCTGATATGAAAAGAATTTTTCCTCTGATTCTGTTGCTCATCTCGGCAGCAGTATTTACCGCCGATGCCGGCGAAAAAAAGGCTCTTCTAATCATGTTCGACGGAATGCGTGCCGATGCGCTCCTTTCGGCATCGACACCGAATATCGATTCCGTCCGACTTGGCACGTGGGCCGAAGGATACAAATCCGCCTACTCGTTCCATGCCTACACGAGCCTAGACGCTCCGCCTTCGAGTGCAACCAATCACGTCGCCATCCTTACTGGGGTAACCGCGACCAAAAACGGTTGCTATCAGAACGGCCAGACCGCTTCGGCGAACTACGAGAAGTATCCGACCGTTTCGAAAATTCTCCAAACCAAAAACCCGAACTTCAAGTCGGCGTGGCTCTACATGTGGGGGGAAGACGGCGAAATCCGGACCGAAGCGACCTATATCGGACCTCCGCAAAACGATGCCGCGAACGTGGAAGACGCGATCGCTCTACTCAACGGTACATTCCCGACCAAAGAGGGGCAACGCGGCTCCCATTGGTCGGCGGGGGACGATATCGATCTTTTGATGTTCTATAACGACGAGATCGACGCGAACGGACATCGTCACGGTTTTACCGTAACGTGCTCCGAATATATGAACTACATCGAAGAGCTCGACGGCAAGGTCGGACGTATTCTGGACGCCGTCAAAAGTCGTCCGAAATTCGCCGACGAAGATTGGCTCATCGTCTTTAACGCCGATCACGGCGGAATCGGCCGCACCCACGGAGTTGTCGGCTCGCAAAATTGCTACACAGTCCCTTTCGTTGTCTCTGCAAAAGGTATTTCCGAAGGACTGATAAAAGGGGATCCGCGAAACTGCGACGCCGCCGCCTATATCATGAACCACTTTACAGGAAATATCCCCGAGTATTTCGACGCGAAAATTAACGAGGCAGCTCCCGTCGAAAAACGCGAGTTGACCGATAATCTGATCGCCTATTTCCCCTTCGAAGAAAACGTCGAACCTGCCGTCGGCGATTTCGCCGGAGACGACGGGTTCATTCCGCGCGAGTACCCAGCCGACGGCCGAATCGGGTCCGCCCTTTCGATGAAAGACTCGAATCCCGTCTATTTCGGCAGACCCGACGCGCTTCAGTTCGGGAAAGATCGCGACTTCACCTTCGCCCTCTGGTTCCGAACCGATCAAATTCAGATCGGCAGCTCACCCTTCCTTGGGAACAAGGATGTCGATGACCGCGAACAGCCCGGTATCGTTTTCCGTTCGAACACCATTTCGGATCATGGAAACGGAATGGGGTTGATGATCAACGATGCGGTTTCACGCCACGTGATCTACCCATTGGAATATCTTCCCGATAATCAATGGAACTTTGCCGCGATCACGTATGACCGTGACGGCGACGCGATTCTCTACCTGGGATTCCCCGATGGTAAACTTGCCTTCATCGCCGAACGGATGGGTAAATCCGAAGACATGAACAGCCTCGACTGGTACTTGGGACAGGATGGGTCAGGCGTGAATGAAAACCATTTTACCGGCGATCTGGACGAGCTAATGATCTGGGACCGCGCGCTCGACTGTGAAGAGGTTTACAAACTCTTTAAAAAAGGGCTTGATGAAAAACCGGTCACCCAGTAGGCGTTCAGTTTGACATTAGAAATGTTCCTTTGATTCTCGCCGAATTTCAGATCCGGTGAATCATTGTTTTCCAAATATTTCTTCACTCAACAAGATGAAAACATTGTTGAAAGGCAACAAAATGAAAAGAATTTTTCCCGTGGTTCTCTTTCTCCTTCTTGCGGCGGCCGTCGCGGTTCACGCCGGTGAAAAGAAAGGGCTCCTGATTATGCTCGACGGCACGCGCGCCGATGTGCTCCTTTCGGCAAATGTGCCGAATTTGGATTCGCTCCGGCTCGGCACCTGGGCCGACGGATACGAAGGCGCCTATACCTTCCAGGCCCACACCAGTCTCGACGCTCCCCCATCGAGCGCCACGAATCATGTTGCCATCCTAACCGGCGTCACCGCGACAAAAAACGGGTGTTACGAAAACGGTCAAACGTCTTCAGTCGATTATGACAAATTTCCTCCGATCTCCAGATTGATTGAGGCTGAAATTCCGGACTTGACCTCCGCCTGGGTCTATATGTGGGGAGAAGACGGCGACATCGACACGAAAGCCACTTACATTGGTCCGGCGCAGAGCGACGACGCGAACGCCGACGATGCGGTCGCGATCCTCAGCGGCAAATTCCCCGCTAAGGAAGGGATCAAAGGAACAAAGTGGTCGGCCGACGACGATGTTGACCTTCTGATGCTCTACATCGACCAGAACGACGGCGCCGGTCACGGCCATGGGTTCTCGCTCACAGTTCCTGAATATGTTGCAAGCGTCGAAGACACTGATAAAAAGATCGGCCGCTTTCTCGAGGCAATCAAGAGCCGCCCCAATTTCGCAAATGAAGATTGGCTGATCGCGGTTACGGCCGACCATGGCGGGATCGATCGCACTCATGGCGTTGTCGGTTCGCAGAACTGCTATACAATTCCGCTCGTCGTCTCCGGTAAAGAGATTTCCCCCGGAAGAATGATCGGCGATCCGTGTAACCGCGACGCCGCCGCCTATATGATGGTTCATTTTATCGGGAAATACCCTGATTATTTTGACGCCAAGATCAATCCGACTGTTCCGGTCAAGGAACTCCCCTGCAAGGAGAACCTCATCGCCTACTTCCCATTCGAAGGAGACGTCAATCCTGCGCTCGGTGACTTCGCCGGCAAAGACGGAATTCTGCCCCACGCATTTATAACAGACGGAAAGATCGGAAAAGCTCTTTCGATGCGCGACAACAATCCGCTCTGTTTCGGTAAACCGGCCGCCCTTCAATTCGGAAAAGATCGCGACTTCACCTTCGCATTCTGGTTTCGCACCGACGAAATCCAGAAAGGAAGCGCCGCGATGCTCGGCAACAAAGACTGGGACGACTGTTTCCAGCCCGGAATCATCGTCACGGCGAACGTCATCTCCGACGAAGGTAACAAGCTGGAATTCAACTTGGGCGACTCGGTTCATCATCACGACCTAAATCCGCTTGACTACATTCCCGACGGACAGTGGAATTTCGCCGCAATCACGGCGGACCGTGACGGCGACGCCCTCCTCTATCTGGGAATGCCCGACGGTAAACTTGCGTTCATTACTGAACGCCTGGAAGATTTCGGCGACATCAACAATATGGACTGGTACTTGGGCCAAGACGGCACCGGAGTTAACAAAGCGCATTTCGTCGGCGACATGGACGAACTGATGATCTGGGATCGTGCGCTGACCAATGAGGAAGTTTACCAAATATTTCATAAAGGGCTCGACGGAAAGTCCGTCCTGAAATAAGCCTTCCTCATGTCAGCCGTTGGAATAATTCGGAGCCGGTATGTGCCAACTCTCCGGTTCCGAATTATTTCGTTCGCTGTGTTTTCTCTCCCGACGGGAAGACTCGGTTCGGCTCATCCCGCGTGTTCGGAAAGATAATAGTTCCGAACGGATCCATCAAGTCAGAAGGGTATCAAAATGAACAAAATTATTTCCTTTGCGTTCTTAGTTGTTTTGTCCGCTTCTCTGTCTCTTCATGCCAACGATAAAAAGGCCGTTCTTTTTATGATCGACGGCTTACGTTCCGACGCGGTCTTCACAAATCCAACACCGAATATCGATTCGATCAAGGACGGCACATGGGCTGACGGATACAAGGGCGCCTATTCGCTGCGTTCCTGTCCGATCCCGGACGCGATTCCGAACAGCGCTCCGAACCACGTCGCCATACTAACCGGAGTCACCGCAAACAAGAATGGCTGCTACAACAACGGGGAGACCGCCGGCGCAAACTATCAAGATTATCCTCCCATCTCAGCAATTTTGAAGCGAACGATTCCCGGACTGAAATCCGCTTGGATCTATCACTGGGCAGAAGATCAGGGAATACCGACGGAAGCGACATATATCGCGCCTCCGCAAAGTGACCAGCAGATTGTCGACACCGCAGTTGCCCTTCTGAACGGTTCCTTTCCCAGCCAGAAAGGAATACAAAATTCCGCCTGGTCACAAGGCGACGATATCGATCTGTTAATGATCTACCTTGACGATTGCGATAATGCCGGGCATACCCATCGCTTCTCAACCACCAGTCCGGAATACATGGCTACGGTACGGCTGGTCGATCGGCAAATCGGCGAGATCCTGACTGCGATCAGGAACCGTCCAGACTTTATAAATGAGGAATGGATGATCACGCTCAGCGCCGATCACGGCGGGATTGACCACGAGCACGGAGTCTGGAACGCTCCGGACAGTTACACGACTCCGCTTTACGTCTCGTCGAAAGATATTGACGCAGGAGAGATGCGGGGCGATCCCCGCAATTTCGATGCCGCAGCTTATATCGTCAAACATTATACGGGGACGGTTCCCGAACACTTCGACGCCAAGATTAACGAGGTGTCCTCATCCGAGACACGCTCGCTTTCAGACGGTCTGATAGCGTATTTTCCTTTTGAAGGAAACATCGATCCCGAAATCGGCAACATCAACGGAGCATCTCCTTCCGACAAGCCTCTGTACTCCGAAGCGGGACGAGTCGGCCAGGCGCTTACGCTGACCGGAACCAACCCCATATGTTTTGGAAAACCTAAATCTCTGCAATTCGGCACAACGGGTGATTTTACCATTGCCCTGTGGATCCGAACCGATATGATCCAAAATGGACGAGCGCCAATTTTCGGAAACAAGATGGAGAAAAAGGGAATCAAACTAGGAGAAAACCCGGAACCGGGTGTTCTGCTTGAAGGAAATATTATCACCTACGAAAATAACAATCTCAATTTTAGCTTGGGAGACAGCATTCATCATCATAATATCAACTGTCTTGTCTACAAACCGGACGGCCTTTGGTATCTCGCGGCGATTACATTTGACCATGATGGCGACGCCTGTCTTTATTTGGGCTATCCGGACGGAACGTTGGCCTTTGTCGCCCAGCGCCTCTGTCATTTTGGAAACCTAAACAATCTTGAATGGCACCTTGGCCAGGATGGAACCGGTTCCGCCGAGGATCCATTTGTCGGCGATGTTGACGAACTGATGATCTGGAACCGTTCTCTGACAGTCGATGAAATTAATCTGCTTTACCAAAAGGGACTTAATGGTAAAGCGGTCATAAAGTAACCACTCGAACGTTCGTAAGTAGTCATCGGTATTCTCCAATTGATACCAATAGTCAGCAATCATTCGGCGGCAAAGATTAAACCGATGCCGCCGAATTCACAATAAACAATCCGCTACCGTTGCTTACTTAAGACAATATCTGCATTGAGTGACTTTTCAATCTTCGTTTTCAGATCGTTCAGGTGTACCGCCGAATAGGTATCGAGTTTAACATCGGTGTTTGAGAGAACCTTTTCGGCCCTTACCTGAATTCTCTGCAATTCATGGCGAGCCAGAGAGCTGATGTCATCAGAGCCGTTCATGGAACCCGGAAACCCATTTTCAATTACCAGATTGACCAAATGACCGGTGTATTCCCTCTGAAGGTACCGGCGGATTGTTCCGATGGCAGGTGATGTCACTGTCCATTCGGTCGTTCCCTCCCGTTCGAGTTCCGAAAAGATTGCGTCGGTCAGTTTATCAAAGAGTTCCGCGACCGTCAAAAGATCCGTTCCCGGTTCCGTTCGATACTCGGTATCGATAATCCGGCCGAGTTTTTCCGAGGAAAGAAGCGCTTCAAGAATTCTCCGATGCCATGTCAAAACCAGTTCCTCGATATCCGGATCAAAACGATGCCAATTATCGGTTCCCCAATGCATCCAGCGGTTCGGCGCCAGATTGTTCAGCAGGTCGGGAGAAAATCGGCGCTGTTCAACGGAAAACAACTCTTCAATCACAAAATCAAGTGCTTCACGCTGTTTCGCTACCGGAGTCGGCACAAATGTCGGGCGGCCGTCCGGATCGCCTTTAAAGTCGCGGTTGACTTCGAGCCCCCCGACGAAACGGGATGCCATGTAGATTCCCCAGCCGTACCTCATGAAAAGCGCTTTGAACACATTCGACAATTTTCGGTAACTTTCCCCATCTTTCACAATCCGATCGTTTAATTTTGGCAATGCCTGGTTGAAGAGACAGACATTGAGTTTGGCATACTCGAGAGGGTCGCCCAGGTCTTCCGGATTTACACGGGGGTCACCGTTTAAATAGCATTCCTCGTCGGTCGCGTAGTTGTGTCCTGGTTTAGACTGTTCCGAAGCGATCTTCTTCAGTTCATCTTCTTCTTTGTCGTCGAAAACCTGATATCCGTATTTGATCGCCCAGTAGTCGTAGACACCGAGCGGTTTTGGATAATAGTCCCCCTGTTTTACTCCTTCCGGGGCGATATTCACGGGAATGTAGTCCATCGCACTTCCGCCAAAACCGTATTCCGCGTTTTTCGGATAATGGTTAATCTCGTCAAGCGAGTGAGTGGAACTCTGAATGAAGTTATGGCGAAGACCGAGCGTATGACCGACTTCGTGAGCGGCCACCCAGCGGAGACCTTGATCAACGAGCTTTTTTCGCTCGTTTTCAAAATTCGGCTGTTCGCAGGAACAAGATTCCGGAGAATCGGCGTTTTCCTGTGGGGTGGACGGAGCTCCCTGCATCACGTCAAGAAACGCGTTTGCGACAGCGATCTGCCGGGCAAAGAAAAGGGTGTCGTTCATGTAGTGACAATCTCCGCGGTCGATGACCGAAACGGTTTCACGTGCCCACACGTCACGATTCGGTTTTTGAACCTTTTCGATCATATTCTGTCTTCCGCCGAGATCCATTGCCGTTTCCGAGGGGGGAAAAATATCCAGAATATTGTCATTATTAGCAAAACAGGCATCGATAACGATATCGGCATCGAGTATTTCCCCGGTCATCGGATTCACACGGCTCGGCCCGATCGCAAACCCGAGATTTGCAGGACTCCAGCGGATGGTGTTGTAACGAATATCCTCGGGATCCCAGGTGTCGTTATCTTCCTGCTGACGAACTTCAATCGCATTGTAAAATCCGGCCTTTTCAAAAGCCTTGTTCCATTCCAGAATCCCGTCCCGAATCGGTTTACGGTAGGCATAAGGCATATTCTTGTCAAGCCAAAAGACAATCGGCTTTTTCGGGAGTGGAACTTCCGAATCGGGCTCGAGCTTCTGCAAATTCCAACGGTTAATATACCGTATGAAGTTCCCGTCATCCGGATTCTTATTGAGATTTTTGATTGCTGTTGTAAAGTAACCGACACGTTCATCGGCGACACGTGGTTTATACCCTGAATCCGGGAGTTCGCTGATTGAATAATGAATATTAACCGTCAGTCCGCGCCCGTCGATAACAATACCGTTAAACGCTTCATCATTGCTCTCCGAAGAATAAGTTGCGGCCACTTCGAGTTCAACATTTCCCGTAAACCCCTTGACCTTGTCCCAATTTGACCTGTCCTTGACAAAGGTAAAACCCGGAATTGTCCAACGCGACAAATTAGGCAGGTCACTCATAAAGACAGGTGTCAGATCGATCACGTCGCCCCCGTCCGGTCCGACGGCGATAATCGGCAGACTGAAAATAATTGAATCTGTGTATGCGAGTTTGACCGATTTCTCTTCGGTCGTGCCGCTGTCAGCCTGATACCGATAATTCCGTCTCACGATCATGATCCGATCATCCACTTTTCGGAACTGCCAGATCATCTCGTCTCCTGACTCCCTGCACGTCGCGTGCAGACTTTTTCCTGAGTAAAGGAGTGTGTTCCCGATCCCCTTGGCAATCGACATCACAATGATGTAATCCTTGTCCAACTGGCCGGAGGTGATTTCCGCGTACAGGTTATCTTTCTTCTGATAGAGATTGATTAACCCGGGGACTTTAACCGCATCGGGAACAACCTCGGCGAAAGGCTTCGGTTTGTCAGAATTATCCTTTTCCATCTTTTCCATTTCTGCTTCTTTGTTTGCTTCCGTTGCAAAGACCGAAGGTGGGAAGACCGAAAAGGCGAACAGGCTCAGATAAATCAGGATGTAAATCAGGAGAACAACCGGCAGAAACGCGAAGTGTCGGTTCGATGCTTTGTTCGAGGGATTCTTCATGACATTTTCCTCAATGGATCATTTTTAATTCAAGCCGTTCTGCGGGAAATCTTTTCGTTCATTTCTGCAAACGAGAGATGGTGATTGTTCCCAAAACCGTTTCAATGTTGACTCGTGCCATGTTGTCGTTTTCGCCGGAATCGTCAGACTGAGGCAACTCGTTCGTAACTCTGCCGAGAACCGTCTTCAGACTTGCCGAAAAACGGCATTCTTCCGGCAGGAACAGATGAACATTTCCCGAAGTGACTTTCGCTTTCAATGTCTCAAATTCGGCAATTTTAACATCAATATCTCCCGAGGCAGCTTTGATGTCGGTTCGGTCCGCGTGTTCAAGTATGGCGTGAATGTTTCCGGACGCGGCTTTGGCATCGAAATCCGCAATCGTTTTCATCGTTGTGTAAATATCTCCGCTGGCCGAGGATATCCGAATTACTTCGGCATCGGTTCCTTCAATGTGAATTTCACCGGAAGCCGATTTGACAACGACCTCATCAGCCTTTTCCTCAAGCTGAAGCTGCACATCACCCGAAATGGAATCTACCGTAATCTGCTTTGCGGCGGCAGTCGCATGGAGATCACCTGACTTGAGTTTTGCTGCTAAACTGCCGGCATGCAGGGAGGGAATCTCCAGGTTTCCGGACGTTGTCTCGAAAAGTGCGTTATCGAGCGAAACCCCTTCGGGCAGTGTGATTGTCAGCTCTTTCTCCAGTTTCGATGGCATCCGAATTCCCGATTCCGCATACCGGACACGCAGAGTTTCCCCGTCGAGCCACCAGTGCATCCGGTTTTTCTCGTCGATCTCTTTCTCGGATGTTTCGCTGACCACCACCGTAGGATCGTTATGGTAGGCAATATTGATGTTTCCGCTGATCCAGCCGATATCGAGATTCCTGACGGGTTCGCTGATTTCGACGTCTCCGGGTGTAAACATTTCGCCATCGGGATAACTGATTTCGATGCTGGTACCGTTGATGCTGAAACCGACGGTTGGCCTGCCCACGGCGACGATCACGCCTGCGATGAGTACTGCCAGGTAGGCTATCTCGATTCCCTTCAGTCTGAGATTTTTTTCCCGCGTCATTTTTGCTTTGTCTGCCGATTCTTTGTTTGTTTCCTCTTTTTTCATGAAGCCGCCTCTTTTTCTGCCAACTTCCGTAGTAACCAGTCCGAAACCGGCGCCGACGCTGAGCAGGAGAAAGATATTTTTTACCGAGAAATGCTCGCGCATGATGATCGCGTTTATCATGTTCACAAAGAGCGCCGCATCCAGCGCGAGTACGATGAGCACCTTACTGGCGCTACCGATCAGCCTTTCGACCGGGCGGGCGTTGACGACACCGGGAAGGAATGGAATGGCCAGACCGAACAGAACGGCACTGGCAGCGACCAGAAACCAATCGCCTCCCGTGTAAATGCAGGTTACATCCAGAAGGAGGATCAGAGAGACGCAAAACGAACAGAACATCCAGAAAACTTTGTTCTCGGGAACCATAAACGGCACGATGATAAACGAGGCGGGTATACAGAGGGAAGCGAAAACGAGAAAGAACCATCCCACTCCCATCCCGATGCTGAGATTCACAATCAGCGAGACCAGGATCGGAATCATAAGCAATCCCGCAACCGTAGCTCCGATGATCGTGGAACGGCGCTTGAACCAGCGGGTTCCATATTGGATCACGCCGTTTTTTTCATCCTGCAGTTTCTCTTCAATTTCCGTCTCCTGCAATCGGCGGAGCATATCCTTGCAATCGGAACATTCCTGCAAATGTTCCTGCACTAAACCACGGCTCTCTTCACTACAAACGTCGTCCGCGTAAAGCGGCAGCAGGTCACGAATCACGCCGCAATCGATTTTCATTGCTCACCCAACCTTTCCCGCAGTTTGAGCCGGGCACGGTAGTATGTCACCCGAGCCCAGTTTTCCGTTTTTTTAAAAATGACACCGATCTCGCGAAAACTCAGTTCACCGAAAACCCTCAGTGTAAAAACCTCGCGAAACGG
>CADBQY010000140.1 GCA_902796885.1 uncultured Planctomycetota bacterium
CGCCTGGCCGTCGTAGACGCCGGTGTACGCCGTCAGTTCGAGCTCAAACGTCGGGGCCGGTTCCGGCTGGTACTCGTAGCAGCCCAGGTCCTGCGCCGTCCCGTAGACGCGGACGTACGGTTCGCCGCGCAGATCGTAGGCCGAGACGTACTGCGCCGGGGGCGTCGGCGCGGTGTCGATCAGCGCATCGAGCGCCTGCGAGGGATTGTTCCCCGTCCAGAGGGTGTAGTCGCCGCCCGCTTCGTCGGCAAAGACCTTGTTCCGGGAAAGCCAGCGGATGCAGTCGGTATAAGTGTATCCGTTACCGCCATAACCGCCGGTGTTGTAAAGGGTGTTCGTCATCACGAACGCCGAAGCGTCGTCTTTGACCGCGTTGCTGTCGGCGGTGGCCTCCGTCCCGGAATTCTTTACGTAGTTGTGGTAGAAGATACTCCCGACCATATTCAGCGACGCCGTACCGCCGCCGGCATAACTGTAGACACCGCCCCCCCAGGTGGAACTGTCGGTCGAAAATCCGCTGTAATCGACGCACGCCGTGGTGTTGTGGGTGATCGTGCTGTAGTAGATATCCATCACGGTTCCGTCCCAAGTTTGGGCGCGGTCGTTTCTCACCGCGGCGTTGAAGATCCCGGCGCCGTGAATGTATCCGATCAGACTGGCGTCCGGATCGGTACTGCCGGCATCGATGGCATTGTCGGCGATCAGATCGTTGACCAACAGCGCCTTCCCGGAATTGAAGACGCCGCCCCCCTGGCAGAAACCGTTGTTATAGACACGGTGGTCGCCGATCGAGTTGCCGGTCACCTTGGTATTGGCGATAACCAGACCGTATTCCCCCTCGGCACGGGCCGGGCCAAGGGAACCGACGAAGTTGTCGGCCAGATTGTAATAGTAAACGCCGCCCCCTTCTTGATTGATGGCGGCGCCGACGACCGTATTGTCGCAAACTTCGGAATTGGTAATGACCGTCGAACTCCCTTCCGAGTAGATTCCCGCGCCGCGGCCGTAACCGTAGCCCCACTGGGCATAACCGCTGTCGACGTAGTACTCCGAGGTCAGCGCGTTGTTCGACACGATCGTTTCGTTCGCGTTCAGCGTTCCGCGGATCCCGATAAAGACACCGCCGCCCAGCTCGGTGATCATCGTCGCTTGTTCGCCGGTCTGAACGACCTGGTTTTCCGTCACTCGGACATTGTCGAGATTGAGGGCGCCGTAATAGGACGCCGCCAGCCCGCCGCCTCCGCACGCGCCCGACGCGTTCGACTGATCGTTTGTATAGAGGGTGTTCCCCGAAACGGTCGAGTTCGAGAGGTTCAGAATCGCGTTCTGGAACGCGAGGACCCCCGCGCCGCCGCCGGTAACCGCCGAACCGACCGTCACGGCCCCGCCGGTGAAGTTCAGATTGTCGATCGTCACGTTGATGTTGTAGTCGTCGTGATTATGGACCGGCACGTTCGCTTCGAGATAATAGGCGTTGTAGTAATGCCCGTCGATATCCATCTGATAGGTGTTCGATTTCAGATAGAGAGCGCGGCTCTGACCGTCGGCGTCGACGGTGACGCCCGCCCCTTCGATGTTCAGGTCCGAGATGACCGCCAGCTGGCCTTCGGTCAGCGTGATCACCCCGCCCGCCAGTTCGTCGGCGAAGGTGATCGTCGGCGTACCGTCGAACGCGCCGACCGTGGCGTAAGCGATCGCCTCGCGCAGCGTCACCTGACCGTCGGCGTTATCCGAAACGTCATCGAGGGTGGTGACCACCAGCGAAAGCTCGCCGCCGGTATAGGCGGCCGGATTTGCGCCGATCCCCGCGTAGGCGGCGATACTGTCCGATTTGATCGTCAGGTCGACCGCGTCCAGGTTCGTCACGTTCCCGTCGGCGTCGAGAACCGGCGCCTGAACGAAATAATCCCCCGCCTGACCGATGAGCGAATTGACGCTCTCGACCTTCGTAAAGGTGTCTTCTTTGTCATACGCCGCCCAGCGGATCACGCCGTTGCCGTAAAGCCCCTTGTTGTAGGCGGCGTAGTGATCGGCTCCCGCCGGATCGGTCGAGTGGTTGTAGGCGAAAATCGAGTTCTCGATCGTTGTGTCGCAGATGTAAAACTTGTGATCGTAGTCGTTTGGATTATTCGGATCGGAGGAACTATCGCAGACGAAGTAGTTGTTGTCGTAAATCGCGCCCTGCGGCGAGGAGTTCCCCACCACCGAGCAGTTCGTCAGGTTCAGGATCCCGCCGATATTCGCGATCACCCCGCCGTAACCGCCGGCGCTGTTCCCGTAGAAATTAGAGTTCACCGCGTTGATCGTCGCGTCGTTGGTCTGACCGCTGAGGAGAGCGAACCCGCCGTATTCGGCGTGGTTGTCATAGACGTTGCAGTTGTTCACGTTCAGGGTGCCGGACACATAAAACGCGCCGCCGAACGTGTTGTTCCCCTCTGGGGCCCGGTTGCCGTAGACGTCGCAGTCGTTCAGCGTGACGGTCACCCCCTCGCTGACCCGCGCGACGCCGCCGTTCCCCGACGACG
>CADBQY010000141.1 GCA_902796885.1 uncultured Planctomycetota bacterium
CTTCGAGGGAGTCGGGATTGAGATACTCCTTGTAGTCGAGCGGATTCGACGCGCTGTCGGGATTTTCGACCGAAAAGAGACGGTCGTAAAGGCGAATCTGCGCGTCGCGGGCGTGGGCGGCGCTGACCCAGTGGATCGTGCCGCGAACCTTTCGGCCGTCGGGCGAATCGCCGCCGCGGGTCGCCGGGTCGTAATGGCAATGGACCTCGACGACGCGGCCGGACTCGTCTTTGACGCACGAGTCGCACGTGACGAAATACGCGTAGCGCAGCCGGACCTCGCGGCCGGGCGAGAGGCGGAAATACTTCTTCGGCGCGTCTTCCATGAAGTCGTCCCGCTCGATGTAAAGGACTTTCGAGAAGGGGATCCGCCGGACGCCGTCGTCGGGATTTTCGGGATTGTTCACCGCGTCGAGGAGTTCGGTCTCCCCGTCCGGGTAGTTGTCGATGATCAGTTTGAGCGGCCGCAGCACGCCCATGCGCCGCAGCGCGGTTTTGTTGAGATCTTCGCGCACGGCGTTTTCGAGTACGGTGACGTCGATCGTGCTGTTGAACTTCGCCACGCCGATCGTCCGGCAGAAGGCGCGGATCGACTCGGGCGTGTAGCCGCGGCGGCGCAGACCGCAGATCGTCGGCATCCGCGGATCGTCCCACCCCGAGACGTAGCCGCCTTTGACCAATTCCAACAGCTTCCGTTTGCTCATCACCGTGTAGGTGAGGTTGAGCCGGGCGAACTCGATCTGCTGCGGGTGATAGACCCCCAGTTGGTCGAGGAACCAGTCGTAGAGGGGACGGTGGTTTTCAAACTCGAGGGTGCAGATCGAATGGGTGATCCCCTCGATCGAGTCTTCCAAACCGTGCGCCCAGTCGTACATGGGGTAGATCTTCCAGGCGGCGCCGGTCCGGTGGTGTTCGGCGTTGACGATCCGGTACATCACCGGGTCGCGCATATTGAAGTTGGGGGACGCCATATCGATCTTGGCGCGGAGCGTCTTCGAACCGTCGGGAAACTCGCCGGCTTTCATGCGGGCGAACAGGTCGAGGTTCTCTTCCGTCGAACGCTCGCGCCACGGACTGGGCGTCCCCGGCTCGGTGGCGGTGCCGCGCGCGGCGCTCATCTCTTCGGCGGTCATGTCGCAGACGTAGGCTTTCCCCTTTTTGATCAGCTCGACCGCGTAGTCGTACATCTGCTGGAAATAGTCGCTCGCGAAACAGAGACGGTCCTGCCAGTCGGCGCCGAGCCAGCGGACGTCGGCCAGGATCGACTCGACGTATTCGGTTTCTTCTTTGGCGGGGTTGGTGTCGTCGAACCGCAGATTGAACAGGCCGCCGTTTTCGGTCGCCATGGCGTAGTTCAGGCAGATCGACTTGGCGTGCCCGATATGGAGATAGCCGTTCGGTTCCGGGGGGAAACGGGTGTGAACGCGGCCGCCGAACTTGCCGGATTTCGCGTCTTCGGCGATGATCTGTTCAATGAAATGAAGCTGTTTTTCGCGCGGCGCGCTTTTTTCTTCGTTCTTTTCGAACCGGTCGTCCTCCTGCGCCTTTGTCATAATCTCCTCGAAATCTTCTCTGCGGAATGATGAAGCCGCGCCTTGCGGGCGGTGAGACATAAAAAACTTCCCGCCATTATATCAAAAAGAGGGTCGATCGACAAGGACGGCGCGCGGCTTCTTCCCGCGTCCGCCCAATATGTTATAATGGCGTCCGAGTTTTACGTCCGCGACGCCCCCTCGCCCGTACCGCGAAGGGGTCTCCGGCGCGGAGGACACCCCACAGGGAGAGTTCCATGAGCGATTTTTCCGAAATTCACGTCACCTGCGCCACGAAAGACGAGGCCGTTCGCCTCGGCCGGGCCGCGGTCGAAAAATGGCTCGCCGCCTGCGCCCAGGTCAGCGGTCCGATCACAAGCGTCTACCGCTGGCAAGAGGAAGTCCGCGAAGACGAAGAATGGCTTCTGACTCTGAAAACGCGCGCCTGCCTCTTCGACGAGGTCTCGGAGCTGATCGCGGCGGAACATTCCTACGAGGTCCCGCAGATCACGGCGGTCCCGCTCGACGCTCTTTCCCCTTCGTACGAAGAGTGGCTCGCCGCGCAGATCCGCTGACCTTTCGGAAGAAAACATCGAAAAGAGAGCTGACGGAGAACGGACTATGGAAAAGAGGGAATTTTCGGCGGCCGACGCGGCGCGCATTCTCCACATCCCGGAAAAGAAAGTCGTCAAACTCGCCGAAAACGGCGAGCTGGCGGGACACAAGATCCAGGGGAAATGGCTCTTCTCGAAGGCCGATATGGTTCTCTGGTTCGAAAAGAACCTGACCGACGCCAAGGCCGAAGACCATCTCGACCATATCGAGGAGCTCGCCGAAAACGTCCCGCAGGAAACCGACGAAGAACCGACGATCGCCGAGCTTTTGCAGCGGGGCGGCATCCTGATCCCCTTCCCGGCCAAGACGCGCGACTCGGTGATCCGCGAGCTGGCGAAATTCGGCGCCGACCGCGGGATGATCTGGGATCCCGACGCGATGATCGAAGCGCTCCGCCGCCGCGAAGAGATGATGTCGACGGCGATGGATAACGGCGCGGCGCTCCTGCACCCCCGCCGACCGATGCCGCACAATATCGGCGACTCGTTCGTGATCATGGGCGTTTCGCTCCGCGGGGTGCCGTTCGGCGGCGGATTCAACAACCTGACCGACATCTTCTTCCTGATCGGCGCGATCGACGACAAGACCCATCTGCGTACCCTGGCGGGGATCGGCAAGCTCTTGAAGCACCCCGATTTCCTCCCCCGTCTGCGCGAGCTGGAAACCGCCGACGAAATCCTCGCGCTGGTCCGAGAGATCGAAGGAACCGTCTGAACGGGCCGTTAAGGGGCGCCGAACGACACATTGGGAAACGATAGGTCTATCCGCCGCGCGGGCCTCCCAGTTGACGACTATTCCTATCGGCTTAGAATGTTTTACTGAGTTTAACCGTTTTCCCCGGCCGAAGGCCGCCGGGGTTTTTCCGAAGAGAGAGGAGAGAACTTATGGAATATACCATCGTCGGATTTCCGCGGATCGGGGAATTTCGCCAGCTGAAACGGGCGACCGAGAGTTACTGGAAAGGGGAAATCACGCGGGAAGAACTTCTCGCGCGGGTGAAGAAGCAGACGCTCGAGCAGTGGGACGTCGAAAAGAACGCCGGACTTTCGCAGATTCCGGTCGGCGATTTTTCGTTCTACGACCAGGTGCTCGACACCGCGTTTCTGATCGGCGCGGTTCCCGCGCGGTACCGGGCGCCGGGGCTCGACCGGCTCGACACCTATTTCGCCGCCGCCCGCGGTTATCAGGGCGAAAAAGGGGACGTCAAAGCGCTCACGATGAAAAAGTGGTTTAACACAAACTACCACTACATCGTTCCGGAACTCGACGACGACACCGCGTTCGCGCTCCGTTTCGACGAACTCAAAGCAACGATCCTCCTGGCCAAGGAGAACGGCGTCGCGGCGCGGCCGACCCTGATCGGGCCGTTCACGTTCCTGAAGCTGGCGCGCTTCAAGGGCTCGAAATCCGCCGCCGACTACGTTCCCGCCCTTCTGGCGGTCTATAAGGAGCTCCTCGCCGAGATCGCGAAGGTTCACGACGGCTGGGTTCAGATCGACGAGCCGCAGCTCGTCAAAGACCAAAGCGCCGAAGATATCGCCCTCTTTAAGCGAATCTACGCCGACCTCCTCGCCGCCAAAGGGAACAAGATTCTCCTCCAGACCTATTTCGGCGACGTGCGCGACTGCTACAAAGAACTCGTCGCCCTCCCGCTGGACGGAATCGGGCTCGATTTCGTCGAAGGGAAAAAGTCTTTCGACCTGGTCGAAGAGAACGGCTTCCCCGAAGATAAAGTGCTCTTCGCCGGTTTGGTGAACGGAAAGAACATCTGGCGGACCGATTACGCCAAGAAACTCGATCAGCTCAAACGGCTCGGCGCGGTCGCCAAAAACGTCGTCCTTTCGACTTCCTGCTCGCTCCTGCTGGTTCCGTATACCGTGAAAAACGAAACGAAACTCCCGGCCGAAGTGACGCGTCATCTGGCGTTCGCCTACGAAAAGCTCGCCGAACTGGCCGAACTGGCGGCGCTGGCCGAAAACGCCGATTTCGCCTCCGCCCCGTCGTACGCCGCCAACCGCAAACTCTTCGACGAAGCGGCGCTTCGGATCGATCCGCAGGTTCAAGATCGGGTCAAGGCGCTGACCGAAAAAGACTTCCGCCGCGACACCCCCCGTCCCGAACGGCAGGCGCTTCAGCGGAAGGTCTTGGGGCAGAAGCTCTTCCCGACCACGACGATCGGCTCTTTCCCGCAGACCGCCGCGGTCAAGCAGAACCGCTCGCGGTTCCGCAAGGGAGAGATCACCAAGGACGAATACGACGCCGGAGTGCGGTCGTTCATTAAGGACTGCATCGCCCTTCAGGAAGAGATCGGCCTGGACGTGCTGGTGCACGGCGAGTTCGAACGGAACGACATGGTCGAGTATTTCGGCGAAAACCTGGCCGGATTCGTCTTCACCGAAAACGGGTGGGTTCAGTCGTACGGCACCCGCGGCGTGAAACCGCCGATCGTCTTCGGCGACGTCAAACGCGAAAAGGCGTTCACCGTCCCGTACATCACCTACGCCAACTCCCTCACCGAAAAGGACGTGAAAGGGATGCTCACCGGCCCGGTCACGATCCTGAACTGGTCGTTCCCGCGCGAAGACGTCCCGATCAAAGAGACGATTCTCCAGCTGGCGCTCGCCCTGCAAGACGAGGTTTGCGACCTCGAAAAGGCGGGCGTGCGGATCATCCAGATCGACGAGGCCGCCCTGCGCGAAAAACTCCCGCTGCGCCGCGCCGACTGGTACGTCGATTACCTCGATTTCGCGATTCCCGCGTTCCGTCTGGCCAGCGCCCTTGTGAAGCCCGAAACGCAGATCCACACGCATATGTGCTACAGCGAATTCGAGGACATCATTCCCGCGATCGACGCGATGGACGCCGACGTGATCACCTTCGAAGCCTCCCGTTCGCAGCTGAGCATTCTCGACTCGCTCAAAGAGAACCACTTCGAAACCGAAGTCGGGCCGGGCGTCTACGACATTCACTCGCCCCGCGTACCGAGCGTCGAAGAGATCAAAGCCGCGCTGCGCCAAATGCTCGAAAAGATTCCCGCCGAAAACCTCTGGGTCAACCCCGACTGCGGTCTGAAGACCCGCGGCGAGACCGAAACCGCGGCGAGTCTGAAAAACCTGGTTCGCGCCGCCGCCGAAATTCGCGCCGAACGGGCGTCGTAAACCCGTCGGCGGCCGCGGCGCCGCAAAGAACGGAACGGGCGTAAAAAAAGAGGGGCTCGCCCCTCTTTTTTTACGCCGGCGGCTTCTTGTTTCAGAACGCTTCGAAAAGTTTCTTGACCGTGCCGCATCCGATCCCGAACCGCTCGACGCCGAGATCGACCATCTTTTCAATCGTTTCGAGGGAACGGACCCCGCCGGCCGCCTTGACCCGCGCGCGGTCGCCGACGGCGTCTTTCATGATCTTGACGTTTTCGAGCGTCGCGCCGGTCGGCGCCCAGCCGGTTCCCGTCTTCACCCACGAGGCGCCGGCGTCGACGGCGACGACCGAAGCTTCGGCAATCTGCTTTTCGGTCAGGTGGTGGCATTCGAGGATCACTTTCAGGGGCAAATCCCCCATCGCCTCTTTGACGGCGGCGATATCGGCGGCGACCTCTCGGACCAGACCGCTGCGCATCTTGCCGACGTTCATGACCATGTCGATTTCGTCACAGCCGAGCGCGACGAGCTCTTTGGCCTGCGCGACCTTCGTCGCGGTCGAGTCGCCGCCGGAAGGGAACCCGACGACTCCTCCCAGGAGGACTTTCCGCCGACCGTCCTCTTTCAGTTCTTCGGCCAGAACGGGGGTAAACGAAGGGAGCGAGAACGCGCAAATGCAGTTGAACTTCTTCGCCACGGCGGCGGTCTCTTTAACGTCTTCTAAACTGCTCTGCGCCTGAACCGCGCTGACGTCGAGCATC
>CADBQY010000142.1 GCA_902796885.1 uncultured Planctomycetota bacterium
CGAGTAGCTCAACTGGCAGAGCGCAGCATTCGTAATGCTGAGGTTGGGGGTTCGATTCCCCCCTCTGGCTTTTCCGAGCTGTGCCGGTCTTCCGACGCAGCTTTTTTTGTTCTCCCGCCGGACGGGCGGGGAACGTCCGCTCCCCTTTGAACGATCTTTCCCCTTCGGAGCCGCTGATGAAAAACGCAAAACGAATTCTTGCCTTCTTGGTCTTTTTTATCGCGGCCGCTCCGCTTCGATCGGCTACAGAACGCGAGATTGTCACCTTTGACCTGGAATATGCCCGGAACGTCGACCGCGCCGACCCGGACGCGGTACGCCGAAGCTGGGACGAGACGCTCCTCGCCGCCTCCTTACAGGGACTTGCCAACCGCAAAGGGCCCCGGCTCTACCTCTTTTATGTCAAACAGTGGGGAGTCTCGATCGACCGCTACTGGTTTGAATTGTTCCGAAGCCCGATGCCGGACGGTTCCGACGGCTGGCTGGCCGCCCGCCCGGTTCATGAAGCCGCTTCTCTCGAAGAGCTTCTGGATATTTATAGAGAGGATTACCGCGGAGTCGTTCTCTACGACGAGCGGGTTCCCGCCACCTCGTGTCTGGCCGCCACGCTGGCCGGGGCGGACGATCTCCTTCCGATCCGGTTTGATCCGGCGCCCGGTTCTCTCTATACCCGTCTGGTGACCGATCCGGACGGTCCCCGTCTGCCGGTGAAAGCGCGGCTTCTGGCCGACGACGGCACGCCCCTTTTTACCGGTTCCGGAACGATTCCCGGCACCGATCGGCCGTCTACCGGGAGCGCTAAAGCCGACGCCTATCTCTGGCTGATCGAACGCTATATCAAACCCGGAAAGACCTCGGACGAGCATGCCGGTTACTATACCGATCTCGCCTGGCTCAATTCGGACAACGCGATGCAGGACCATACGCTGACCAACTACGACTATTTCGTCGCGCGGCGCGCCCCCTTCGTCGACCTTTCTCCGTGGAACGACGAAGCGCCCAGCGACGACCCGAACCAGCCGATCGGAACGGACGCCAAAGTCCTCGCCGAGTTCTTCAACGCCCTCTGCGCGCGGAATCAGGGCAAAAAAATGATTCATGTCGGCGGGTTTATCCTCTGGAACGCCAAGTACACCAATTGGGGAGGGCTGGGCGGGAAACATGACCCGGTGGCGACCGAATGGAAACAGGTCGAGCTCCTTTCAAATTTCAACGCCTGGCTCGACGCCGACGCGCTCGGAACGGGAGCGATGGCGAACGCCTCGTTTTACGCGCATTTTCCGCTGAAAAAGAAGTATCCGTTCCGAAAGCCGACCCTTTCGGATCTGAAAAAGCGAGGGCTGATCGACAAGGGCGGCCGTCCGGCGAACAAGGCGTACATCGCTCTTTATATCGGCGATTACGACAGCGCCGCCTGGGTCTATCAGTTAATGCCCCGTTTCTGGTCCGACCCGAATCGGGGGGCGGTTCCGATCTCCTGGGCGTTCAATCCGACCCTGGCCGAACGGTTCGCGCCCGGTTTCGACTACATTCGAAAGACGGCGACCCCGAACGACCTGTTCGTTGCCGGGGATTCCGGCGCCGGATACGTCAACGTGACGGCGCTCGAGGCCCCTCGCCCCATTTCGGGTCTTCCCTCGGCGCTCGAACTTTGGACGGAACATTGCCGAAAATATTACGCGCGTTGGGACCTTTCGGTCACCGGATTCCTGATCGACGGATTCTCGCGTCCGATCGACGAGGAGGGACGCAAAGCCTACGCGCTCTTTTCCCCCGACGGGATCGTTCAGCATCATTACGGTGAAAGCGGAATCACCGACGGAATGCCATGGCTCGGAATGAAGTACGATCTTCCGAATACGCCCGATTCGGCCGAAGCGGCGAAGATCGTCCTCAACGACGTGCAAATTTCCGACGAGCCCCAGTTTTTTGTCTACCGCACCATTATCTGGACCCCGACTCAGATCAAAGCCCTCTGCGAAGCGCTGAAATCGGACCCGGACAAGGGGGAGCGGATCGAGATCGTCGATCTGTACTCCTTTTTCCTCCTCTTTAAGGCGTCAAAGTCGGTAAAAACGGAATAATCGTTATAAAACGGCTAAATGCGAAAGGAGCCGGGGCCGATAAGGAGAGTAGGGGAAGCTCATTTTACGGCATAAAGGAATATCGCTATGGACAGGCGGCACTTTTTATTCAAGGGGATTCGTCTCCTGGCGGTCGGGATGGTCGCGGCGCAGGCCGGCCGTCTTCTGGCCGCCGAGCCGATCGGTTACGACCGGCTGATGTCGACCCTCTACCCGAAAACCGAAGGGGAGAAGAAATATCTCAAAGAGGTCGTCGCTCTCGCGAAATCCCGAAAGATTCCGGAAAAACTCGTCTATGCCGCCTGGCGGAGCGCCGAATCGAAACAGAAGAACAAGCGGGTGCGAATCTTTGCCGAAACGCTGACGATCCTTTGCAAACGGAACGAGATACCGTTTAAGCTGAAACTTTCGTTCTGATCGGAAAACCCGGCGCGGGGCAAGTTTCGCCGCCGCGCGTCCGGATAAAAGAACTCGAATCGGTCAGAGGATCCCTTTGGTGCTCGGGATTCCCTTCTGCCGCGGGTCGTCTTCGACCGCCGCGCGGATGGCGCGGGCCGCCGATTTGTAGATTGCCTCGGCCAGATGATGCCCGTTCGTCCCGTACGGAACGCGGATGTGGAGCGTCGCGGCGGCGGCGTTGGCGAATCCCTGCCAGAATTCGTGAACCAGCTCCAGATCGAAGTTGCCGACCCGTTCGGTCGGGAAGGCGGCGTCGAAGACGAGCGTCGGCCGGCCGCTGAAATCGACGGCGGTCTCGCAAAGAACCTCGTCCATCGGCAGAATGAAGAACCCGTAACGCCGAATCCCTTTTTTATCGCCCAGCGCCCGGGTAAACGCCTGTCCGAGAGCGATTCCGGCGTCTTCGACCGAATGGTGGCCGTCGACGTTCAGATCGCCCGTCAGCTTGAGGTCGAGGTCGATCATCGCGTGCGCGGCGAAAAGGGTGAGCATATGGTCGAAGAACCCCAATCCGGTTTCGATTTTTGAAGTTCCGGATCCGTCCAGGTCGAGGGTGAGCGTGATTTGCGTCTCTTTTGTGTTGCGCGTAATCGTGGCTTGGCGCGACATAACTCTTCCTTTCGGCATAAAGTCAGGATAAAAACTTTTCGATCAGATCAAGACATTCCTCGGTCTGTTCGGGGGTTCCGACGGTGATCCGCAGACCGTCGTCCCGCCCGGCGATCGCGTCCCAGCCGGGATAGACCATGTAGCGGACCAGGTATCCGTGGTCTTTTAAATATTCGTAGATCGCCCGATGCGAGACCGTACGGTCGGGATGGACGTTCCAGGTGAAATTCGCCTGCGAGTCGGGAACGGCGAACCCGAGCCGCCGCATCCGGTCGGTCAGGTAGCGGCGGGTGGCGAGGATCTTTTCGCGGTTTTCGAGCCGCCATTTCTGATCGGAGATCGCGGCGGCCGCCGCGGCGATCGACAGGGAATCGCAGTTGTACGAGTCTTTGACTTTGACCAGTTCGGTGATCGTTTCGGGCCGGGCGATCAGGAACCCGAACCTCAGTCCCGCCAGGGAATACGATTTGCTCAAAGTGCGCGAGACCATAATCTTCGGCGACTTCCGGACCAGGTCGACGCAGTTTTCTTTCGCGAAATCGGCGTACGCCTCGTCGATCAGAAGGGGGCATGGGAGCGATTCGGCGAATTCCAAAAGGCGCTCTTTCGGCACGACCGTTCCGGAAGGCGAATTCGGAACCGGCAGATAGACCAGCCCCAGCCGAGCGTCGGGGATCGGACGCAGATGGCAAAGGGATTCGGGTTGCGGAGCTTTTCCGAAATAATCGGGTAAAGTCCAGTCGATGTTGAAGAGGACCTCTTCGCTGGCCGCCCCCTGAATCTGCGCCAGAGAACGATAGAGAATGTAACTCGGGTAGGCAAGGCGAAGGAGCGCCTTTTCCGAAACGAACGCGCGGGTCAGAATCGTCAGGATATCGTCGCTGCCGTTTCCGCAAAGGATCCAGTCGGCGGGAACGCCCAGAACGTCGGCGGCCGCCAGGCGGAACGGCTCGGCGCTCGAGTTCGGGTAGCGCGAAAGTCCTTCGTCGGCCGCGCGGCGGATTGCGTCGTAGACCTTTTCGCTGGCGCGGTACGGGTTCTCGTTGGTGTTCATCTTGACCGCCTCCCCCTTTTTCGGCTGTTCGCCGGGGACGTAGCCGGGCATGTCAAGAATGTTCTGACGGATATACTCGTTCATCGTTTTATCGGTTTTCCAGTTTTTCGGCGGTCGACCAGAGACCCGCGCTCGGGGTCGAAATGAAGTAAATCTCTTCGCCGTCGGGCATGGTGTTGAACCCGCTCTTGAGCTTGGCCGGATCGTACCGCCGGAGCGTTTCGCCGAGATCGGCGTAGCCGAACCCGACCGACTCGATCTCTTCTTTGGTCAGACGGCCCGGCGCGTAGGTGATTCGGAACCGTCCTTCCGAAGAGCCGTGGATCAGGTGGGCGGTCCCGTGGGTCAAGTCTTGCAGAACCGGCTCGGTTTTCCAGAGGCGGAGAATCTTTTCGGTTCCGGAATACCCGTACTTGCGGATCAGCGCGTCGACGTCGTCCTGTTCGCCGAAGCGGCGCAGGCCCGGCGCGATGATCAGGAGCTCTCCGCCGTCGGCCATCGCCATCCGCGTGCGGTAGATCGCCTTGTTCGCCACCCAGGTGCTGTGAAATTCGTCTTCCTGCATGACCGCCACCACCTTTTTGAGGGGGGGGACGACCGTGATGTTCTGTCGGCGCGAGGCTTCGGCGCCCATCAGATAGGTGTCGAGGTCATCGCCGGCGTAGAAGCCGGTATGTTCCAGAACTCCGTCGGCGTTGTACGCCATCACCACTTCGATGTAGAGATCAGGCAGGTCGCCGAGGAAATCGTTTTCGGCTTTGTTGTAGCAGCGGCGCAGGGGCGTGATCAGCTGCCCCAGGTTGTTCTCGATCCCGCAGCAGGCCGCCATCATGTGGGAGGCGCAGATCATCTCTTTCCCCCCCAGGCCGATGAAATAGTTCTTGTTATGGTTGGCGAACCCGAGAACCTCGTGCGGTACGATGTGTCCGACGTTGATGATCAAGTCCCACCCGCCGTCGAGGAGAGTGGTGTTGAGCGAAACGGGGATCGGCCAGTCGGCTTTCCCCTTCGAGGCTTCTTTGACGAACTCGGCGCTCACCTCGCCGATCACGCGCGAACCGCCCCGCCAGTCGTGGGGCAGGATTTTCTCTTCCGGGACGGAACCGAACATCCATTTGTTCTGTTCCGGGGTGTGGGGGACATGCTGGCCCAAGGTCGGAATGAGCCGGACGTCGGCGCCCAATCGGTCGAAGAAATGGTAGAGCGACTCGGTGATCCATCCCGCGCCGCTGTGGGCCCGCGTGATATCGGGCGGGAGAAGAAGAACCCGCTCGGGACGGGGGGCCAGACGGCGCAGCGCCTCCTGCGCCGCCCGCTGGGTCAGCTGCAGGACTTTTTCTTTGGAAAGGGAACCTTCTTCGTAGAACCAGGGCATTGTTTTCTCTTTTTCGGGGGCGTTATTCCGGTCGGCGTTCGTTCTTTTTGACGCCGATTTTATCGGTAATTTCCAGGATCATATCGCGAAGCTCGGCCGGAGCGACTTCGCCCAGGGATTTTCCCTTGCGGTCGAGCTGTTCGTTGACTTTCAGCGCGGTCTCTTGCATGACCGAGTGGGTCTCTTGACTCCCCCCGACGAGGGTGAAGTTCTTGCCGCGGGTCAGACGGGTCTCGCCGTCGGTGTTGTCGAGCCCGACGCCGAGAAGCGCGTTCACTTTGGGAGGGTTCGGTTTAACGGGTCTCATTTTCTCTTTTACCGCCTTTCACCCTATTATTATAGCATACGAATGAGAAATAACAACGAATCGCCGCGGATGTTAAATTGTAGCGATTATAACGATTATTCTTAAAGTGCCGGTTTTGCCGGGCCGATAAGAGAGACGGGAAACCCTCTCAAGGGAGGGTCTGAAGGTTATTTCTACCTGACGACGCTGTTAAAGCGGAGAAGATAGGAAGACACGAAAGAACGGAGCCCGAAATGGCACACGAATGGACCGCTGAAAAACTCTCGCTGACCGATCGGTTGACCGCCGTGGTCGGTCGGATCGGGAAAAGCCTGAACGACCGGATCGTCTACGCCGGCCAGCTGGCGGCATTTTCCCTCGCGACGATTTATTGGCTTTTCGCCCGGCCGGTGAAAGCCTCGACCCTCGTTTCGGCGCTCTATCGAATCGGCGTTCAGAGTCTTCCGGTCATTATGCTGACCGGAACCTTCATCGGGATGGTCTTGGCGGTTCAGACCCATCCTCAGTTTAAGGCCGTGGGACTTGAGTCGCGTCTGGGCGCCGCGATCAACCTTTCGCTGGTCAAGGAACTTGGACCGGTTCTGGCGGCGACCATGCTGGCCGGCCGGGTCGGCAGCGCCATCGCCGCCGAGCTGGGGACGATGCGCGTGACCGAACAGATCGACGCCTTGGCGAGCATGGGGCCGAACCCGATCCATTATCTGGTCGTTCCCCGGTTCGTCGCCTGCCTCATTATGATTCCCGGACTGACCATTATGGCCGATGCGATGGGGGTCTTGGGAGGCGCGTTTTTCAGTATCAAGCTCCTGGGAGTCGACTGGGGGTACTACTGGGAATACTCCCGCAACGCCGTGGCGCAGTACGACGTTTTCGCCGGAATGTTCAAGAGCATCTTTTTCGGCGGGGCGATCGCGCTGATCAGCTGCTATCAGGGATTCCACTGCGATGCCGGCGCCGAAGGCGTCGGAAAGGCTTCGACCCGGTCGTTTGTGGTTTCGTTTGTGATGATCCTGGTCCTGGATCTGATTCTGGGAATTTTCCTCGATAAGATCCACGTCGTTTGGTTCGGCGGCGGCCCGCGGGCCGTGGTCTGAAATGACAAAGAGTCTGCCGAAAATTTCGGTTTGGAGAAAAAGATGACCGACGCGGAAGATCGGAAACCGACCGAATTCGAAACCGGAGAAGAACCGGTTTGGGAAGGGCAGGTCTACACGTCGGCCGACGGGACGCGGCGGATTCTGCGCCGCCGCCCCCCCGTTCTTGAAGTGCGGGAACTCGGCGTGGAGTTCGACGATCGGTACGTCCTGCACGATATCAACCTGAAAGTTCACAAGGGAGAGACCGTGGCGATCATCGGCGAGAGCGGCTGCGGGAAAACCGTCTTTCTGAAGACGGCGACCCGCCTGATCGAGCCGACCGAAGGAACCGTCCTCTTTAACGGAATCGACCTGGGAGAGCTCAACGGCCGGCAGCTGAGCGAAGTGCGGACCCGTATCGGATTTGTATTTCAGCAGGCGGCGCTTTTCGACAGTATGTCGATCGGCGAAAACATTATGTTTCCGATTTTGCAGCTGAACCCGCGGACACCGCGCGGCGAACTGAACGACCGCGTGGCCGAGCTTCTCTACGAGGTCGGGATGACCCCGGACGTGGCCGCGCGGATGCCGGTCGAACTTTCGGGCGGGATGCGCAAACGGGTCGGGTTCGCCCGCGCCCTGGCCGCCGAGCCGGAGCTGATGCTCTACGACGAGCCGACGACCGGACTTGACCCGATCATGAGCGACGTGATCAACGAGCTGATGATCCGCGTGCGGGATAATCACAAGGTCACGGGGATTGTCGTGACGCACGACATGAAATCCGCGAAAAAGGTCGCGAACCGCATTGTGATGTTTTATCCGCAGAGCCGTCTGAACGAAGGTCAGGGACAGATCGTCTACGACGGGCCGGCGGACGAAATCGACGATTCAAAAGACAGCCGTGTCACCCAGTTTGTCGAAGGACTCGCCGGGGAACGCCTGATGGAGATGACTCTGGCGCGCGGCGCGTGAGTCACAGAAGAAAACCGGAGCTGAAAGTATGGCTAACAGACGAATGGAATTTATGATCGGGATGACGGTGCTGGTCGTTTTCGCGACCATCATCATTATGACGATCCTTTTCGGTTCGAACCGTACGAGCCTCTTCCAATTCAAGCAGGGGCAGAAGATGTCGATCATTTTCGACAAGGCGCCGGGAATCAAAAACACGTCGCGAGTGACAAAAAGCGGCGTCGAGATCGGCCGCGTCGTGCGTACCGATCTGATCGACGAGGAAGGGACTTCGCGCGTGCGCGTCTACTTCACCCTCGACAATCCGAACGTGCATATCTACACAAACGAGCAGGCCCGGATTAAGCCTTCGCTCCTGATGGGCGAGGCGGAAATCGAGTTCGTGAAGAATCCCAAATACAACGCCGACGTCCGAGAGGTGACCCCGAACGACCCGATCGTCGGCGTTTCGGGAAGCGACATCATGGGAACGGTCAGCAACATCGAAGGAGACCTGAAAGACGCGATCAACTCGATCAACTCGACGGCTCAGGAAGCCTCCCGGTTCATCTCGAATCTGAACGACCTTATGGGAACCGGGCCGGAAATCCAGATGAACAAGGAGCGGTTGAGCGCGATTTTTGACTCGCTGGGTCAGACGCTCGAAACGACCCGGAGTTTGGCCACGAACATCAACGGTCTTCTTTCCAATCCGCAGATCCGCGAAAACATTCAGCGCGGCGCCGAGGAGTTTCCGAACATTCTGAGCAAGATCGACACCCTTCTCGACGAAGGCGAAGATCTGTACCACAGCGTCAAAGAGACGGTCGGCCGCTCGTCCGCCACGTTCGACAAACTGAACCGGGGGCTGGACAACATCAACGATTTTACGCAGGCGCTTTCGGACGACGGGCCGAATTTCATTTCGAATCTGAACGCCAGCAGCGAAGATATCACGAAAATGGTGAAAAACATCAGCAACCTTTCCGAGAACATCGTCAAACAGATCGAGAACAAGCAGACGCCCCTCGGGATGCTGACCGACGAGGAAGTCGGACGCGAAGTCCGCGGCATTGTCAGGAATGTCGAAGCGGCGAGCGAAAAGGTGCAGCCGATTCTCGACGACGCGCGTGTTTTCACAAACAAGATCGCGCACCGGCCGAGCGCCCTGGTCTTCAGCCGCGACACTTACAAGGGGGCTCCGGCGCTCGGCGGCAGCGGTTATTCGTATCAGCCGTATTCTCCCGCCGGCGGGACGTCGTCCCGTCTTTGGACCGAGACCCGTCCGCGCACCCCGTGTCCCGCATCCGGGGGGAGCGCGTATTACCCCGATTCGCTCGAAGCGTTCCGCGCCGAACACCCCGAGACGTACTCGGAACTGCAGCGCCAAAAGCCGCTCGGGAGCTGTCTGACGGCCAATCCTTTGTTCGGCAAAGCGTTCGGCGGCCGCGGAGACGCCGAATCCGCGGCGCAGCCCGGTTACGTCTCGGATCCCGGCGTCTATTACGGGCTCGAGGGGGTCGTTCCGACCGAAGGGTACGCCGCCGACGCTTACTATCCCGAAACGATGCCGGTTTCGGGCGAGAACGAGATGGACGTTCCGCAGGGCGGGATTCGGGGAATGCATTTTTCGCTGACCCGGGCGTTCCGCAAGGTCTTCGGAGGGTGCGACGAGACTCAGGCGCCGGCCTGCCCCCTCAAGCCGCGGGTTCCCGCCGGGGTGCCGATGATCGGCGCGCTCTACGGAACGGACGGCTGGACCGCGGCCGAAGGGATTCCCGCCGAGACGATCTCGTGGGCGCCGTCGTTCGGCGGCGAGGACGTCGCGATTTACGACGGCGGCTGCGCGGCGCCGACGTGCGAGATTCCGACGTGTGACGCGCCCTCGTGCGACATTCCTTCCTGCGAGACGCCGATGTGCGACGCGGCCGCGGGGAACATCGGCGGCGCGCCGATGACGTTCGGCAACACGCAGGACGTTTCGGCGCCTTCGCCGAATCGGAGCGATTACGGCCCGATGGAGTCGCCTCTCCCGCCGAAACCTTCCGAAACGACGGCTCCGGACGCTCCTTCAGACGAAACGGTTCCGGCGGCCGAAGAGCTCCCTTCGAGCGCGCTTCGCCCCGCGGGAGCGAAGAAGGACGGCTATCAGGCCAGCGGTCTTGCTCCCGGCTATTCGAACAGCGCCGCGCCGATCGGTCTTCCCGCTCCGGTGAAGAGCCGCAGCCGCGACTTCGTCGACGACGGTCTTCCGCTCCGCTTTTCGCCGAACAACTAAGCGGACGCGGGCAAAACGAACGGGCCGAAACAGCCGCCGGCTGTTTCGGCCCGTTTTCGGTTGGGGCGGCCGCCTCTCAGCTTTTGTTTTTGTAGAGCTTTCGCTCGAGTCCGGGGATGTAGTTCGTCCAGTGGGAGTCGGGGTTGACGTCTTCGCAGAGGTTGCGGTGGAACTCGGCCAATTTGGCGTCGAGAGAGTCGATGTAATACAGCGCGATGGCCTCGAGGGTCATCGGGACCTTGGCGCTTCCGTTTTCGAGCGTGCCGTGGTGCGAGATGATCAGATGGGTTAGGAGCATCGTCAGTTCCGGATCGAACTTCGTCGCCGTGAGTTTTTCGGTTTCGGCAATCTTTTCGCGAAGGCGAGCGGCGCCCAGATGGGGATGTCCGAGCATCTGTCCCAAATCGGTGTAGGAAAACCCGCTGCCGGAAGAGAGCTCGTCGATCTTTCCGATGTCGTGCAGAAACGCCCCCATCAAAAGGAGATCGGGATTGAGGATCTCCGAGTAGATCTGTCCGATGTTCTTGGCCATTTCCATCATTTTGAGGGTGTGTTCCAAAAGACCGCCGATCACGGCGTGATGAATTTTGATTCCCGCCGGACGGCTGCAGAACGCCCGCATAAACGCCTCGTCGGTGATGAAGCAGTCGGCCAGGTTCCGCAGGTCGGGATTTTTCAGCTCCGCAAGGAGCTCTTTGACCCGGACGGTCAGACGGGCGACGTCGACGACCCCGCCGCGGGCGAAATCGGCCGGATCGAGCTTTTCGGCGGCGACGGGGGTGATCGTTTTGGCGATGAATTGAAGCGTCCCCTGAAACCTCTGGACGACCCCGTCGACCGAAACGAACGAACCGTTTTCGAACTTCGAAAGGACGTTCTCTTCGGCGTTCCAGAGACGGGCGTCAATCGAACCGGTTTTGTCGGTCAGCACGAATTGGAGATAAAGATCGCCATGCTTGTTCGTCCGGAGCGTACGTTCCGTCATCTGATAGATTTCGGCGACGCGCAAATTTTCATGGAGTTGATTGATGAATCGACGGCTCATTAAAACCCCCCTGGCTAGTAGTAAAAACGATAATTTTAGAATTATTATAAAGGAACTCGAAAAGGGGTCAATAGGTGCGGGAACGGGGGGACGGTCGTTTTTCCTCAGCGGTTTTACGGCTCGGCCTTCTCGGCGAGCCGCGAAAGAAGATCGACCGTTTTTCGGCAGGCGCCCCGCTGGGAGAGGACCAGTTGCCGCGCGCGCGAGCCCAGTTCGCCGCGCCATGCCGGCTCGGCGAGGGATTTGCCGAGAAAAGACGAGAGCTCGTCGGCGTTATGAACCACGCGGGCGGCGTCGGCGGCGAGGATTCGCTGCGAGATTTCCCGGAAGTTTTTCGTGTTCGGTCCGAAACAGACCGCCGCGCCGTACGCGGCCGGTTCGAGCATGTTCTGTCCTCCCCGTTTTCCGAGGCTCCCTCCGACAAAGGCGATCTGCGCGCAGCCCCACCACGCGCCAAGCTCGCCGATCGTGTCGACCAAGAGAATCCGCGCGCTTTCGGGATCCGCCGGGGAATCGAGACGGGAACGCCGCAGCCAGGGGAGCCCCGACGAATCGAGAAGGCCGGCGACCGCCTCGAACCGTTCGGGGTGGCGCGGTACGAGGATCAGTTTCAGGGCGGGGAACTTTTCGCTCCACGCGCGGAACGCTCGCAACGCGATCTCTTCTTCCGGCTCTTGGGTGCTTCCCGCCAGGAAGACGATGTCGGCCGGAGCGCCGTCCGCCCCTTCAAGCCGGATTCCCGCCAGCCGGGCCAGGGCGAGGGTCTTCGGGTTTCCGCGGTCGGTCTGGGCGCCGTCGAATTTGATCGAGCCGGTAACCGAAAGAGACGCCGGGTCGGCGCCCAGGCGGAGAAAATAGTCGGCGGCAGTTTCGTCGGAAGGGGCGATCAGCGAAAGTTTCCTCAGCAGAGGACGGAGAAAAAATCGAATCAGACGGTACTTCCCGTAACTGCCGTCGCTGATCCGGCCGTTAATGATCGCGACCCGTGCGCCCCGTCCGACCGCTTCGCGGATCAGGTTCGGCCAGAGTTCCAGCTCGGCCAGAACGAGAAGGTCGGGACGGACCCGCGACAGCGCGCGTTTGACCGACCAGGTGAAGTCGAGGGGGCAGTAGAAGACGGTCAGATCCGGAAAGAGGGATTCCGCCAGACGGCGGCCGGTTTTTGAAGTGGACGAAATGACCAGACGCCACTCGGGATGTTCGGCGCGGAGAAGCGGAACGATCGGCTTTAAAAGGTTGACTTCGCCGACGCTGACCGCGTGAAACCAGACGACCGGGGCGCCGCCTTCGGGGGTTATCGGCGACAACCCCCGGAATTTTTCGGCGAACCCTTCGCGGTATTTCCCCTGCCGAATCATTCGCCAGAGGAGAACCGGCGAGACGGCGGTCAGGAAAAAAAAGTAAAGGAGATCGAGCAGGACACCCATCAATACCAGAAGGCTTCAAGGCACGGCTGGTTTTCGTAGAGCCAGTGGCGGACGAATTGGCGGTCCGAAACGGTCTCTTCGGGATCGGCGCCGGGCGTCAGGTCGCTGCCGATGATCAGGACGGTGTCTTCGGGAGCGGCGTTCGAAAGAGCCCAGGTGATCGCGTCACTCCGCCGAAAGGTCCGCTTGAGGCATTTGGCGCTGTTTTCGATCCCCTGGAGGAGGTCTTTAACCCCCGTAGCCGGGTCGGCCTGCCGGCCGATCGTCAGGATGACCAGGTCGCTTCCCTGTTCGGCGGCGCGTCCCATCAGCGGGCGCTTGCTCCGGTCGTTGTCATCGGGAGCGCTCAGAACGGTGTAGATCATCCCCTCGGTCACTTCGCGCAGGGTTTGGAGAACGTCGGCGAGCGATTCGGGAGTCGAGGCGTTGTCGACGAAGACGCCGAACGGCTGGCCGCAGTCGATCCGTTCCATTCGGCCGGGGATATGCTCGACCCGTTCGATTCCCCGGACGACGGTTTTCAGGTCAATATCCCAGCTCAGGCCGAGCGCCGCGGCGGTCAGGCAGTTGCAGATATGCTCTTTGCCGATGATTTTGGTTCGGACCGGAATCGCGTCGCTGCCGGCGATGATGTAGAAAGTCTGCTCGCCCCGGTTCTGTTCGACGCGCATCCCGTTGACCATCGCTTCGTTCGGATGCATCCCGATGGTGATCGTCGGATTCTTGATCAGGTGGAGAATCGCCCCGGTGACGCGGTCGCTCGGGTTGCAGACGACCAGCGCGTCTTCCTTGACGTAGTTGAAGATCTTCATCTTGGTGCGGCGGTAGAGATCGACCGTCTTGTGGAGATCGAGGTGATCGCGTCGGACATTCGTCAGACAGACGGCGTCGAACTTGATCCCCGAAAGACGGGAATCTTCGAGCGCCTCGCTCGAAACTTCGACGATAACGTGGGAACAGCCGTTGCGGAGCATTCGGGCCATCAGTTCGGCCAACAGGAGGGGGCGGGGCGTCGTCTCGCGGTTCGGGAGGAGAACCCGGCCGTCGTAGACCCCGAGCGAACCGATCAGACCGACCGGATATCCGCTTTCGGCCAGCATCCCGGCGATGATGTAGGAGACCGAAGTCTTGCCGCTCGTTCCGGTGATGGCGATCGATTTCAGCTGGGAGGCGGGAAAATCGTAGAGGGCCTGCGCCACCCGGCCGGGAATCGAGTGAACGTCTTCGACCCGGTAGACGTCGCCGGAAAGGGATTCGGGCAAGGTCAGGGTGTCGCCGACAAGCGCCGCGCGGGCTCCGCGAGCCTTGGCGGTTTCAAGCTGGGCCGCCGCCTCGGCGGCGTCGCCGGCCAGGCAGACGAAGAGTTCGCCCGCTTCGATTTGGGCCGGGTCGGTTTGGAACGACGTGACGACCAGGTCGGCCGGAAGAAGGACGTCCTCTTTGAGGAGTTCGGAAAGATTGACCGGAACTCTGTTAATGACTTGCGACATGTTGCCCCCTGTATAGATGATCTTTGTGCCGTCTGTTCAGAACGTCCCGCGCGCGACGCCGGGAGACGAATGAAAATAGTACGAACGGCACAGGAATTTTTCCCGAGATCGCGGCGCTTTTTCGAAAAATGACACAATGGGTAAAACGCGCGGTTTTTAACGGCGAAAACCCCTCTTTTTGTGTATCACTCCGACGGTGTAAACCAAATAACCGCTACTATCACCATATTAAGTTCAGGCCTGTCGATTGTCAAGGAAAAAACCGGGTTTTTTTCAAAGAGTTTTGAAACCGGATTTTACGATTTTGTTTATTCTACGCTTCTTGACAAGGGGAAAGTTTTGATGATAATATACTGTAATTTTAGGATTGAATTCCAGGTGACTATGTTACCACCAAAACGCATTTATATAGTTCAAGGAGATTCATTTATGATGAAATCGAGTCTTTCCAAAACGCTCCGCTGGACGGTTTGCGCGCTGGCTCTGGCCGGCTGTTTCGCGTTTACCGCTCTGCGGGCGCAAGAGCCCGCTCCCGAGGCCGCGCCGGCTGCGGAAGCCGCCGCCGACGCTCAGGCCGCCGAAGCTCCGGCTGCCGAACAGCCCGCCGCCGAAGATGCTCAGGCTGACGCCGCCGAAGGCGAAGCCGCGGCTTGCGCAACCGAAGCCTGCGGAACCGGCGAGCAGGTCGATCCCGGCTACGTCCGTCTTAATTTCTTCGGCCTTTACGGCCTTTACTGGCTCCTGGCTTTGGCCGGAGCCGTCGCCGCCCTTTTCTACGCCTACAAATTCTTCAAAGCGATGATGCAGGCCGACGAGGGGAACGACGAAATGAAGTCGATCGCCGCCGCCGTCCGCGAAGGGGCCAACGCCTATCTGAAACAGCAGTATAAGGTGGTCGGCATCTTCTTCGTCGTGATCTGGGCGTTTCTGATGTTCCTGGCCTGGGGCCTGGGCGTTCAGAACAAGATCGTCCCCTGGGCGTTCCTC
>CADBQY010000143.1 GCA_902796885.1 uncultured Planctomycetota bacterium
CAACTTCATCAGCAACAACTGGCTCAGCGAGGCGGGAGACGACGACCTGACGTATCCTCGTCCGCTCGCCGCGGACGCGGTCTTCGCCGTGTACGAGGCGGGCGACTTGGACGTCGACTTCGACGTCTTCTGAAATCGCCTTTGAAAAATCCCGCGCGAAGACCCGCTCTTTCGGGAGCGTGTCTTCGCGCCGTGCGGTTTATGCGGATTCTCCCCGATAAAATCCGCGGTCTTTGGCTTTTTGCTCCATTAAGCCCCGCCGATTCCTATCGCCGGAACCGGTTGGTTTTTTTCGTTTTTTCCCTTACCCTTTGGAGTCGAAACATGTCCGAGCTCGCGATGAAAAGAAAAGCGTTTACCCTAGTCGAACTCCTGGTCGTGATTGCGATCATCGGAATCCTCATCGGACTGCTTCTGCCGGCGGTTCAGGCGGCGCGTGAAGCCGCCCGGCGGATGAAATGTTCGAACAACTTAAAACAGCTGGCGCTGGCGGTTCACAACTACGCCGACGCACACGACGCGATCCCGGCGGGGAACACCGCCTACGGGGGATACGGGCCGGCTTCAAGCTACGGCAACGCGGGCGACGCCGGAATGGTCGGGTGCGTCAGCGGTCTGGTGATGCTGATGCCGTTCATGGAACAACAGCAGATTTGGGATCGCTTCGTCGAAACCGCCGACAGGGTGAAGGAAAACGGCGTTCCCAATATGCTCATCACCATGCCGTTTGGGGAAGACGCTCTGACCCTCTATCCCGGCTGCCAGAACTGTCCCGTTCCGCACTGGGGGATGGGGGGGAGCGCCATGACAATGCTCGGCTGCCCTTCCGACCCGTTGGCGGGAAAACCGGAACTTTACGCCGAAGGGAAGATTCTTGTCACAGCCTACGGGACCGAAGAGGAAGGGAGCGTCGCTCCGACCTCTTACGCTTTCTGTTACGGCGACGCTTACGGCGAGGGGGTGAATCAAGGGGCCGCCGGCACGAACCAGGCATGGAAAACGCCGCCGACGGCCGACGGGAAGAACGGCGGGATCGCCCGCCGCGCGCCGTTCGGCTCGCACTACTGGCAGACTTTCTCGGGGGTCAAGGACGGTCTTTCGAACACGATCGCCTTTTGTGAGTTTATTTCCGGCGAAGCTCCGTGGGCCGAGGGACAGGGAGACGCGGCGAAGAACTTGAAGATCACGCCTCAGATCATGGGCAACGGCGTCAATCCTTCCCAATGTCTCAGCATGGTGGATCCCAACGACGCGACGCGCGGAATCAGCGGATACGGCCATCAGGGGACCTACCGCGGGAAGATCTGGTTTGTCGGTAATCCTCTCTTTTCCGGATTTACGACGATTCTCCCTCCGAACTCCAAAGTCTTCTGTTCGACGGTTTTCGTCAACGCCAGTTCGATTGTCGGCGGCGCGCGGAGCAACCATTCCGGCGGGGTGAACGCCTCGATGCTGGACGGTTCGGTTCGGTTTATCACCAACAACATCGATACGGGCGACGGTGAGGAAGACGGCGGGCTTGATCAGATGCCGCGGGTGACCGGCCGTTCCCCCTACGGCGTTTGGGGCGCTCTGGGAACCGCCAACGGCGGGGAGAGCAAGTCGATCTGATGATTCAAAGACGGGCGCCTTTTCGGCGACCCGTTTTTTTTCGGTTCTTTCCGCCGTGGAGGGAACCGGGAGCCGTGTCTGAGACGATGCCGAACCGGCCGTTCGGCGTCGGGAACGAGAAGAAACGACGACGGGCGCTCCGGAAGGAGGTGACATTGCCGCCGACCGGCGACGGGAGCGGGACGAGAGCGCCGAAGCATTTTGTATTTCCAGAGTATTCCGGAACCGCCGGGTTAAAGTTTTCGCTGAACCGGTTATTTTTCCTGTTTTTAAATTAAAGGAGTTTGATGATGAAAAAAATCCGTGAACGTTCCCTTCGTTTAGAAAGCCTCGAAGACCGTATGCTTTTGGCGGTGACCGCCGGCGTGGAGTCGGCCGAAGCCGCGTCGGCTACGCCGGCGCAGACCGGAGCGGAGATCGTCGTCGACGAGCTGACGGTCACCGCGCTCAACAACGCGATCTCAAAAGCCAAGGCGGGCGACGTGATCACCTTCAGCCAGGGGGGGACCATCGCCGTGGGGAGTACCGCGATCAGAATTCGCAAAGATCTGACGATCGACGGCGGAGGGCGGGTCACTATCGACGGACAGGGGGAAGCTGCCCGTCTTTTCAATTTTTCCTACGGCTGCACGCTGACCGGTTTAAATCTGACGGGAGGCTATACGACAAACGGCGGTTTCGGCGGCGTCGGTACGGTGAACGCCAATACGACCGTGACGCTGAACAACTGCAATATCTACGGCAACAGTACCGATAACGCCGGCGCTTATTTCGGCGGCGCGTTCCAGGTTATGGGAACGCTCGCGCTGAACAACTGCAGCGTCTACGGCAACTCGGCCTATTACGGCGGGTTCGCTTTTCTCCAGGGGGTCAACGGGCCCGCTTCGGGACGGGCGACCCTCACCGCCGACAACTGCGTCTTCTACGGCAATACGGCGAAAGACTTCGGCGCGGTGATATACAATCAGGGCGGGTCGGTGACCCTGACCCATTGCACGGTGGCGGGAAACTCCTCAGTGTACGGCGGGGCGATCGCCAACGTGAGCCATCTGGAAGTGACCGCCAACAGCGCGGTCGATCCGTCCGGAACGGACTACCAGCCCTCGAATCCGTATAAATGGAACCTCAGAACGCACGTTCCGGACACCAAAATCATCGATTCGGTCGTCGCGTACAACTACGGTTCCGACTCTTCGACCGCCGACTTCCACGACCTTTACAATCGCGTGCTGCACGGGAACGGCGTTCAGCGCTGGGCGTTTAACCGTAAAGACGACTTCTGGACCAAAGTCTCGACATCCAATTCGATCGTCGGTCCGAAAGGGGATTATTTCGTTCAAGCCCCCGTTTTCGACGCCGAAGGGAATCTTGCCAACGCCGATACGCTCGACCTGACGATTAACTCGGAGAGTCTGGCGGCGTATGCCGGGATCGGCGCCGGTTCGGCGGCGTATACCGGCGCCGGGTATTCCGACGCCTCGCTCGTCGTGACCACGCTCGAAGACTCGATCGATTCGGCCGACGGCGCGGTTTCGCTCCGCGAGGCGATCGCCTACGCCGCAGTCGGCTCGTTCGCCGAGACCCCGACGATCACGTTCGCCGACGGACTGGCCGGCGGGACGATCACTCTGGCGTACGGGGCGCTTGGGATCACGTCCGACGTGAACATCGTCGGCGACAATATCACGATCGACGCCGACGGAACCGACCGCGCTCTCTATATGAGAACGGTCAACTACCAGGCGGTTTTCGACGGATGCTTCAACGTTATCGGCGATCTGGAAACGCAGCTTTCGCCGCACCAATTTGACGACGAATATTACGTGGACGTCGCGATCGACGGGCTGAACTTTACCGGCGGCGCGGCGACCTGCGTCGTCGACGCGGTCGGCAACCCCACCGGCAACAGCCAGAGCCTTTCGGCCGAGGCGAACATCCTTTCCAGGGGAACCGGCGGCGCCGGGATTCTGGCGAACGAAAACGTCAATCTGACCCTTTCGAATTCGACGATTTCCGGGAACACGTTTTACGTCGACGCGACTAACCGGAGAGCCGGCGGCGGCGGAATCGCCGTGCTCAACAACAGCTCCGCGGTACTCACCAACGTGAAAGTGCTTGACAATACGGTGATTCAGACCGGCGCGTATGATATTAACAACACGCTGAAAGGGGGGGGAATCTATATCGGATACCGTTCGACGCTCAATCTGAGCGGTTCGGAAGTTTCGGGGAACGCGCTGACCGCGGCGAGTTACATCGACGGCGGCGCCTACGGCTACGGCCACGGTTTTGGCGGCGGTATCTGCACCGAAGGGATCGGAACCGCGATCTCCTACTCCACGGTGAGCGACAACGCGATCGTCGGCGCGGCTTATCAGCAGTACGGCGGCGGTATCTATTACTATCACGCGCTGACCGATTCGGTTCTGACCGGCGACGACGATTACCAGTCCCGCTTTATCAAAGACTACAACTCCGGCGATACCGAATGGCAGGGGTTCCACTATCATCCGACCGCCGCGATGCTGGCCGAAAATCCCTACGCGCTGATCGTCGACAACACCGTGATTACCGGCAACTCGGTGGGGGATCACAACGTCGTGAACAACGGATTCTGCGCCGGCGGCGGCGTTTACACGTCCGGTCTGGCGCTCATGGTGAACAATCTGATCGCCGACAATTCGCTCGACGCGGGGGACGCTCAGGCGAATTTGACCGCCAAGATTCACGGAGGCGGCGTTTATAACGAATCGGTGAAGGACGCTCTGTTCGGGCATAAGGGGGAAGACCCCATTTATTACAACGATACCGCGGCCGATCTCTATTATTGCACGATCGCGGGGAACAGCGTCGGTTATGTCAGTTACAACGGCGACGATTTCGGCGGCGGTTTCTACGACGCGGCGGGAGTCTCGTCGGCCTTTGTGGGGAACATTCTGGTGAACAACGTCTCGGTCAATTCGACGACCGGCGCCAAGGCCGCCAACGACATCGCCAAGGCGGGGAGTTCTTTCACGCTGACCAGTTCCGTTTACGCGGAATCCGGCGTGAAGGGGAGCGGTTTCGTGTTCGACGGCGGCGTCAGCCTGTCGGATTCCGCCCCGCTTTTCGTCGACGCCGACGCGGGGGATTACCGTCTGGTCAGCAACGCCGCCGCGGTCGACGCGCTCGCCGCCTCGGCTCCGGCGCCGGAGCTCACCTTCGACTACGACGTGCGGAACGTACCCTATGTCCGCGTCTACAACGGCGTTCAGGATATCGGCTGCTACGAGTTCCAGAATGAGACGGCGCCGACTCCGACCTTCGAGGTGACGATCACCGACTATGTCGGCGACTACGACGGCGCGGCGCATACGGTCTCGATCGGCGGTCTGGAAGACGGCGACACGGTTCTTTACAGCGCCGACGGCACGTCTTATTCGGTCGAAGAAATCGCTTATACCGAAGCGGGAACCTACACCGTCTACGTCAAGGTTCAGAGGGCCGGTTATCAGGATTTCCTCGGATCCGGTTCCGTTGTGATCAACGAGGCCGCCCCCGCCGAGCAGCTTGCCGCGCCGGTGATTTCGACCGGCAACCGCGGGATTTACGTCTCTTACGGGGCGAACCGTCACCTGATCCAGTGGGGCGCTGTGGCGAACGCATCGGGCTACGAGGTCGGGTACACGGTCGGCGGGAGCAGCTGGGAGACCGTGACCGTGACCGATCCCTCGGCGGTGATCACCGGCCTGGCTTACGGCACGGACGTGACCTATCAGGTCCGCGCGCTGGGGGACGGCGTTTCCTACGCCGATTCGGAGTGGAGCGCTTCGAAGACGTTCAACGTCTGCCCGATGGACATCAACAACGACGGCGACATTTCGGGGAGCGACCGCAACCTTCTTGCCAATTCGTGGCTTTCCGAAGAGGGGGACGACGAATACCAGTACTATGCCGACGTCAACGGGGACGGCGACGTTTCGGGCGCGGACCGCAACTTCGTGAGCAACAACTGGCTCGGCGAGGCGGGTGACGACGACCTGACGTATCCGCGCGCGCTCGCCGCGGACGCGGTCTTCGCGGCCTATGAGGCGGGCGACTTGGACGTCGACTTCGACGTCTTCTGAAAACGAGACTTTTGAGTCCTGACGAGGGGGGCTCCCGCCGGGAGCCCCCTTTTTTTTTTGCGACGTGCCGGAATAGTGAACTGTCCGAAAAGAGAGACGTTGGCAATAGATGTGAAGACGGGAAAGAAAGACAAAATAGAGAATGCAGGTCTCCTTCCAGCGGGTAAAGTCTGATAAATTTTATAAATAATCCGGGTTTTCGCCGAAACGAGGGTACTTTTCCGCAGAAAAAACTGTTAGAATGAACTTGGCGGCGAGTAGCCGGTTTCCGGAAAGTTTTTTGGTCTTTTTTCCGCGGCGCCGCGCCGGTCGGAAGTCGTTCGCCGTAACATTCCCTTCGGGGAAAACCGTATAGACAGGCAATATTTTTAACCTTTGTTTCCCGTTTTGTTTTATCGAAAGGAAAGATTGATGAGAAAGCTTCGTGAACGTTCGCTCCGTCTGGAATCTCTTGAAGACCGGATGCTCCTGGCGGTA
>CADBQY010000144.1 GCA_902796885.1 uncultured Planctomycetota bacterium
GGCCGAGCCGCGGATTTCCCCTTCTTGAAACGCCGCGTCGGTTTCGACGGGGGCGAGAATCCCTTCCGGAACCAGGTCGCCGGCGGCGACGGCGCACGAAAGGCCGACGCCGAATCCGCAGAAAAGGGTTCGGAGCGGCCGCACCGAATCGTTTTCGCCCAGCGCGGCGCAAAGGGCCAGCGGGATCGACGCGGCGGACGTGTTTGCGTAGTCCGCCAGACAGAGAGGGGTCTTTTCCGGCGGCGCGCCGATCTTTCCGGCGATCCGGTCGAGAATCTGTTTGTTCGACTGATGGAGAGCGAAAAGATCGTAATCTTTCGCCGCGGTGCCGGTCAGCGTGTAAAATTCTCCGACCGCTTTCGGGACGTCGCCGATCGAAAACGAAAAGACGTTCATTCCGTTCATGAAAAGCTTGTCGAGCGGTCGCGTGCTTTCCGCCGCGCCGTCGGCGGGCGTGGGATTGCGGAATCCCCCCTCCGGCACGATGATGTCGCGGTACCCTTCGCCGTCGGTTTTCAGAATCCCTTGGATGACGGCGCCTTCTTCCTTTTCGAGAAGCGTGCACGAACCGGCGTCTCCGAAGAGGATGGCGGTGGCGCTGTCGCGCGGGTCGGTGATTTTGGTCATCGTCTCCCCCACCAGAACCAGGGCGTACGGCGCGTCGGACGAGGCCAGAAGCGAGGCGGCGGTTATCAGCGCGTAGGGATACGCCGAACAGCCGAGCCCCAGGTCGAACGCGCCGCAGCCGGCCGAAAGACCGAGCCGGTTCTGTAAGACGCACGCCGTGGCGGGGCGGCGGTAGTCGGGCGACAGGGACGCGAAGATCAGAAGGCCGATTTCGCGGCGCGGAATCCTCCGTTCGGCGAGGAGACGTTCGGCGGCGGCGTACGACAGGTCCGAGGCGGTCTGGTTCGCCGCGGCGCGGCGCAGCGCGCTGATTCCCGTAGCGGCGGAGAATTTCGCGACGTGTTCGCGGCCGAAAACGTCGTCGAACGCCGAAACGGGAACCGATTCGGTCGGTACCGCGGCGGCGATCCCGCCGATTTTGACTCCGGAGACTGAATAGAGAGGGGGAGACATTATTCCTGTTTTTCCCGAACGGTACGATAGAGGTCGGCGAGGGTCAGCGCCTTTTGGATATCGCGCCCTTTGAGCGCGACGCCGTATTTCTGATCGACCATGGCGATCACCGAAATCCCGGTCAGGGAACTCCAGTCGGGGTCCTTTTTAAATTCGGTCTCCGGCGCGAATCGGTCGGGATCGTCAAAGAGTTCCGCGAAATCTTGAATGAATTGGTCCATGGCAAAAACGGCTGAATGGGGTTGTTGAAACGATTCGCCGCGCGAAAGCGGCGGTTACTTTTCGTCGGGGGGGAGAAAGAAGTCTTTGTGAATCTCTCCCGGCACGCCGACGACAAAGGAGCAGGGGGGAACGTCTTTCATCACCGCCGACCCGGCGGAAATTTTCGACCACGCGCCGACCCGCACTCCCGGCGCGACGGTACTGCAGGCGCCCATCTGCACCCCTTCTTCGAGAACGGCGCCGCCCGAAACCGCCGCGCCGGGAGCGATTTCGACGTAGTCGCCGATTTGAGCGTCATGGCCGACGGTTCCGCTGATCAGGGCGAACCGGCCGATCGCCGCGTCGCACGATATCTGCCCCTGTTCGATCAGGCTTCCCGCGCCGACGGCGATTCCGCGCCGTGCGAGCGTTTCATCGTCCCAGAGCCAGTGCCAGGCGGGACAGAGGTTTTCGCGTCCCCTAAAGAGAAGGGCGACCCGTCGGCGGATCTCGGGGATCCCGACCCCCAGGATATAATCGCGGTCGGCCCGCGGCTCGTGGCCGCACACCGTTCCGACGATCGGCGGGTATCCGGGCGGCATTTCGGTTTTGACGTCATCGAGAAAGCCGAGGCATTCGACGGGCGTCCCCCCCGGCGGGGTCAGACGCGCGGCCTTTTCGCGGAGATTATGGTACAGTTCCCGAGCCAGTCCCCCCGCGCCTACGATGATATAATTTTTCGCCATCGGATGCTCCGCATTTCCGTCAGAATTCGTGCGCCGTATTTTAACCTCTCGGCAAACCCCCGGCAAGAGGAATCATCGGCCGGAAAACCCTCTGTTTTTGCAAAAATTGCCGATTTTTACTGGACTTTCTAAATTTTGTAAGCTATCATTTCATCGGCGGGATTCCCGCCCGAAACAGGTTTTGTCCCCGCCGGGGATTCCTCGCGGGGAGATCTGCTCTCCGCGGGGCGAGAAGCCGGGGGAACGGATATTCGGTAAGGAGCAATAATTAATGGCGCGATTTCTGGCGGTTGACTGGGATCATTTCAACGTGCGTTACCTGTACGGAACGTACGCGGGGGATCGGCTGATTCTTCTGAAATCGGGGAGCGCGCCGCTTGCCGAGCCCGAAAAAGCGGACTCGGCCGACGAGACCGAGCCGCCGGAAGAAGAGGAGGGCGCCGAGCCGGACGACGAGGCCGACGAGCCGCAATCGGCGCCGAAATCCCGCCGCGGCGCGAAACAGGCCGCGGTCAAGGACGCCGTTTCGATCAATCGGGGCCGGATATTAAAAGAACTCCTCCGGCGCGATTCGGTTCCCGCCGCGCCGATGCTGATCTGTCTTCCCCGCGACCGGGCGGAACTTCTCAATCTGTCCCTTCCCCGACTCGCCGAGTCGGAACTCCCCGATATTGTCAAGAACCAGGTTTTGCGCGACGGCGCGGCTTATATGGAAGGGCATCCGCTCGACTTCATCCCCCTGGCGGCGGCCGGTGAAGGGGGGACGGGAAAAGTCTTGTCGGCGTCGATTTCGCGCATCGAACTGCGGAACCTTCGCTCGTTCGCGTCGGCGGCGGGACGGAAACCGGTGAGGATCGAACTCCGGCTGACCGCGCCGACCGAATTCGTCCGAAGCCGGCGGCTGGCGCGGGACGGGGAATACCTTCTGGTACAGGAAGGGCTCGACGAGCTGAACTTCGCTCTCTTCCAAGATCGGGAACCGGTTTATTTCCGAACGGTCCAGATCGATCCCGCCCTGGACGGGGCGCAGCGGCAGAGCCGGCTTGCCGCCGAGATTATCCGCAACGCGCAGATTGCCGCCGGGGAAGAGCCGGTCACGCGGGCGCTGATCTTCGGCGCCGAGGGGGAATACGACGCGCTCGCCGCCGCGCTCGAAAAGGAAAACCTCACGCTGGAGACGGTCGACCCGTTCGTTCTGCCCGGCGTGACCGCCAAGCCGGAAGTGACCGGGAGCGCGTCGCTTTTGGCGCCGCTGGTCGGCGCGCTCCTGGCCGAACGGGAGAAGAAGTCGCGCCCGATCCTTGATTTCCTTCATCCGCGGCGGATGCCGAAACCGCCGAACTACGCGCTTCCGTTTGCGCTGTTCCTTCTGGTCCTGGCGGGTCTTTTCGCCTACCTGTGGCACTGGAACAAGAAAGACCTGCTCCGCCGGAACAACGAGGTGGCGTTTCTGGCGCAGACTCTTTCGGGGGTGCAGGCCGAATACGGACAGCTACAGCCGCAATACGCGATCCTCGACGGCGCGATGGGGTGGGATCGCGCCGGGGTCAACGTGCTCGACACGCTCCGCGACATCCTTCTGCGGTTTCCGCCCGCGCCCGATATGCTGATCTCGCGGATGGCGTATAACCAGTTCGATTCGATGTATAACAGTCCGGTCTTTATTCTGAGCGCGAAGATCACCGAGCCGCAGGTCTACAATCGGTTCCTTCGGAATATGACTTCCGACGGCGCCTATCGCGTCAACTCGCGCGGTCCGCTCCAAACGCCGTCGGCGACCGACGACGAGACTCGGCGGGTGAGCGAGTACAATTTTACCGCGGTGATCCTCTGCACGCGCCGCGCGCCGAGCGACTATTTAAACCGGCTCCCCGACGAATTGCGGGAGGTCTCGAATCAGCGTCCCGAATTTTACGGGCAGCGGATCGACCAGAACCCTCCCGCGGCGGCGCCCGCGGAAGATGAGTCTTCGGACGGAGAGGAGGCCCGCCGATGAAATCGCTCCGAAACATCATCGTGATTTTCGTTCTTCTGGCGGTCGGCGCCGGATTCTTCGGGCCGAAACTCTGGAAATCGCAATACGCCGCGCCGCGCAAGACGCTGGCCGAGCAGAAATCGAATCTCGAGTCGCAGATCGCGCAGGGGCAGGACCAGGTCCGGCGGATGCGCGAGGTGACCCAGCGGAACCTGGTTCCCCTTTACACGCGGTCGTTTCCGACGCAGACGGGGCAGGCGCAATTGCAGTATCAGATCTGGCTCACCCAGATGGCCGAGTTCTGCGGGTTCAAAGAGACGCGGATCAACGTCGGCCGAAGCGCGGCGTCGGGCGGACTGATGTCGCACTATTTCCGGCTCAACGCCGACTGTACCGCCGAACAGCTCTATCGGTTCCTCTATGAATTCTACTGGACCGGCTTCCTGCACCGGATCGATTCGCTCGATATTCAGACGAACGAGAGTTCGGAGCTCCTTTCGGTCGCGTTCCTCATCGAAGGCGCGACGATGGCCAAGCTCAACCCGAACCAGCCGGTGCCGACTCCCGGCGATCTGCCCGGTCAGAACGCGGCGTTCCAACGGCTCGCCTCCGCGCCGTGGAAGGCGTATCAGCCGATGACGCGATACAACGCGTTTCAGTTTTCCCGGCCCGGCGTCGACGACGCGAACTGGACCGTCCTTTCGGCAATTCCCACCGTCGAAACGCCCGACGGCAAAACCGCGACGCAGACGCGATGGCGCGTACAGACGAGCGGCAAGACGCTCGTCGTTCCGATCGGCGGCGAGCTGGCGGTCGGCTCTTTCGTCGGCACCGTCGAAGAGGTGATCGACGATATGGTCATTCTCCGGCAGCGGAACGGTTACAAGTGGATTCTGGGACTCGGCGACCGCCTCTCGAACGCGGCGTGTATTCCGGAGATCTTCTAGGCGGCACGAACCGTCTCCAAAAAAAGGCCTTGAACCGGGACCGAACCCGATTCAAGGCCTTTTTTATGCGGTCAAACTCGGCTATTTTCTCCCCGTCTCCCGCAGGATGAACGAGAAGACGTCGGTGTTCTCGTCGATCAGCATCGAGGTCGGTTTCCCCCGGCCGTGCCCGGCGTTCGTGTCGATCCGGATCAGCGCGGGCGCGGCGTCTTGCGTTTCGGCGAGCGCGGCCTGCAGGGTCGCCGCGAACTTGAACGAGTGGGCGGGGACGACGCGGTCGTCGTGGTCGCCGGTCAGAATGAGCGTCGCGGGATATTTCACGCCCGGCTTGATGTTGTGCAGCGGCGAATAGGCGTAGAGCGCGTCGAACATTTCGCGGCTCTCTTCGCTCGTCCCGTAGTCCGCCGCCCACGCCCAGCCGATCGTGAACTTGTGATACCGGAGCATGTCCAGAACGCCGACGCCCGGCACCGCGGCTTTAAACAGGTCGGGCCGCTGTGTCATCGCCGCGCCGACCAGCAGTCCGCCGTTCGATCGGCCGAGAATCGCCAGATGATCCGGCGACGTCCATTTTTCGCCGATCAGGTATTCCGCCGCGGCGATGAAATCGTCGAAGACGTTCTGTTTCCGTTCTTTGGTTCCCGCCTCGTGCCACGCCGCGCCGTATTCCCCGCCGCCCCGCAGGACCGCGACCGCCAGCACGCCGCCGCGGTCGAGAAAGACCGTCCATTCCGGCTTGAACATCGGGGTCATGTTGATATTGAACCCGCCGTACCCGTAGAGGAGAGTCGGGTTTTCGCCGTCGGGGACGATCCCTTTTTTGTAGGTTAAAAAGAGGGGCGCGCGCGTTCCGTCTTTGCTTGTGTACCAGACGCGCTCGGTTTGGTAGTCGTCGGGATCGAGGGGAAGGGACATGTCGAAAACCGGTTCGGTTTCGCCCGAATCGAGGTCGTATTTAAAGATCTCCGCCGGATGAACGAACGACGTGAACGAATAGAAGAGCGTCGCGTCGTTTTGGCTTCCCGAAAGACCGAACATGCCCAGCGTCGGGGCGTCGAGCCCGCCGGTCCGTTTTCCGTCGGCGGTATAGAGAGTCACTTCTTCCGACGCGTCTTTCAGATAGACGACCGCCAGCCGTCCGCCGACGATCGCCGCGTCGGAGATCAGATGTTCCGATTCGGGAACGACGTCGGTCCAGTTCTCGGGCGCGGGATTCTTCGGATCGACCGCCGCCACGCGGCGCAGCGGCGCGCGGTAATCGGTCAAGACGTAATACTTCCCGTTCAGAACGCCGAGCGGGAACGATTCGGCGTCGAACGACGGATAGAGTTCGGTGAACTCCGCGTCCGGCTCGGTCAGGTCGAGCGCCAGAAGGCGGTTCCCGTACGTCGATTCCCCTTCGCTCAGAAAGAGGACCGTTTCGTCCTCGTCGGTCGAAGCCGCGCAGGTCCGCTGCGGGTGCTCCCGGTCGAGCCAGACGAGCCGGTCTTCCGACTGCTCCGTTCCCAACCGGTGGTACCAGACCTGATGGAACTCGTTCTTCGCGACGAAATCTTTTCCTTCTTCCGGCGCGGGATACCGGCTGTAATAGAATCCGTCCCCGTGCCACGCCAGGTCCGAGAACTTGATCCATCGCAGACGGTCGGCGAGCGTCTCTTTCGAGTCGATGTTTATGATGTACGCCTCCTGCCAGTCCGACCCGGCGCGCGAGACGGTATAGGCGAGGTGCCGGCCGTCTTTCGACACGGAGCACGCGCCGAGCGCGGCGGTCCCGTCGTCGGAAAGTCCGTTCGGGTCGAGGAGAAGTTCCGGCGCCGCGCCGAGTCGTTCGGCCGTATAGAGAACCGGCTGGTTCTGCAGTCCGTCGTTCTTGAAATAGAAGACGCGGTCCCCCTTTTTAAACGGCACGGAGTATTTCACGTAATCGAACCGCCGGGTCATTTCGGCGCGGATCTCGTCCCGGAACGGAATCTCGGCGAGGAACGATTCGGTCAGCGCGTTTTCGGCCTGCACCCAGGCGGCGGTTTCCGCCGACCGGTCGTCTTCGAGCGGCCGATACGGATCGGCGACCGTCGCGCCGAAATAGTCGTCCGTCTGATCGGTCGCGCGGGGAGACGGATAGTCGAACGCGTCGGCGCGGCCGGCGAAGAGCAACAGACCGGCGAGCGCCGAAACGAGGAGAGCGAAATACGGATGCATGGAAGACCCTTTCCTGTTCTGATGGTCGGATGTCAGCGGATTCTCAAAACCGTATTTTATTTCAAGCCGCGCCTCGCGGCAAGGACAGTTTCTCCGAACGGCGGGCCGAAACGGGAAAACCCGCCCCTTGCAAAGGGACGGCGGATAGGCGAAAATAGCGGCGTTGACATTCCGAAACGCTCCGCCCGGCGCCGAAAGGGAAACCGATGTATTTCAAATGCTCAGATTGCGAGCTCGACTACCTGAAATCGAAAGACCGCAGGCTCGGCGCGGTGATCGACCGAATCGGCGTTCTCCGCCGTCCGGTCAATCCCGATCTTTTTTCGGCGCTCGTCTACTGCGTCGTCGGCCAGCAGATTTCGGGGCGGGCGCAGCAGGCGATCATGAACCGTCTGATCGACGGATGCCCTGAAATGACCCCGGCGGCGATTTCGGCGCTTTCGGCCGACCGGTTCCGCGCCTTCGGTATATCGGCCCGAAAAGCCGAATATATCCGGGGGATCGGCGAGACGTTCCGTTCGGGCGAACTCGACCCGAAACGGCTCCGGCGGATGTCCGACGCCGATGTGGTTCGAACCCTGACCCGTCTGAAGGGGATCGGCGTCTGGACCGCCGAGATGATTCTTCTCTTTTCGCTCCGGCGGCCCGACGTGCTCAGTTTCGGCGATCTCGGCATCCATCGGGGAATGCGGATGGTCTATCGGCATCGCGCGATCAGCCGCGAACAATTCGAGAGGTACCGCCGCCGTCTTTCCCCCTGCGGGAGCGCGGCGAGTCTTTATTTCTGGGAAGTCGCCGGCGGCGCGATTCCCGAACTGACCGATCCCGCGGCGAAGCAAAAGTAAGGGAACCCGAGCCGCCGCTTCGCCGAATTCAAAACGATGGAATACCGAACCGAATACGATTCGCCGCTCGGCGCGATCACTCTCCTGGCCGAAGACGGCGCGCTGACCGGGCTTCGCTTCGGCGCGCGGGAGCGAGGCGCCGTTCCGCCGAAACGAGAACCGTTCTTAAAGACGCCGCCCGTTTTACGCGAGACGATCCGTTGGCTCGACCTCTATTTCGGCGGCGCGAACCCCGGCTTTATCCCGAACCTTCTGATCAAAGGGACGCCGTTCCGGCGGGAGGTCTGTCGGCTTCTCCTCACGATCCCTTACGGCGAAACGACGACCTACGGCCGGCTCGCCCGGCGGATCGCCGCCGACCGCGGCGTCGCGCGGATGTCGGCGCAGGCGGTCGGCGGCGCGGTCGGCGCGAACCCGATCGCTCTGATCGTACCCTGCCACCGAGTGGTCGGTCAAAACGGCGACCTGACCGGCTACGGCGCCGGGCTCGACCGCAAAATAAAACTTCTCGAGTTGGAAGGGATAAGCTGCGGGGAGTTTTTTATGCCGAAGGGAAGGGGATAAGCTCTTCCGCCGCGGCGTTATGACCGTGTCCGGTCAGAACGCCGATCGAGACCGAACTCTTGACTTTTAAGGAATGATGTTCTAAAGTGAACAGCGGGGGGGCGGAGCCTGTCGTCTCCGCGCGGTACGCGGCGGAGGCGAGCCGACCGGAAAGGAATGTCTGAATAACGGGAGAACGGATGATGCAAAAAACGATCTTTGTGTTGGGTGCGGGCAGCGGGTGCGGGAACCGCGTGGCCGAGAAATTCGGGAAGAACGGGTTCCGCGTGATTCTGATGGCGCGCGGCGCCGAACGCTTGGACGCGTATCGCAAAGAGTTTCAGGAGAAGGGGATCGAAGTCCATACGCGTGTCGCCGACGCCGCCGATCGACCTCGGATCACCCGCGTTTTCGACGAACTGAAGGCCGAGTTCGGCGTTCCGGACGTCCTCTTCTATAACGTCGGCGTGACCCGGCCCGACGCCGAGCTGGAAGTGAAAGACGCCGACCTTCTGGTCGAACGGTTTCAGGTTGACGTCGCCGGAGCGTACCACGCGATTCAGCAGGTCCTTGGCGCGGAATTCAGCGCCAAACGGGGGGCGATCTTAGTGACCGGCGGGGGACTGGCGCTCTATCCGATGGACGATTATCTGCCCCTGTCGATCGACAAGGCGGCGCTGCGCGCACTGTGTATCGCGCTTCATAACAAGCTGAAAGAAGAAAACGTCTACGTCGGCGTTCTGACCGTGACCGGCGTGATCGCGCCCGGCGAAAAGTGCGACCCGGAACTCCTAGCCGAGGATTTCTGGAAGATGTATGCCGAACGCGGCGCGTGCGAGACGGTTCGCTGAGCAGTCTCGGCCGCGCCGCGGAGTCGGCAGGTCAAGTTTTTCATGACCAGCCGGGTTGGGTTTGCGGAAAAACGCCGTTCGACCCCCTTACAGGAGCGAGGCGACGCACTTTTCGACGTCGGCCATATCGGCGGTCGGTTCGAAACGGGCGACGACGTCGCCGTCCCGATCGACGACGAATTTGGTGAAATTCCAGCGGATATCCGGACCTTCGATTCCCGAATCGTTCCCCCACATCTTTTGGACCACGTCTTTGTATTTCGCGTACGGGCCGGTCGGATCGGGGGTTCCCTTATACGGCTGCTCCTTCTTCAGGTACGTGTAGAGGGGAAGCTCGTTTTCTCCGTTGACGTCCGACTTTTTCATTTGCGGGAAACTCGTATGATACCGGAGAACGCAGAACGAATGGATTTCCTCGTCGGTTCCCGGCGCCTGGCCGCCGAATTGGTTGCAGGGGATGTCGAGGATTTCAAACCCCTGATCGCTGTATTTTCTATACATCGCCTCCAGCTGTTCGTAGTGCGGCGTGAACCCGCACCCGGTCGCCGTATTGACGATCAGGATCACTTTTCCCTTGAATTGAGAAAGAGAGACCTCTTCCCCCGCGCCGTTCAGGACGGCGTAATCGTAGATACTCATCGAATGCCTTTCTGTCGGATAATCATGACGGGACGCGGCGGATAAGCCGACGTGTCGGCCCAGCCGCAAATTCCCGGTCATTATATCCGACGGAGCAGGGAAGTTCATGACGCGCGCAAAGCTCGATCGCTTCGCGCCGAATTGTCCCGCCTGGCGGAAGTCAAAAGGAAGGTTCCCGCGGGAAAAGACTTCTCTCCAAAAAAATGGGGGGGCTCAAGCCCCCCCGCGCGAATCAGAAGTGCGACTCGCCGACGCTGTAGTTCGGCGCTTCCTGGGTGATGGCGATATCGTGCGGATGGTTCTCGCGGACCGTCGCGGCGCTGATCCGGATAAACTTCCCGTGTTCGCGCAGCTCTTCGATCGTGGCGGTGCCGCAATAGCCCATTCCGGCGCGGAGTCCGCCGATCAGCTGATAGACGTACGCGCTCAGCTTCCCCTTGTAGGGAACGCGGCCTTCGACCCCTTCGGGGACGAGTTTGCTGGCGGGCGCCCCCTTCTGGAAGTAGCGGTCGCTCGAACCTTTCATCATCGCGCCGAGCGAACCCATTCCGCGGTACGCCTTAAACGACCGTCCCTGATAGAGGATGATGTCGCCCGGGCTTTCGTCGAACCCCGCCAGAAGAGACCCGATCATCACCACGCTGGCGCCGGCGGCAATCGCCTTGACAATGTCGCCGGAAAAGCGGATCCCGCCGTCGGCGATCACCGGAATGTTGGCGTCGGCGGCGACCAGCGCGGCGCGATGGATCGCCGTGATCTGCGGCACCCCCACGCCCGAGACGACGCGCGTGGTGCAGATCGAGCCGGGCCCGATCCCGATCTTGACCGCGTCGGCGCCGGCGTCGATGAGCGCTTTCGCCCCTTCGGCGGTCGCCACGTTTCCGGCGACGACGTCGATATCCCACTGCTTTTTGATCGTCTTGACCGTTTCCAGCACGTTGCGCGAATGGCCGTGCGCGCTGTCGACGGTCAGGATATCGACCCCCTGCGCGATCAGCCGTTCGGCGCGTTCGAAGTCGAGAACGCCGACCGCCGCGCCGACCCGCAGACGCCCTTCGCTGTCTTTACACGAATTGGGATAGCGGCGGAGCATATCGATATCTTTGATCGTGATCAGGCCGGTCAGGTGGTTGTTCTCGTCGACCAGCAGGAGCTTTTCGACTTTCTTTTCGGTCAGGATCTTTTCCGCCTCGGCCAGCGTGAGGGTTCCCGTGGCGGTGACCAGCGGCTCTTTGGTCATGACCGCCGAAACCGGCTGATCCCAGTTTTCAAGGAACCGGAGGTCGCGCCGCGTGATGATCCCTTTCAGGATTCCGGTCGAGGTGACGATCGGCACCCCCGAGACGTTCTGCTGCTCCATGATGTCGCGGGCGGCGCGAACGCTGGCGTCGGGCGCCAGCGTCGCCGGGTGACGGATGATCCCGTTGGCGGTGCGTTTGACCTGGGAGACCTCTTCGGCCTGGGCGTCGACCGGCATATTCTTGTGGATGATGCCGATTCCGCCTTCCCGCGCCAGGGCGACCGCCATCCGTCCTTCGGTGACGGTGTCCATCGGGGAACTGAGGATCGGGATATTGAGCGAGATACGATTCGTCAGGCGCGTCTTGACGTCCACTTCGGACGGAACGATTTCACTGTACCGCGGCTCGAGGAGAACATCGTCGAACGTGATCCCGAAATCGAGATTCTCTTTGCTGAATTTGTCGATCATCTGACCCGCTCCTTTACTGTATGCGACCATGAAACGTGGATATTTGGGCTATTATATCCCATTATAATCATTTCGCCACCCCCGGAAACCCTTTTTCCCTTTTGAGAGAGGGCGGGACGACCTGAAAAAACGCGCGCGGGACGGCGCCGGAATAAAATTGCCCTTTTCTCCATCTTCTCAAATCGTTAAAGTCGCTCCCGGTTCGCCTTTTGCGGCGCTTGAAGTCGCTCACTATCGGAAAGTCCGCGAAAGAGGCTCGTTTCACTCGGAGGATGCAAGGACAGGGAGGTCCGCGCTTTGACAAACGACAGTTCCGCGGCGGTTCCGTCGCGCCGCGCCTTTGGTTTTTACCGGTTTTTCACACTCGTATTCTGTACCGCGTTTCTCTCGTTCCTTTTTGCCGGGTTCGGGGAACTTTCGGCGGCGTCTCAATGCCGAACCGAAAACTTCATCGTAACCGCCGCCAACGCCGATCTGGCCAACCGCGTGGCGCAGTGCGCCGAAGAGAGCCGTCTTCGCCTGGCGCGCCTCTGGCTCGGCGTGGAGCTTCCCGCGTGGACCACCCCGTGCCCGATCAAGGTCAAGTCGGGACCCGGAATGGGCGCCGGCGGCGAGACGACGTTTACCTTCGTCGGCGACAGCGTGACCGGTTGGAAGATGTCGGTACAGGGAACCGAAGAACGGATTCTCGACTCGGTCGTCCCGCACGAGGTTTCGCACACGATCTTCGCGACCTATTTCTGCTGCCCCGTTCCCCGCTGGATCGACGAGGGGGCGGCGACGAGCGTCGAGGCCGACGTCGAACGGAACAACTACCGCGCGATGCTGATCGGCTTTTTACAGGAGAACCGCGGGATTCCGTTCAATACGATGGTTCGTCTGACCGAGTACCCGCGCGATATGATGCCGTTCTACTCGCAGGGATTCTCGGTCTGCGAATATCTGATCGCGGTCGGCGGACATCGGCGTCTGGTCGAGTTCACCCGCGAGGCGATTCGAAACGGCGACTGGTCCGGTTCGGTGAAAAAATACTACGGCTACGAGGATTTGAGCGAACTGCAGATTCGGTGGACGAACTGGATCTCGGCGTGGCATAACGCCGGGCATCCGAACCAACTCCCCGCGGTGGCGAAAGTCGCCGACTACCCCTACGATATCCACGGCCGGCCGATCGGCGGCGCTCTCCCGGAAGAGACGCTTGTCGCGGCCGCCGCTCCGAACACGCTTGAACCGGCCGCGCCGCGGGGCGCCGCGACGGTCAATCCGCTCAATTCCTTCGTCGCCATGCCGCGCAGCCGATATGACATAGAAGACGAAGATTTTTCGGCGGCGTTCCAGGACGGAGTCGGTTCGACTTCGCCGGGCGCGTCGATGGGACTCGCGCCGATGATCGCGCGCAGCGACGTCTATCAGGGAACATACGGGCGCCGGTCGGACGCCGGACCTGCCCCGCGCGGATTTACCCCGTCGCCGAGCGGCGGCGTCTACGCGCAGGCGGGGAACGCCTATCCCGACCGGTTCGACGAGCCTCGCGGCGATTTCGCTCCCGCGCCCGATTTCCCCGGATCGTCGCGGGGCGTCCCGACCGTTCTCGGTCAGGCCCCATATTGAGCCTCTCGCTTCGAACTTAGAAAGTGTGTGACAGATGAGCCGCTGGGAAGAACTTCGAATTTCGACCGCCGATAAACTTCGCGCCGTCGAAGAGCGCGTCGCGCGCGCCGCCGAAAAGAGCGGTCGGCCCGCTTCCGCGGTTCGGATCGTGGCGGTGACCAAATACGTCGAGGCGGACCGCGGCCTGGAAGCCGCGCTTTACGCCGCAGGAAGCCGCGATTTCGGCGAGAACCGTGTCGCGCACCTGATGGAAAAGTGGAACTTTCTGAAAGAGGCGGCGCGGCGGAACGAACCGTCGATTCCGCAGCCTGACCCTCGACAGATCCGATGGCACTTTATCGGTTCCCTTCAGAGGAACAAGGTTCGCCGTCTGCTCCCCTACGCCGCGCTGATCCATTCGGTCGACTCCCCCGAACTTTTCGACGCCGTCGCGCGGATTATGCGTGAAGAGAACGATCCCGCCACGCGCACCTACGCGCGTGAAGACGCGCTTTTGCCGTTCCCCAAAAAAATACCCGTTCTCCTGGAAGTGAACATCTCGGGAGAGGGAAACAAACACGGATTTCAGCCGGAAACGTTTATCGACCAGGCGGCGGGCTGTTTCGAAAAAAACGAACGCGTCGAAATCCGCGGTCTGATGGGAATGGGCGGACTCGAATCGACCCCCGGCGAGGTTCGCGCCCAGTTCGCCCGGCTGCGCGAACTGCGGGACGCCGCGCGGAAGGCGTTCCCCGGCGCGGAGCTGGCCGAACTTTCAATGGGAATGAGCGGCGATTTCGAAATCGCGATCGGCGAAGGGGCGACGATCGTGCGGATCGGGTCGATCCTTTACTGATCGGGATCCCTCCGAACGGGAGGGTGGATTCCGTTCGCGCTTTTTGGTATACTTATTCACGGAATAACGGTTCCCGCGAGCTCGAACACTGATACAGCCGGAAAAAAGATCGATGAAGTACTACGTCAGAATCGGCAATAAGGCGTTCGGCCCCTTTTCGAAAGAGGGCGTCTTAACCCTGATTGCGCAGAATCGTATCGAACGGTCCGATGCCGTTTCGACCGATAAGTCGAATTGGCGTCCCGCCGGCGAATACCCCGAGTTCTACCCGAATCCGGCCGCCCCCGCCGCGGCGGAAAACGGAGCCGCCGACGCGGAAAAGTGGTATGTCAGCCGGGACGGCCGCGAGGCGTTCGGCCCCTACGCGACCGAGACGGTGATCGGGATGCTCGCGAGACGGGAACTGAACCGCCGGTGTTACGTTTGGAGAGAGGGAGAGCGTCCCCGTCCGTTCGGTCAGGAATCGCTGTTCTTTTTCTTTCTTCCTCCCGACGAGGCGCCGATCGAAGAAACGCCGGCGGAAAAGCCGAGCCCGATCAAGCGGATTTCCAAGCGCCGGGCCGCCGAAGTCAGGGAATTCGAAAAACGGGTTTCCGGAAACTACGTCGTTTATCTGTGCAGTTTCGGCTTGACGTTGGTGTTGGTTTTTCTTGATACGGCGATGCATGTTCTCAACGCGGGTTACGAATCCGACGGACTGGGACTGGCCGCGAAGATCTTCGCGGGAATGTCGATTCTAAGCTGGTTTTTCTGTGTCGCGGTCTCGTTTGTCCTGATGCATCGGTTCTGGAGCGCTGTCCAGCCGTACGGCGCGTCCGCGACGCCGGGAAAAGCGGTCGGTTACTGTTTTATTCCGTTTTTCAATCTTTACTGGATATTCGTCTGCTATTTTATGCTGGCGCGCGATGTCAACAGAAACCTTCCCGAAGAGTGGCACGGCGTTCGGGCGAGCGAATTCGACGCGTTTTCGTTCTGCGTGATGTCCGTCATACCGCTGTCGTTCTGCGGACTGCTTGCGGATCACGCGCTTTTCAGGCCGTTCTCCGTCGTCGTTCCTTTCCTCTTTTTCGTGGCGTTTATGATTCAGCCCGTCGTGATCACGTCCCTTAAAAACGCGGTTTTCGCACTGATCGAAACGCAGTGAGCCGAGTTGCTGAAGATGGGTAACGGATAAATGTGACGGCGCGCGGCGGCGATTCAGTTTTTTCCGGCGCGGCGCCGAATTTGATCGCGGTCGAATTCGAGCCACTCGCCGGGAGTCTTGCGGACGATCGGAAAGCAGATTCGTTCGGCGGCGATGCGGTTATAGTCGGGATTGATCTCGCAGCCGACCCAGCGGCGGCGGAGCTGGTCGGCGGCGACCAGCGCGGTTCCCGACCCGGCGAACGGGTCGAGTACGAGATCCCCCTCGCGGCTCGCCGAGGCGACGATCTTGCGGAGAAGCTCTTCGGGTTTCTGCGCCGGATGCGCCGTCTTTTCGTCGGAACCGCCGACCGAGGGAATCTCCAGAACGTCTTTCGGTTTCGCGCCGAGCGGGTTCGGAGTCCAGTCGCCGTTGAACTTCCGTTCGCGCGCCGGGCCGTCGTCGGCGGCGCGGAACGGGTATTTGAGCGTGTGTTGACGGTACGGGATGCGGACCGGATCGAGGTTCATCGTGAAATTCTTTGACTTGCGCAAAATCAGAAGGCTTTCGTGCGACCGGCCCCAGTCGGTTCCCGTGTTCGCCTTGTTCTTGTAATACCAGATGAGCCACTTGCACCCGCCCCGAAAATATTTCGAAGCCGGATGTTTGAGGTCGGCGAGAATTTCGGTGAACCCGCAGATGACAAGGGTGCCGTGCGGCTTCAAGATGCGCGCCGTCTCGGCGATCCATTCCATCGACCAGGCGACGTAAATTTCCTGCGCGCGGTATCCGCTCGTCTTGGCGCGGCCGCTGTCGAACGGCGGGTCGGCGAAGACAAGGTCGACCGATTTGTCCGAAATCGCGCGGAGCCAGGAAATCGCGTCCCCCTGAAAGAGAAGCCCGGTTTTGGTGCTCAGATACGGTTCGGGCTTCTCCTCTTTGAACAGCTTTTGATAGAGCGGCGTGTTTTCCCACGGCTCGTTGCGGATTTCCGGTTCCGGCAGGAGCGGGGCGACCAGAGGGAGGTTCTTTTTTTTCGGCATGGGCTGTCTTCTCCTTCGCGCGATCCGTTACGAAACGATCTTTCGCGCGCGCGGGATCAGGTTGAGGAACTCGTCGGGAATCGGCCGTTCGGGCAGCGGCGCGGGCGGGTCGAGACCCAAAAGCGCGTATTTGCCTCCCGAAGCGGCGTGATAGGGGAGCAGGTCGACCCGCGTCAGACCGGGCGCGCCGTTCAGCAGCCGCGCGTAGGCGCGGATCGTGTCCGGCGCGTCGTTGACCGTCGGAACGACGGGGATCCGAACGATATACTCTTTTCCCGACCGTTTCAAAATGTCGAAATTGCGCAGGATCGGCTCGTTCGAAACGCCGGTGTATTTCAGATGTTCCGACGGATCGGTGTGTTTCAGATCGAGCATGATCAGGTCGACCGCGCCGAGAAGCCGCCGCCACGCGGCCTCGGACGCGTAGCCGCACGTCTCGGCCGCGGTATGGACCCCTTCGCCGCGCAGAAGACGCGCGGTCTCTTCGACGAAATCGATCTGCGCGAGCGGCTCGCCCCCCGAAAAGGTCGCGCCCCCCCGTTCGTCGCCGGGCGAGGCCGGATTGAACAAATCGCGCGACTCGAGGATCGCGCGGACCGCGTCTTCCGGCTCGATCCGGAATCCGCATTGCCGCCGCGCGTTCGACGGGCACGCGCCGGCGCACGCGCCGCAGACGTCGTCGCCGGAACAGACGCGGGGAGTCTGTCCCCCCGCCTCGGCGCGAGGGCAGACCGCGGCGCACGCGCCGCAGGACGAGCAGGTCGATTCGGCGTAAATCATCTGCGGGCGCGGATCGAGCCCTTCCGGGTTGTGACACCAGCGGCATCGGAGCGGACACCCTTTCAGAAAGAGCGTCGTGCGGATTCCCGGACCGTCGTAGAGCGAGAACTCTCTGATTTCAAAAAGGAGACCGGCGGTCATAGAAGCATCTCCGCCCGCTTAATGATCTGGTTTTGGTACGGCGCGTCGAGTTCCACAAAATAGCCGGACCATCCCCAGACGCGGACGATCAGATGACGGTAGAGTTCCGGCCTCTTCTGCGCGTCGACGAGCGTGTCGCGGTTGATCGTGTTCAGCTGGAGCTGATGGCCCCCCCGTTCGGCGAACCAGCGGACCATGCGCGCGGTCTTTCGGACGGCTTCGGGGGACCGAAAGAGCGAGTCGTGCAGCTCGATGGTCAGCGGCCCTCCGTTGACGACCCGCCGCAGGTCGGGCTTGGTGAACGCGTTGATGACCGAAATCGGGCCTTTCACCGCCACGCCGAGCGAAGGGGCGTAGTTGGCGGGGAACGGTTCGCCCCGAAGCCGCCCGTCGCACGAGGCGGGAATTTCGAGCGGATGGCGGACGTAATACATCGCCGAGCCGGTTCCGGCGCGGAAGATTCCGCCGCGGCAGTTCTTCCGTCCCGCCCACGAGTCGGCGAACCATTTGAGAAGAGCCGCCGAAATATCGTCGGCTTCCGGGTCGAGCCCGAGTTTCGGCGCGCGGCGCGCTTTCGCCAACAGGGGCGCGTTGTCCGCGAAATCGGTGTCGACCGCGCGTATCAGCTCGCCGAGCGAAGCCGACCTCTCTTCGTAGACCAGTTTGCGGATCGCCGCCAGCGAATCGACCGCCGGGGCGAACCCCGTTCCGTGGATTCCGAAATTGTTATACTTCCCGCCCGCCGAAAGATCGCGAGCCGCGGCGACCGGCCCGCGGCAGAGAGACGAGGTGAAAGGGCAGGGGAGCATATCGACGCGGGTCAGGCGTTTTTCGATCCGGTCGGCTTCGGCCGACAGCCGTCCGCGCATCAGGGCGAAGAACGCGTCGAAGTCGGGCGCGGCTTTCGCCTCGTCCGACCGGAGGATCGCGTCGACCGCCGCGGGGAACGAGACCGCGTCGATGTTCGGAATGTCCATGCCGACGCCCGGTATGACGAATTCCCAACACGCGGCGACCGTGTAGTCGCGCGCGTCTTCAAGGTCGTACCCCAGATCGACCAGGCCGGGGATCACCACGTCGTCGTTGGCGTATTGCGGGAAACCCAGACCGAGCCGAGTCAGCTGCGCCGCCTCTTCGAGAAGATCGAGCGGGGTCTCTTTGGTGATCCGCAGATTGATCTTCGGGTCGATCAGTTTCAGCTCGCCGCTCGCTTTGAGCGCCAGACGGGTCAGAAGGTTCGACGCGTCGCGTCCCTTGGCGTCGCACCCGCCGAGCATGAGCGACTGGCCGTTGTCCCCCTGCTGGACGCCGACGTAGAGTCCGCTGTCGCGGTTGAACGTGAGGAAGAACTCGGTCAGCCATTCGAGCGCGTCCTCTTCGGTCAGCCGGCCGGCGTCGAGATCGGCCTGCAGATACGGCATCAGATACTGGTCGATCCGGCCGACCCCGTTGTGATACGTCCCCTCGCACCAGAGGCAGAAATGAAGAATTCGAACCGCCTGGAGCGCTTCGGCGAACGTGCGCGGCGGACGGCGCGGAACCCGGCCGAGCCGTTCGGCGATTTCGGTTTCGCCGAGCCGAAGCGCCTCGGCGCGGTACGCGTCGGCCAGCGCCAGAACCGCGTCGAGTTCGGAGATCGCCGCGTCGAGGAAATCGACCCCTTCGGCATCGCGCAGGGACTCGGCGGCGGCGCGGCGCGCGAGCGCTTCGGCGCGGATCGCGTCGAGCCCCATCGAGAGCGCGCGGGGATAATCGACCGTCAGGTTAAAGACGACGCCGAGTTCGTGGAAATACGCGTCTTCGCGCATCCGCGCCGTTTCGGCTTCGGTATATCGGCGGGGCAGGTTCTTGACGCCGCGCGTCAAGACGATCCGTTCGCCCGGCAGAATCCGCGCGCGCCGCGCCTCTTCGGCGAGGACGGCGCAGAAGCAGCGCGCCGCCCGCGCGCAGCGCGAGTCGGCCGGATCGAGCGCGAGCGACGCCGGCCAGTCGATCTCAACGCGGTCGGGATCGTGTTTCAGAGCCCGGGTTTTTTCCCGCAGGGCGGTCAGACGGTCGTTCATTTGAGAATCTCCTTTTCAAGGGTCTCGATCGTTCCCCCTTTCGTTTCGGGCATCAGCTTCCACGCGAAGAAGAACTGGAGCATGGTCATACACCCGAAAAAGGCGAACGCGTAACTGCCGCTCGACGGCGAAAGGGTCGCGACGATCGGGAACGTCCACGAGATGAGCGTGCACATCACCCAATGGGTGAAACTGCCGAGCGCCTGACCCTTGGCGCGTACCGCGTTCGGGAAGATTTCGGAGATGAAGACCCAGATGACCGCTCCCTGCGAGACGCCGAAAAACGCGATGAACCCCAGAATCGCGGCGATGGCGATCGGGGCCGAGGCGTTTTCGCCGAGCGAGATCTGCCACGCGGCGATAAAGTGCATCAGCGTCGTGCCGACCGCGCCGAACATCAAGAGGACGCGCCGGCCGTATCGGTCGATGAAGAAGAAGGCGAGGATCGTGAAGATCAGATTGACCGTTCCCAGCCCGACGGTCGCCGCCAGCGCGGCGTGCGGGCCGATGAACTGCTCGAAGATCCGCGGCGCGTAGTAGTTGATGGCGTTGATTCCCGAAAGCTGGTTGAACATCGCCACCGCCCACGCCAGGAAGATCGGCCAGAGGTATTTCTTCTGGAACAGGGGGATGTTTTGTCCGGCCCGCACCGTCGCCAGCGTCTCTTCGATGTTGGCGACGGTCGCCGCCGGTTCGGGATCGCCGATCGCGTCGAGAACGCCGCGCGCCTCTTCTTTCCGGCCGGCGCGAACGAGCCAGCGGGGGGATTCGGGAATTGTCAGCAGAAGGACGATAAACAGAATCGCCGGGAACGACTCGACCCCGAGCATGAGCCGCCATTTGATCGACTCGGCGGCCATCGGCGCCGAGACGAACCAGTCGGCGATCCGTTCGCACGAGGTCCAGACCCAGGTTCCCCGGTCGATCGCCAGCGCGACCAGGTAGTTCGAAATGAACGAGACCAGAATCCCCAGAACGATGTTGAACTGGTTCAGCGCGACGAGCCGCCCGCGGACCGGGCCGGGGGCGATTTCGACGATATAAAGGGGAACCACGACCGACGCTCCCCCGATCGCCAGCCCGCCGATCCCGCGCATGACGACCAGCGTGAGCCAGTCGGGCGCCAGCGCGCAACCCGCCGCCGAGATCAGAAAGAGGAACCCCAGAACGATGAGCGAAAGTTTCCGTCCGAACCGGTCCGACGGCCGGCCGATTCCGAAGGCGCCGATCACCGTACCGATCAGCGCCACCGAGACGGTAAACCCGTGTTTGAACGCCGAGAGGGAATACTCGTTCTGAATCGCCTTTTCGCACCCGGAAATCACGCCCGAGTCGAACCCGAACAGAAACCCGCCGAGCGCCGAGACCAGAACCACGTACAGAAGCCAGATCTTGAGTCGCGATGTCGCCATAATCTACCCGTCTAAGTGAAATCGTTCGCGTTACGGATTGAATCGCCTTAAGAAGCGCGCGCCGGCCGGCCGCCGCCGAACCGCACTCTCCTTATTCTATTCTTTTTGAAGCCGGAAAACCAGTCGCCCGACCCGAAAAACGGAAACGGAATCGTTCCGGCCGTTTCGGTGAAAACGGGTCTTTCGCGTCCTTTTTCAAGGTATGCGTTTTTCCGGCATGACCGCCGGATAAACGGACGGCCGGAAAGCCGAAGGAAAATAGACCGAAAGGGTTCTCTTTCTCCGATTGCGGCTTTCCCTAAATTCTGCTAAATTTTCGGAAAGTTGATCCTAACCGAACGTTACCAAGGGGGTTGCGTATGTCCTATTATTTTTCGAATTCGCCCGGCGAGAAGATCGGGCCGGTGTCGCGGGACGAGCTTTTCGGTTTGGCGAAGTCGGGCGTTGTGAGCGAAACGACGTCGGTCGTGTCGTTCTGGCGGCGCTTTCCGGCGCGAAAGCTTTCCTTTCTGAAACCGGCGTTTGAACGGGAAAAAGACGGGACGGCCGAAGACGACCTGACCTGGCGCAACACCCTTTCGGTCTCGGAAGACACGGACGGCGCGGCGCCGGGAGCGCTCCCTTACGGCTATGCCGGGGACGTCTATTTCGCGCCCTTCTGGAAACGGTGCCGCCGCCTGCGCCGGACGCTGAAACTTGTGTTCTGGGCGCTTCTGATCCTGTTGGTTCTCGTCGTCGTCCTCTTCGCCGGGTCGTTCACGTTCCTCGCCGGAAAGACGACTCTTCTGGGCGTCTTCGGGAACGTTTTTTTCGGCCTGGCGGCGTTTGCCGTGATCTTTCCTCTGGCGTTTTCGCTGATCCTTTGCCGGGTCGGGATCGTCTCGACCTACGCCGACGAAGCCAAGGTCCGCGCCGCCGAAGATTTGAGGAAGATACGGATGCTGAACGAGTCGAAACTGAGGGGGGAATAACCGCGCCGGGCCCGTGAACGTGATTTCGGGATCGTCGTCCTACGGAAATAAAAAGCCGGGAAGTCTCGCGACGACCCGGCTTTTTTTACAGACCGAAGTCTGTTACCACGTTACGGTACAATATTGACGGTGATCTCTTTTCGGGCGATCACCTCGTTGGTGTCGCGGTTGACGACGCGGAGACGAATGTTCTTTTCGCCCATCCGGTCCGCGGAGAAGTAAAGGACGTAATCTTCGCCGTAGTTGAAATCGTTGAACGTGACCGGATCGGGGTTTCCCGTATAGCGGTTGACCGTCTGGCCGGCGTTGTCCTTTTGGAGGAAATAGACCCCGTCGGGCAGGATGACCGAGATCGCCGCGGTCGGCACGTCGCCGCTTTTGGTGACCCGAATCCGTCCGTTGAACTCCCTGTTCATCGAAATCGTCGCGGGGAACATGTCCGCTTCGAGAACGATGTGGCCGGAAGTCTCGGGCGCGGCGGCCGGCGGAGGCGGAACGGTTTCGGTGAGACTCGGCGCGGTCGAGGCGGCGTCGCCCGTACTCGGGGTCGAACTCGGCGCGGGAGCCGACGGAGAACTGTCGTAGGGAGCCGGCGGCGAGTCGGGAATGCGGACCGGCGAGGCGTAGTCGCCGTCGTCGGGCGGCGTGCTCGGGGGCAGATCGGTCGGCGTGGTGTAAGACGCCCCCTTCTGATCGACCCGCGCGTCGAACGTGAGGATTCCGCTGGTGTCGATATCCAGGTCGAACGCGATCAGCTGCCGCGACTGCGCCGGAAGCCCGTCGAGTTCCCAGACCGCCGTCCGTCCCTCGTAGCCCGAAACCGCGGGGGTGCTTCCCGCAATACGGGTTCCCGGCGGGAGCGTGACGCGCACCACGGCGTTCTGCGGCATCGACGAACGGTTCGTCACTTCCAATTCGTAGCTCTGGCGCGAACCGGGGGTCCCCGCCTGCGGACCTTTGAATCCCAGAGTGAAGAGGGCGTCCCCCGACCAGAACTGCGAGATCGTCTTCTCGTCGACGACGACCCGTTCCATGCCGTTCGAGGCCGGTCGGATCACCTGCACTTTGATATTGTTCATTCCCGGCCCCCCCGAGGTTTGGGTGAGCGGCACGGTCGCCTGACCGTACTGGTCGGTTTCGATTTCGACCGTCGTACTCCCGTTCGGACCGAATCCCGCCGACGGACCCGAAACGATCTCGTAGCGGACGATCCATCCGCTGCGCGGTTCGGGAACCGTCTTGCGGAAGACCTTCGTGGTCAGGTCGATCGTCTGGCCGACCGGCGTCACCGTCGAAGTCGGGAACCGGAACATCGCGTCGATCCAGTGAATCTGACCCGACGCGGTACGGTTGTCCCAGTTGTCGATATTGTTGGCGTAGACCGAGACCGCTGTCGTCCCTTCTTCGGCCGACTGGACCGTCGCCCACGACTGGCCGCGCAGAATGGTGATGTCGTCCAGCGGGGTCGAGGTGCCCCGATGAATCCGCCAGAGGCGGGAACTGGTCGACGTGTACATCTGCTTGGCGCTGACGCGCCGCGTCGCGGTGCTGTCGAAGTTTAGGCAGCCCCCGCCCGCCGGATTGCTCGTCAGGAAATGCCCCGTCCCGTCCAGATTCCATTCGAGCGGCTGGCCGGTCTTCAGGTATTCGTTCTGTTCTCCGACGTAGCTGGCGACCATCACCACCTCGGTACCGACCTGGGCGATGATCGATTTCGGCTCCATCACGACTTTCGGGCCGACGGCGTTGAGGTATCTCGGAAAAAGAACCCCGCCGTTCGGCAGCTGCGAAAGCCAGCGGTCCGAGTCGCGCGGCGTGATCAGAGTCGACGAGTCGGCCGAGACGTTCTTCCAGGGCGAAACGTCGCACGCGCTCGGCGCGTTCCCTTCCTGAATCTTCGGTTCTTTCGAGGCGGGAAGCGCTTTGGTCCCCTTGTCCCGTTTCCCGCTGAGGGGGCACTGATAATTCGAATCGGCCAGGGGGCACTTGTAGTCGGGATTGATAAGACGTCTCCCCGACGGGTCGAAGAGAGGCTGTCTGCCGCTCGCCGTCGACGCGCACCCGACCCAGAACGGGACGACGAGCAGAAGAAGGAGCGCGGCCGCCCACGCCGCCGCGGCGGCGGGCCGCGCGGCGCGTTCGGTCAAATCCAGGTTTCTTCTTCCGGTCAGTCTGTACATTGCCGATAAACCGCAATAAAGGCAGGAAAGCGAGATTCCCCACAACGGGTACAATCGTTCTATTCCCTATTTTAACCGGCCCGATGAGAAATTTACGAAAAATCCGCTCGAAACTTGCGACTTGCAGATAAATAATTTCCGAGGAAATTCCTACAATCGATATAATCGTTACAATCGTTAAGATGAAGAGGATATATAAACAACGTAAACTTTAACGGCGGGTCCGAATAAAGCCGTTCTACGAAAAACCGGCGTTCCCGCGGTGAATCGGGAACGCCGGTTTTTCGTTGTACACAGTAACGGGGCGGCGGGGAAACGCCTACATGGCGCACTTTTCGGCGGCGGCGACCGCGGCGTCGATTAGGGCTTTTTTCGCTTCTTCGTACGGCAGATCGCACGAGGCGCCGGCGGCCTGATGATGTCCGCCGCCGTTGAATTGCGCGGCGAGCCGGCTGCAGTCGACC
>CADBQY010000145.1 GCA_902796885.1 uncultured Planctomycetota bacterium
GGCGAACCGGATTCGACCGGGCATGTGAAGTGACGGGCTGCGTGTCGTGGTTGGTCAGCGGGCCACGTAAAAAGCCGACTATAAAATTAATTGCCAACGAAAGTATGGCTATGGCTGCCTAAGAAAAGGCAACCCCGATTACGAGTCTTCGCCGAAGAGACGAGCTAATCGGACGTCAATTTCGGATCGTCTTTCGTCACGCCGAACACGCGAAAGATTAAATTTCGTTTTCGGACCGCCTGAAGAAGACCGCCGCCGGGTTCGGGCTTCATCGGGTTAAACTCAAACAGGCCGGATACACACGTAGACGCTCCCACGGAGCTGTCACGGGACGCGGGTTCGATTCCCGCCGCCTCCATCCCCGCCGGGGGGAAACCCGGCGACGCCGCTTTCGGCGCGTCCGAAAGATCCGTTCATTTTGAAAGACTGTTTTGCTGCTCAGGAAGTCTTTTAGAATTTTGTTTTTCCTGAGCGCAAGAAAGATGTGGATATATGAGACTCTATGTCGGCAACCTCTCCTTCAAAACGACGGAAGAGACGCTGCGCACGGAGTTCGGCCGATACGGCACGGTGAAATTTGCCGATATCGTGACTGACCGCGAAACCGGACGTTCCAAGGGGTTCGGGTTCGTGGACATGCCGAACGACGAAGAGGCCAAAAAGGCGATCGAAGCCTGGAACGACCAGGAACTGGACGGCCGGCCCCTGCGCGTCAACGAAGCTCGTCCCCGCGCTCCCCGTCCGGGAGGGGGCAACTTCGGCCGCCCGCGCCGCCAATGAAAAGACCTCCGCGTTTTTTCACGCTTATGAAAGAAGTAGCGAAACCCCTTGTCCCCAAGGGGTTTTTTCATCGAGTTTCAGAAAGGATCCCGCCCGATGACCCACACCGACGACACCCGACGCGATTACCGTCAGCATACCGGACTCGACGCGAATCTCGAACGCGAGACGCGCCGCCTTCTTGAACTGGCGGTCTGGGAAGACAACGACAAGCGGGGCGACCTGACCAGCGCCGCGCTGGTGCGGGACGCCTCGGCCGGCCGCGCGCACGTGACCGCGCGGCAGGCGGGCGTGGTCGCCGGCGGGCTCCTCGCGCCGCTGGTTCTCGAAGCGGTCGACCCGCGTCTGGCGTGGGAACAGCTCCGCGCCGACGGCGAGGCGGTCGCTCCGGGCGAGGCGATCGGCGTTCTGACCGGACCGGTACGCGAAATGCTGACCGCCGAACGCCTCCTGCTGAACCTGATGGGGCGCCTCTGCGGAATCGCCACGCTGACCGCGCGTTACGTCGAGGCGGTCGAGGGAACCGGCGCGAAGATCTACGACACGCGCAAAACGACCCTGGGATGGCGTTATCTCGAAAAATACGCGGTTCACTGCGGCGGCGCGCGAAATCACCGGAGCGGTCTGTACGACGCGGTCCTGATCAAAGACAATCACCTGGCGTTTACCGGCGAAAAGGGGCTCACGCCCGCCGACGCGGTACGCCGCGCCAAAGAGTACGTCCGGCAGTACGCCGACGCGTCGGGGAACCTTCCGCTGATCGAGGTCGAAGTCGATTCCCTTGAACAGCTCAAGAGCGTTCTGACCGCCGAACCCGACATCGTTCTGCTCGACAATATGCCGCCCGAGACGATGCGCGAAGCGGTCGCGATCCGGCGGGCCGCCGGGTCCGGCGCGCAGCTGGAAGCCTCGGGAGGAATCAATCTCGAAACGGTCCGCGCCGCGGCTCTTTCGGGGGTCGACCGCGTCAGCGTCGGCGCGCTGACCCATTCGGCGATCTCGCTCGACATCGGGCTCGACTGGAACTGAAACGCGCCGCAAATTGACGATTATTTCGGCGCGGCCGCGCAAAAAGCTCCCCGTCCGGCGAATTGGCCGATAATCATGACGGCGCGCCGCGCGGGGACGGCGCGCCGACACCGAATTCGCTTTCCCCCCCACCTGCGGTCTATGGCGCTCACTCCGGAAGAAAAGATCGAATCGACCTTGCGGCGGGCCTCGTCGCTGATCCGGCGCGTCGACCTGGGCGCGGCGTTTTTCACGTCCGCCGCCGCCGCGGTTCTCCTCCTTTTCGCGGGGATCCTTTGCGATCATTTCCTACCCGGCGGGATGAGCCGCCCGTTCCGTCTGATCTACGCCTGCGCGGCGGGCGCCGTGTGGCTGGGAGTGTCGGCCTGGCGTTTCTTTCCCGTCGCGCGCTATCGGATCAATCCGCTCTATTCCGCCACGCGGCTCGAAGAGGCGCATCCGGACCTGAAAAACGGACTGGTCAACTGGCTTCTGGTCCGCGGCGCGCAAAAGCCCCTCTTCGACCTCCCTTTTACGCGGAAAACCGCCGAGTCGATCCCCGCCGACGCCGCTTCGGACGCGGTCGATATGCGTCCGCTCGTCCGGTCGGCGTTCTGCTTTATCGGCGCTCTGGTTCTCCTCTTCGCCTATCTGGTCGTCGCCCAGCGGAGCTGTTTCGTTTCGGCGGCGCGTCTTTTAATGCCGACCGCCGAAATCGCCCACCCGCAGCGGATCCGGTTCCGCGCGGTTCGGCCGGGCGACGCCCGAATCCGCCGCGGCACGGAAATCGCCGTCGAAGCCGAGTTCGACGACCCGCCGGGCGGCGAGGTCCGGCTCGTCTACTCGACCGCCGACGGACGGCTGACCGACGCGCGCCTGCCGATGGAATCGGACGCGGGCCGCGTTTTTCGCGTTCCGTTCCCGCCGGACGGCGGCGGGGTGCAGGAGGAGATTCTCTATTCGGTTCAGGTCGCCGACGGCGAAAAGACGATCGCGCGTTCGCCGGAATACCGTCTGTCGGTCCTTCCTCCTCTGAAACTGTCGGTCGAGAAGATCGTCTGCCGCTACCCCGCCTATACTGGGCTCGAGCCGCGTACGTTCGAGGGGGACGGCGATATCGACGCGTGGGAGGGGACCGAAATCACTCTCGCCGCGCGGAGCAACTATCCGCTGGAGCGGGCCGAATGGATCCCCGACTTTAAGCGGCGCGAAGCCGTTAAAATGACGATCCCGCCCGACGACCCGACCCGCGCCGAAGTCCGGCTGACCCTCGAGCCGGGCAAATACGCGTCGTACCGCCTTTGGGGAATCGATACCGAAGGGAACGCGAATTTGGCCGACCCGGAAGACGCCGGCGACGGGATCCCGAGCCGATCGATCACCGTACGAACCGACCCGCCGCCGCTGGCGGTCTGGAACGAGGATCTCGCCGGCGCCGCGCCGCGCGTCGCCGAACACGGAACGTTCCCCCTTTCGTTCACCGGCACCGACGAACAGTTCGGGCTGGCGGGCGCCGAACTGGAACTCGTCTGGTACCGTGCGGCGCGTCCCGCCGAAAAGAGACAGGTCACCGTCGATCTGAGCCGTCAGCTCTCCGGCCCGGGCGCCGATCGCCGCGCGCCGCTTCGGCTGACGTGCGACTTTTCCCCCGCCGCCAACGGGATTCTCGCCGGCGCGACGGTCGAATGCCGGGGAGTTCTGTATGACAACAGGGAAGGGGAACCGGGCCGGGGCGAAACGGACCTCCTGACGCTCACGGTCACGCCCGACGCCGAGCCGCCCGCTTCCGACGATTCGGACGCCGCGTCCGACGGCGGCGGCGACGGGGGCGAGTCGTCCGGCGGCGGCGAGGGGAACCAAGGCGAATCGAAAGAAAGCGGAGGCGGGAA
>CADBQY010000146.1 GCA_902796885.1 uncultured Planctomycetota bacterium
ACGAACCGCATCGTGCCGCAGCAAGTCGCCCGCGGACTGAGCGGGATGTTCCTCCCGAACGAGGACGAAGACGACGCCGTTCGCGCGCTGGAAGACACCAAACGAAACGTTCTGGAAGTGACCCGTACGATGGATCTGGTTCGGGAGCAGATCGAAGAGACCCGCTCCGAGCTGTTGGACGAGTTCCGCGCCGACAACGACTTCGCCGACGCCGCCGCGCAGTTTACCGCCGCGGTCCATACGACCGCCGACTCGATCCAGACCGCCTCGTCGGCGCTTGAAAAGGCGAATATCGCGCGCGAGAAGGCGGGTCTGCCGAAACTCGACTTTGAAATTCCGACGATGGAAGAGCTCCTTCGTCAGGCGCAGGACGACCGTGCGCGGATCAGGGCGCGCGCCGAAGCGGAAGGACGAAGCGAAAACGACATTCTCAAAGAAGAGACCGCCGAAAGGGAGAAAGCGCGCCTTGCGCAAATCGACGCCGAATCGACCGTCTGGACCTTCCCCTCGACCTGGTATCAATCGGTCAACCCGCTGGTGGTTGTCATCTTGGGACCGATCTTCGCCGGCCTTTGGCTCTTCCTGGGAAAACGAAACCTGGAACCCTCGACCCCGGTCAAGTTCGGAATCGGTCTGATCGTCCTTTCGATGGCGTTCCTCTTTATGGTCGGCGGCGCGGTCCATTCGAGCGAAACGGCCGGAAACGCCGCGGCGCACTGGCTTTTGATCACCTACGTCCTTTGCACCGTCGGCGAGCTCTGTCTTTCGCCGGTCGGCCTTTCGATGGTAACCCGCCTTTCGCCACCGCGCTACGCCTCGTTTCTGATGGGACTCTGGTTCCTTTCGAGCGCGGTCGCCGGTTACCTTTCGGGAACGCTCGCCTCGTTCCTGGGGGCGGGAGGTTCGCTTCAGTTTTGCTTTAAGAAGGGAATGGCCGACTATTTCCTGATCCTGGCGGCGGCGCCTTTCCTGGCGGGGATCGTGATGTTCCTCATCGCGCCGGTTCTCCGGCGGATGATGCACGAGGATTGACCTTGAACCAAACCGGCGGAAAGAGTAAAAATCCGCGTTGATTTCGTCCGGTTTCCCCGCCGTCGCGGAGCCGCCGTTCACCCGTTTTTCCCGAAAGAAGCCGATGATACGTTTCGGATCGCTCCCCCCCCGAACCCCGACCTTCCTCGCGGGGCTCCTTCTCGGCGCGCTCGTCCTTCTGTCGGGAACGGGATGCAACGGCGTTCGCCGCCGTCTGACCATCCGTACCGACCCGCCGGGAGCGACGGTCTGGGTGAACGACCAGGAAATCGGCCGAACGCCGATTTCACACAACGTGACCTATTCCGGAACATATAAAATCCGTCTGGCGATGGAAGGAAAAAAGACCAAGACGGTCATGTACGCGGTCAAGACGCCGTGGTACCTCTGGCCGGGGGTCGATTTCATTTCCGAAAATCTCGTCCCGGGCGAGTTGCGCGACCAACAGATCTGCGAAGAGCGAATGGAACCGGACCTGGTCGCCGCCCCCGAAGAACTTTTCGAAAACGCCGCGCAGATGCGGCAGGAAGCGCACGCGCAGTCGGACCTGACCCGCTATTCGCCGAAGCAGACCTCGTTTGAGACCAAAACCGAACATCTGCCCGAAACGGGCTGGGTCAAGCAGGAATGATCTTCCCGTTTGATTTTTCGCCGAAAATACCTTAAAATCGCTCTGTCGGCGCCGCGTCGTTTTCATCGGCGCCGACATTCGTTTTTCACAATCGGAGTTCAATCTCACGTGTCCGAAGTTCAGTCGATCATTAGAAAGAGTCTGTTTACCGAGTCGGGCGCGGTCCCGCCGCCTCTGGAAGCCGTCTACGCGCGGCTGGCGGCGCTCGGCGACTCTCCGCCCGCCGCCGTCGATCTTCTCGCCGACGAAATCCGCCGTCTCGACCGTTCCTATTTCGCCGAAAATCAGCCCGAGATTCCCGATCACGACTACGACCGGCTGATGAGGGCGCTGCGCGAACTCGAGCGCGCGTTTCCCGAAACGGCGCGTCCCGACAGCCCCGCCGCGCGGGTGGGGGAAAAGCTCTCCGGCGATCGGCAGGTGGTCGCGCACCGCGTTCCGATGCTTTCGATCGAAAACACATACAGCGAAGGGGAACTCTTCGACTACGGCGGCAAGATCGAAAAACTTCTGCCGGGCGAAAAGATCGCCTGGGTCGACGAACTGAAAATCGACGGCGTCGCCGCCTCGCTCCTTTACGAAAACGGCGTCCTGACCCGCGGCGTGACGCGCGGCGACGGAATCCGGGGAGACGACATCACCGACAACGTCCGAACGATCCGCGACGTCCCCCTGCGCCTGGTCGGCGAGGCTCCCGAAACACTCGAGGTGCGCGGCGAGATTTACATGCCGAACTCGGAATTGATCCGCCTGAACCTGATCCAGGCCGAAAAAGGGGAAAAGCCGTTCGCCAACACGCGAAACCTGACCGCCGGAAGCATCAAGCAGGAAGACCCGGCCGTCTGCGCCGCTCGGGGTCTCCGCTTCTTCGCCCATTCGGTCGGAAGCACCGAGGGGTTGGGGGTCTCGACCCATTTTGAGTTTATGGAAAGGCTCCGCACGCTGGGGTTCGCCACGTCCCCTCTCATGCGGCGGCTCGAAACCTTCGCCGACGCCGCGGCCTACGCCCGCGAAATGATCGACCGGCTCCACGAACTCGATTTCGAAACGGACGGAATCGTTCTGAAAGTCGACGATTTCGGCCAGCGCGCGCGTCTGGGAAGCACGTCGAAGTTTCCGCGCTGGGTGATCGCGTATAAATTCGAGAAATACGAGGCCGAAACGACCGTGCGCGAAATCCGCGTCCAGGTCGGCAAGACGGGAAAAGTGACGCCGGTCGCCGAACTCGACCCGGTCGCCATCGCCGGCAGCGTGGTCTCGCGCGCTTCGCTGCACAACGCCGACGAAATCGCGCGGAAAGATATCCGCGTCGGGGACCGCGTGGTCGTCGAAAAGGCGGGAAAGATCATTCCGCACGTGGTGCGCGCCGAGCCGGAACACCGCGCCGCCGACAGCCGCGCGTACCGATTCCCCGCCGAATGCCCCGTCTGCGGCGCCGCGCTGGTCAAAGAGGAAGGCGGGATTCTGATTCGATGTCCGAACGTCCAATGCCCGGCCCAGCTGCAGCGGCGGATCGAATTCTTCGCGTCGAAAGAGGCGATGAATATCGACGGCCTCGGCGAAAAAGCGGTCGCGCTTCTGATCGAATCGGGATTGGTCAATTCGATCGTCGACTTATACCGTCTTCGCGTCTCGGACGTCAGCCGTCTGCCCCGAATGGGAAAGAAGTCCGCCGAAAACCTGATCGCGGCGATCGAAAAGAGCAAAAAGGCGGGGCCGGCGCGTCTCTTGAACGCGCTGGCGCTCCGGAACGTCGGCGAACAGACCGCGCGCGTGTTGATCGCGAAATACCGATCGATTCAAAACCTGGCCGCCGCGACGCGCGACGAGCTCAGCACGATTCCCGATATCGGCGGGGTGATCGCCGAGAATATCGCGGACTTTTTTGCCGATCCCGAAAACACCGCGCTTCTCGACGAGCTGCGTGAATTCGGAGTCAAAACCGAACTGACCGACGAGCCGTCGTCCGAGGCGGAGGGGGAACTCCCCCTGGAAGGAAAAACGCTCGTCGTGACCGGAACGCTAACCCGCTTCTCACGTTCCGAAATCGAAGAGCTGATTCGTCAAAAGGGGGGGAAAGCCTCAAAATCGGTGTCGAAAAAGACCGACTACGTCGTCGCCGGCGCCGAGGCGGGGAGCAAACTGACCGCGGCGCGCCGGCTCGGCGTGCCGGTACTCACCGAAGATGAATTTCTCGCGCTGATCGGCGATTCCGAGGGCCGGACGGGTCAGGAAGAGCCGGAACCGGGAAAACTCTTTTAACGATCCGAAGGAGCCTACGATGAAACGAAACAACTTTAAAGGGCTTGAAATTTCGCAGCTCGGGTTCGGGATGATGCGTCTTCCGATCCTCGACGGGGACTATTCCAAAGTCGATCTCGAGCTGTCCGCCAAAATGTTCGAGACGGCGATCGCCGCCGGCGTCAACTATTTCGACACCGCCTGGGCGTACCACAACGGCAACTCGGAACGCGCCGCCGGAGAGATTCTTTCGAAATATCCGCGCGCGAGTTACTTTCTCGCCGACAAGTTCCCCGGGTACGACGCGTCGAGCTACGCCAAAAAAGAGGAAATCTTCGAAGAACAGCTCCGAAAGTGCAAGACCGACTATTTCGACTTCTACCTGATGCACAACGTCGACAACGCCGACATCGACAACTACCTGAACGACGAGCGATACGGGCACGCCGCGTATTTCAAAGAGCAGCGCGACCGGGGACGGATTCGGCATCTGGGTTTTTCGACCCACGGTTCGCTCGAAACGATGCGACGTTTCCTCGACCGTTACGCGGAAGAGATGGAATTCTGCCAGATCCAGCTGAACTGGTTCGACTGGTCGTTTCAACAGGCGGGCGAGAAGGTCAAAATGCTGAAGGAGTACGGTCTTCCGGTCTGGGTGATGGAACCGCTGCGCGGCGGACGCCTGGCCAACCTTTCCGACGAAGACGCGGCCTTTTTAGCCGAAAAGCGTCCGGGGAGCGTTCCCGCCGACTGGGCGTTTAACTATCTGCGGACGATCCCCGAAGTGGTCGTCATCCTTTCGGGCATGTCGACCCCCGACGTTCTGGCGAGCAACCTGAACTGTTTCGGCCGTACCGAACCGCTCGACGCCGGCGAGCTGGCGGCGCTGAAAGAGGTCGCCGATAAACTGGCCGACAGCAAGACGATCCCATGTACCGGATGCCGCTACTGCGTCTCGCACTGCCCGATGGGAATCGAGATACCGAAGATGCTCACCCTCTGCAGCGAACTGAAAATGAAGGGGAACGACTACTACATCCGCAACGAGCTGAACCTGATTCCCGCCGAACAGCGTTCCGACAATTGCGTGGCGTGCCGAAGCTGCGAAGAGGTCTGCCCGCAACATATTAAAATCTCGGAAGAGTTCGCCGCGTTCAAGCCGAACGTCTGAAATGTTTCTTCGGACGCAACGGACTATTTCGGCCGGATTACATATCCGCGGGCGTTCATGATCGCCAGGAGATTCCCTTCGCCGTCGTAAACGCTGACGCGGCAGACCGAAAAGCTCCGGCTTCGGCTGATTTCGTTCGCCTCGGCATAGATCCGGCCGGCGCGCGCCGAATGAACGAACGAGATCGACGTCTCGACCCCGACGACCTTTTCGTCGCAATAGTTCGAGGCGGCGGCGAAGGCGTAGTCGGCGATCGAATAGATCACCCCTCCCTGTACGATACCGACCCCGTTTAGGTGGTCGCCCCGAATTTCAAGCCCGGCGCGGGCAAACCCTTTGCCGACCTCTTCGAGTTTGATTCCGATCAGATCGCAGATGAACCGGTCGTTCATGACCACTTCGAGCTGTTTCGCTTTATCGTATTCCGGCATAACGCGTTCCTTTCCGAAAACGGGAAAACGGAACGACCCCCTTCGCGTCGGGTCGTTTTGCGGAGTATACCATTTCGGCTGGAAAAGAAAAGAGTCGGCTATCGCCGACTCTTTCGCGCTGTTTCATCCCAAGGGCTCTATTTCAGAAGAATTCCGGCCAGTCGGAATCGAAGTCGAACGCCGCGATTTCGTCGGCGGGACGGAAGACGGCCGAGTCGGCCTCGATCGGGGCGGTGTCGGGAAGGAACCAGTCTTCCTCGAACGGTTTCTCCCAAACGCGCGCGGCCGCTTCGGAGGCGAGCGCGTCGGCCAGCGGCCGGGCGGGCGCGACCGGTACGGCGGGCGCTTGAGCGGTCACGGTGACGATCGGCAGAACCGACCGGCTCGGCGCGGGAATCTCCTCGAACGCCAAAATTTCATCGGCCGTCGGCATCGGCGCGCTTTCGACAAGACGCGAGGCGGGAAGCGCCGCGGCGGCGATCGTCGGATCGATCCGCTGGCTTGCCGGGATGAAGCGTTTGATATACGCCGAGAGCTCGTCGCCGGTCTTGCGAACGGCCTTCTTCGAAGGATTGGCGATCTGAAGTTCACTGCCGCGGTAATCGGCAAAGAATTTCATGAAATAGGTGACGTCGGTATCGAGTTTGACGATCCCGTCGCCGTCGATATCGAACGCCCTACGGTAGCAGTTCAGGTAGTCGACAATCTCCTCTCCGGTGCGGGTCGAAACGCCGCTGACCAATAGATCGTCAACGACTAAATTGATCACATCGCCATGTTCTCTCATTGCTTCATATCGCAACAGAAGGTTTCCGTCGGTGGCGATGTCGACCGTCCCGCTCCCGTCGATATCGAAGAGCCACAGACTCCCCGAATCGAACGAAGTCGGGATCACCGTGATCGGAATATCGACGTCTTCCATCTTAAACCCGGCGGTCCGGTCGAGCGAGGTCACGTGGATTGTCGAGACGACCGGATCGTCAGCGGAATCGACCGAGACGTCGTTGACCGTAAAGAGTGCTTTCACCAGCGAGATCGGTTTAGAGCTCCAAGCCCAGCGGGCCTCGTTGTTCCAGGTGAACTGAATCCAGGCGTCGGTCTCGGCGTCTCCGTCGTCATTATCCGAATCGATTCCGGTCACATAAGGCTGAAGCGCCGGACCGACCAAACCGGACGTATAGTAGTTAAGGCTCGAAGTGTCGAGCGCAAAACATTCGGTGCTGTAATACAGTCGAAGCGTCAAAGTCGTCGCGATGAGCGCATCGGCGAATCCGTCCTCGTTTCCGATAGTTTGCACCAAATTTAGCGCAATAGACTCGCCCGCCACCGCATTGGAATCAACCGTAGCTGTGATCACATGGGCGTTCTTGGTGGTCGGGGCGACTTGCGTCACGCCGGTCAGATATGTCTCAATATACTCGGCAATCGCCGCCGCGTCGGTCCGCGTCGCAAGAGAGGTGAACGAAATATTTCGAATCAGTTCGTCGCCGGTAAATCCCGCCAGATAACGGACGAGAAGTTCGCCGTCGACCGCTCTGTTGAAGACGCCGTCACCGTCAATATCGAAGAGGGAACCGTAAATGCCAAGATACGCCTCGATCTGGTCAGCGTCGCGCTTCGAACCTTCGTAAATCAGATTGTCGGTCAGTATCTCGCCGGTCTTCCCTGCCATGTAGCGGAGGAGCAGATTGACGTCGGTCGAAATATTGACCGCGCCGTCCCCGTCGATGTCAAAGGTCGCACGCGCAATATCAACTTCAATCGGCGCCGAAAGGAACTGGAAGTTCGCGGTAATATTCGCGGCACTGAATCTGATATAGGTCGTGTGATCCCGCGTCGTATCGAGATTGCCATTGACCGTGAAATTAAGCGCCGAGAAGATTTCTTTGAGTTCGGCTTTGTTCCAAAGCCCGTCCGGATTATTCCAGGTCACCAGGATATAGCTGTCGGTCGAAGCGTCGCCGTCGTAATCTTCGGTATCGGAATAGACTGTAAAGTTCCCCTGCCCAGTCATGTCAGTCTGGACATAGGTGCCGGGATTCGAGGAATCGAAAGAGAGGTAGGACGAATCGAAATGGATCCTCAGCGACAGGGTCGTCGCGTCATTGTCGTTGTAGATCTTGATGACCTGGTGTTCAATCGCCGGAGCAAACGCTTCGCCGGGAAAGAGGGTCAGAACCAGGGGGTCGTCAACGCTCCGCACAAGCTGGATATTGCCCCCGTCGGACTGCTGGCATTCATAGACCCCTAAATCGACGATCGCATCGTCGGCATTCCACGTCGTCTTGACAATACGGTTTCCTCCGAGAAGATCTTCGGTCAGCCGTTCGCCGTTTTCGTCGACGGCATAGGCGTTGCCCCCTTGATCGATCGCTTGGAAGGCGGCCGAACTCAGCGTATAGACGCCGTCGGTTCGTGTATTGTTAAAGAGCTGAAAATTCGGACTGTGTTTTGTCCATTCGCCATCGGAACTGTTATGCCATTCGGTGAAACTCGAAAGAACCTTATAGGCGTTGAGCTCCGCGTCGGACGACGCGGCGATATCGTCGCCGGTATTCGCGGCGACAATTGTATTGTACAAATCCGCCCAGGCGCGCGATCCGGCATACAAACCGCTCCCTGTATCGGCGGAATTGGCGGTAACGGTCACATTGCGCAAAACCGCCACCGCGCGCTTGTCGATATAGAGCCCCCCGCCGACAGCCGCTGTATTGTTGTCAAATTGCGTATTAATCGCGGTCAGCCAACCGGCCGTCTGCCAAACGGCGCCGCCATTGGACGTCGCTGTGTTTTCGGAAAGGATCGAATAACTGACAACCGCGTCCGTCAAGGAAACAAATGCACCGCCGCTTTCGGCGCTGTTCTTTATAAAGGTCGAATCGCTCATGGTGAGCCGATTGCAGGCATAAAGTGCGCCGCCAAGCGAGGCCGCGATATTCGAATGGAAAGTCCCGCCGGTCAGTTCAGCCGATGAAACCGCGTAGATCGCGCCGCCGCTCTCGGCACTATTCCCCGTCATAGCCGAACCGTTCACCGTGACCGTGTCGCCGGCATAAAGCGCGCCGCCAAGCAAAGCCGCGATGTTCGAATTGAAGGTCCCTCCGGTCAGTTCGGCCGAGGAAACCGCGTAGATCGCACCGCCGCTCTCGGCATCGTTCCCCGTAAAGGTGGAATCGCTCACTGTGACCTGACCGTTAGCATGAACTGCGCCGCCCATACCAACTGCGGCATTCGCCTTGAAGACCGCGCCTGTAAGTTCGGCTGTTGTAACGGCAAAAACTGCACCGCCCCTGTTCGAACTGTTCGCACGGAAGTGGGTTCCCGAAATGCTAAGCGCTCCGCCGGCATAGACCGCGCCGCCGGAATCTCCCACGGCGTTATTTTCAAACGAACCACCGCGCAGGATCAGGTCTCCAGCAGCACAGACAGCACCTCCCATATTAACAGCAGTATTGGACAGAAATTGAGAATTGACAAACGTCAGACTTTCGGTTTTGGAATAGATTGCACCTCCATCACTGTCTGATCGTCCGTAGGCAAAAATGAGGCTACTCAACGAGATCTCGCCCGCGCTGCACTCAATGGTCAGAATCCGGTCGAAAAGATTCGCGCCGTTAATGAGCAGCGTGGGATCACCGTCGATGTTGACGAGATTCGAAGCGTCGATATTGACTGCCGACAAAATGGTAATCGTACCCAAATCAGCGTCGAGAATGATCTCACCGCCGGCTAAGAAATCGGCAAAAGTCACAGTTCCGCCGCCGAGAGACTCGGCATAGCGAATCGCTTCGCGCAGACTCGTCTGCCCATCTTCGGGATCGATCACATCGGCAACCGTTGTCACAACCAAACTATCACCTTCCGGCATATGGGAAGAGCCCGTCTGATACGCGCCGATATCAACCGCGCCGCCCACAATGCGGTCTTTGCCGTCCAGATCATAGGAAATCGTCGAACCGTCGGCTTCGACGGCCAGGGAAACGTTTCCGCGGCCAACCGCCCATAACGCCTTTGTGCGTAATCGGTAATCTTCGGTATCGAGGCTCTCCGCCGGAACGGCCGAATCGTAGACGTTGACAAAGAAATCGTCAAGAAATGCCTGCAACGCGTCCACGCCTTCATAAGAGGACGTTTCTCCGCCGTAATAGACGTCGATCGACGCCGGAACCGTCTTGGTCCCGTAGGTATAGACGACCAGAGCGTTGTCGGCACAATCGTCGGACCAGCCGTCGAACGTCGAAACGTTGTTGTTGCCGACGAGGATATCGCTGTTGCCGGTATAGAGGCAGATGTCGTAGCCGTCGTAATCCCCGGCGGGATACAGACTCTCTGCATCGAGCGCGCCGATATACGACGTGTTGTTCAGCAAGACGATCGAGTTGTTGATCGTAACGGTCCCCGCGTTCGAAACCGCGCAGACACCGCCGCCGTGCGCGTAATACGCTTTGTCTTTCGAACGGGTCGACCAGGCGCTGTTCTTGGCGATCGTCGAGTTGACGATCGTCAGATCGGTCTCCTGGCAGATGCCGCCGCCGAACGCCAGCGCGTAAAGCTGCGAGGTGCTCACCTGTTTTGCCGAGTCGGCACGCACGGCGTTCCGCACGACGAGCGAGTTGACCACACTGCCGCTGCCGTAGATCCCGCCCCCCTTGACGACGGCATAGGACTGGCTCGAAACCGCCTGCGCCAGGTTTCCCGAAACAAAAGAATGGGTTATTTCAAAATCGGACGCGTAAATCCCGCCGCCGAAAGCGTCGGCACGATACGCCGCGCCGACGGTATGAGTCGTTGCCAACGCCGAATTATTCGAAACCGTCGTGCCGGAAAGATACAGCGCTCCTTCGGCATAGATTCCGCCGCCGTAGGCGATGGCGTTCCCGAAAGATTCTTCCCCAATTTCCGCCTGTGCGGTATTTCCGGTCACTACACAGTCGGTCAGCGTCAGCGAACCGGCGGTTGAATAAATCCCGCCGCCGCGCGCCAACGCGCCGCCCGCCGACTCAACCGGCGCGAATCCGTTTTGAATCGTCAGACCGATCAGTTCGACCTCGTTCGAGGAACCGGTAATCGTGAAGACACGATTCGCCCCGCCGCCGTCAACGGTAAAGCCGCCATCGAGATCCGAGGCGTCGATCGTCACCGATTTGTCAACGTCGAGTGTTCCGAGGGACGAGGAAAGGACGCAGACCATACCGGCAAGGGCGGGATCGAAGGTAATGATTGAAGGGAGGAGAACGCCATCGACAACCGTCCCGGCATAATGGATAGCCTCGCGCAATGAAATAACGCTGTTCGAAAGATCAAATTCGTCTTCGGCGGTTGTCACAACCGTGAGTCCGCTCCACCCGGCGCTCACTTCCGGGGAGCTGACGTCCGAATCGGTATAGGGACTGGACGCAAGCGCCTGAACCGAGAAATAGTATTTGAAGTTTCGGTCGAGGCCGGTGAAAGTATACGAGTTCTCCGTCGTATCAACGTGGCGCTTAACCGCACTTCCCCCAGTACGCCAGAATATCCGGTACGACTCGGCGTTCACGACAGGATTCCAAGAGACTCTGATCGAACCGTCGTCATCAAGAACCTCTGCCTTGACATTGACAGGCGTCGAAAGTTTTCCCGGAACGAGCGAAATTTCGTCGCAAAAATCAGAGTTTTCGAATATTCCCTTGGAATCAGTGGCACAGACTGAAATGTGATAGGTCTGATTCCGCATGATACCTGTCAGAACATAAGAGGTTCCCTCCACCGAAACATCTGTATAACTCAATGGACTAACCGTCCAGTAACGAACGATATAGCCATCAGCATGTTCAACTGCGCTCCATGATATGGAAACCGAAGAAACACCAGCGGGCTCAGCCTTAAGATCCTTGGGAACCGTCAGAACGCCTGGTGCGATCGAAACGATGCTGCTCCAATCCGACGGAGTGTAACTCGTACTTTCGGAACAGGCACGAATCGTAAAGTAGTAGGTTGATTTCGGATCGGGAACCGTCATCTCATAATCGGTCCGGCTGACAGTTATCTCAGTCCAATTTTCCTGATCGGCACCATAACGCAGAATGTAATAATCAGCATGTGCTACTGGATTCCAGGAAAGAACTAAGTCAGTCGGAGTCAGCGCCTTCACGCTGAAATTTCTGGGAGTGGCGAGTGGCCGGACACCACTGTAGTCATTTTCGTAAGCACCTAGGTCAATAGTCGATCCGTTGACACGGTTGTTCCCGGCAAGATCGACACTCCCCCTCCGATACGTCAGACTCCCGATATCAATCGCCTGTGAGTCATCGTCCAGTCTCAGATCGGCATCATTGGGATTAAGCAGAACGCCATCGGCGCTAAACGCGGGATCGACGACAAAGAGGGGAGATTCAGGATCATATTCATAGGCCGACTGAGAACTCGTCCATTCGGCGTTCGGCGCAATGACAAAATAGGCGTTACCGGAAGCGGACGTAGCGCTCGCCAGGTTTCCATCTTTTGCATTGAGCGCGATGATACCGTTATAAACGTTGAGCACTCCGCCGTTATAGATCCCGCTGCCGCAAAATTGTTCGTCCCCGCTGAGCGAAAAATTCTTTGAACTGTTCCCCGCCACGGTGCAGTTGTACAGATCTGCGGTTCCGGTGTTATAAAGGGCGCCGCCGCAACCGGCGGCATCGGCCGCGAGTGTATTATTGAAAAATTCGCTGTTATCAAAGGTGATCGTCCCGGCATTATAGACACCGGCGCCGAACGCGTTACCCGCCCGAGCGCTGTTCCCGTTAAGGTGGGTAGTCGAGACCGTCATGGTCCCGGCGTTACAGATTCCGCCACCGTAAACCGTGCCGGAACCCCCACCGTTACCGACAGCATTTCCAATGATCGACGAACTGGTCATGTTCACCGTTCCTGCCGAACCATTATAAATACCGCCGCCGGAACCGGTCACGGTATTCCCGGAAACCGTCACATTAGCGAGAACCAGTGCACCAGACTCGACGTAGATACCGCCGCCGCGGTCGCTAGTACCGCCGGTGATCGTCAGATGAATCATCTCCACCGGACTGCTCGAATCACTACCTACGTAAAAGACGCGGTTTTGTCCCCCTGCGTTAATCGTAATCCCACCAATAGAAGAAGCACTAATAGTGATCCCCTCACTAATCACAAGCTGACCTTGTTTCAGCGTGATCGTTCCGCCTTTCAGCGAATCGGCAAAAGTGATCGTCTCACCCATATCGCCCGCTTCGGCCAGAGAAATCGCCTCGCGAAGTGAGGTCTTGCCGTCAAAATCATCGACAGTATCCTCTAAGGTGTCAACAACCAAACTCCCCGCATCCCCCTGGTATTCGTAGGCGCCAATATCAACGATACCACGGACAATACGCGGGTTCCCGACAATATCCGTTTCGGTTTCGACAACATCGTTTGTTCCCCTGTTGATGGCGCGGCTTCCCGGAGCGAGAGCAAGATCCACTTCTTCGGCGTTAGTGAGAACTCCAGATTTACTAAATACCGGTGCAACCACAAAACCAGGGTCTTCGCCATCATAAAAATGGTCTTCATCGTTGTAAAAACTGGTAACCGGATCAAATGTTCCCCCTGTTGAAACGTAAAGATCGGAGTAGTTCGCGGCATAGTTAATCAGAATAATTGAGTTCGCAAATTTTAGCGTTACCTTCGGATCTGCATTGTCAATTCCACCCCCTCGTTCACGTGCGGTATTTCCCGAAATGGTAACGTTGATAAGCGAAACATTCCCATAATAATGTTCACCAGCAATATCCCAACGGCCATTATAAATTCCCCCCCCAGATTGAGCAGAATTCGCTAGGATAATGGAGTTCACACCATTCAGTGTCCCGCCTCTGTTGTAAAATCCACCGCCTTCGTTTGACGCGGAATTCTTGAAGACGGTCGTATCGGTAAACGTCAGTTTACCAAAAATGTTGTAGACCCCGCCACCTTCATTCTTTGCGGTATTTTCAGAAATGGTAACGTTTACGAGCGTAATGCTGCCACCATAATAGCGATTGTTTGATGCGTAATAGCCGTTATAAGCCCCTCCCCCCGATTGGGCGGTATTCGCAATGATTCTTGAATCGTTTATCGTCAAGGTGCCGCTATTGTAAACACCGCCACCAGAATTGGTTGCATTGTTTTCAGAAATGATTGTGCTCTCACCTGTGAGACTCAATTTGCCAGAATAATTATAAATTCCGCCGCCAGACTTACTTGATTTGTTTCCGGAAATCGTTACATCGGTAAGTGTCACAGTGCCAGAATTGATGTAAATTCCACCGCCGTTACCTTCCACAATGTTCCCGGAAACAGACGAGCCGAAGATATTCAACGTGCCAGAGGAGCTGTAAATTCCACCGCCGTCACCGGTCGACGTGTTTGCGGAAACCGTTGAGTTATCAATATCCACCCGCGAACCGTCGTTATAAATCCCTCTGTTGGAATTACCCGAAACAACCGAATCGGAAAGCGACAAAGTTCCAGCATTGTAAATTCCAACACCAGAATTCCCCTTGACTGTTGAATTGGTAAATGTCAACGTACCTGCGTTGTAAATCCCGCCGCCACCATTGGCGGCACCATTTTCAACAGAAACATTGATCAATTCCACCACGGCATTCGAATCGTTAACGCAGAGAACTCGGCTTCTCCCGTCAGCATCAACGGTAATTCCGCCAATAGACGATGGGTCAATGGTGAGACTCTTGTCAATTAGCAGTTCTGCGCCTGAAAGTGTAATTGTCTGTTTGGCAAGAGATGTGTCAAATGTAATCGTACTCCCAGATTTGGCGTAAAAAATTGCTTCCCTCAGTGAGATAAGACCATCAGTTGGATCAAGAACATCGTTTGACGTGGTAACGACAGTTGAGGCCGTTTCGCGTGAACCAACAGTCCCTTGGTATTCATAAGCACCGATATCAATCGTACCATTCACGACACGCGGATTTCCAGCAACGTCCTTGTTGTCCATTAAAGCCATTGTGGCGGCATCAAGAGATTTTCCACGGTCGACACCCCAGCTTTTTGCCGTAAGCGAAAGGTCAAGACTATTGAGGTTATCCAGCTTTCCAGATGTGAAATGCGGCGCTACGACAAACCCGGGATCAAGACCGATGATATTATTTGACCCGGAGTAGGTGTAAGGTGTGTAAAGATCTTGACTCCATTTTCTGGAGGCATAGTTGAATGTGACAATAGCGTTGGTGAGTGTCAGGGTTGTTCCAGCAACCCCGCCAACAGAGGAGGAAGCCGTAGCAGAGTTTCCGGAGATAGTCGAATTGGTAATCGTCACCGTGGTTCCAGAAACCCCTCCGACTGAAGAAGATGATGATGACGATGCGGAATTACCATAGATGGCGGAATTGGTAATCGTCACCGTGGTTCCAGAAACTCCTCCGACCGAAGAAGAAGATGATGATGACGATGCGGAATTACCATAGATAGCGGAATTGGTAATCGTTACCGTCGTTCCAGAAACTCCACCGCCAGTATTTCCTGAGACAATCGAATTGGAGATCGTCACTGTGCCTCCAGAAACCCCAGTGCCGATATTTTTTAAAACGACCGAATTAGTAAGTGTCAGACGACCGGAGCTGTTGCTAATACCGGCACCCGTTCCCCCAGTGATCGTCAAACCTATCAGCTCCACAGAAGCGCTGATAGAAAATACACTATTGATTTTGCCCTTGGCATCGATCGTGATCCCGCCAATCGAAGAGGCATCAATAGTGATATTTTTGTCAATCTTGAGCGATTCGCGATCTTCACGCAACGTGATCGTTCCGCCCTTCAGCGAACCGGCAAAGACGATCGTATCACCATTCACTGCGTTGTTGATCGCGTAGCGCAACGCAGTAGTACCATCCTGAACATCGGTACGCGGGTCATCGAGCGTATCCACAACCCACGTGGTCGCCCCCGTCGGCTCGGGCAGAACCGCCGCATTCGCCGTCTCCCCCGCCGTCACCGCCAGGAGGAGCCGGTCCTCGAGCGACTCGAGTCGGAGCCGCCGACCGTTCAGAAGCCGCGATCCGCCTTTTGCGGACTTTCCAATGCCGGAACGGACTTTCGAGGCGCCCCGTTTACTAAAAAGCGAATCGATCCGGGCAAACATCTTTCTCATGACGGACTCTCTCCATATCCTCCCCACGCGGCGGGCAAGGAAGCTCAGAAGGCCTAATTGTCTAAATTACTCAATTTATATATTTTATAACCGTTTCCGGGAATGTTGTCCAGGCACAACATCCCCCTTCCTATCATTTTAATCGGCGCGGAAATCGAAAGGGGAGCGACGGTATCGGAAAAAGTCCCTTTTTTTCGTATTTTCCGCGGAAAGAAGGAAAAGTTCATTATAACCGGTTTCCCCGAAAATACCGTGAAAATTTCTCTCTCCTCCGTTCTTGTCATAATGCGGAGCGCCCGGCGGGAAGAAAAAGAGGGAAATTTTTAAGTCACAGAGTTTAAAAAGCCCCAAACAGCCCTAAAAACAGGAAAAGCGGGTAAACTCGGTCTATGGAGAGATTCCTTTATCGGAATGAAAGAATCGGACGTGAGTCAATTTGCCGTTTTTTCCGAAAAACAAAAAACTACTCACTATAGTTTAACCGATAATCTGACGAAGGAGTCTCTCTGTCTCCGGATGGGGATACTCTTGCCCGAGATCCCCTGCCGTGCCGGTTAGGCAAGATGGGGAAACCCGGCGCCTTGCTCGGACTCCTTCCGGTCCGCGCGGGACGTAATCGCATCAACAGATGAGCAACCAGAGGAAACAGTAGAATGTCGCTGACAGGTATCAACAAGCTTTGGAACATGACGGTGAAAACTCGCGAAGCGGTTCTGAGAAAGTATTTCGCCGCCCGCGAAAAGAAGCTCGCCCAGCTGAAGATGAAAAAACGTCATCTGGCCCTCGATCCCCTGGAAGAACGGCATCTTTTGAGTCTGACGATCGGTTCGGTGGACGACGTCCTGGTTAATACCGAGTGGCAGGATATTCGAGGCGAGGTGGCCGCCGACGTCAACGCCGCAAACGACGTGATCGCGGCGTGGACGGCGGCCGACAAACTGACGGACCCGGTGACCGGCGAGGAAATCGGCGAAGACCTGAACGTCTACGCGCGCTACCTCACCGACGAGACCCAGGTCGTCACCGTCGCCATCGAAACGGCGCAAATCGGTAAAGGCGCTTCGTTTGAACTTCTTTACGGTTCGGCGGCGGTTCAGCGTCTGTCCTTCTACTCGTCGACGCCGAGAAGGTCCAACACAACATCCTACGATTACGACACCGGCCAATACACCAGCGCTTCAAACACCAATATCGTCGGAGAGGTCACGCTCAGTCTGGACGGAAACGAGTTCACCTTCGCCATCGACACCACCGAAACTCCGACCGTCAACGCCCAAAACATTCAAAAGGCGATCCGTTCGCTCGGCGCCGATTTCGCGAAAATCGAAGTGACGGCTTTCTCGGAAACCGAATTCGACATCACCTATCTCGGAGACGCTTTTACCGGCACGGTTCCGGAACTGACGATCGCCTCGCAGACCTATACCGCCGGAACGACTCCGTCGGCGCTCATCGAAACGATCAGCACACCGACCACCATTACCAACTACAGCCTCTTGACCGGCAAACAGATCGGGATCACCATCACGTCCGACACCGCGGCGATGGCCTCACAGCTTGAAAAGGCGTTCGAACGAACCGCCTCCGACGCCTACTACGCGCCGGTCATGCGGCAGTGGTATTACGACAACGAGGCGCTCTGCTACGCCGCCCGGATCTCGGACGAGCTTGAGAGCGCCTACCGCGCCGACACTTCGTACGACTACTACACCACGCGCGTCTTCCCGAATATCGAAGTGAACGTCACCGCGCTCGACACCCAGGTCGAAGGGGACTATACCTATTACCGGTTCGAAGTCACCTTCACCGGAAACAGCGGCTACAAGAACCATCAGCAGCTGGTCGTCTCGAGTCTCCTTGTCGGCGGCACCGAAATGATCGAAGACGGCTACGCGTACGTCAACGGGAACGACCCGCTGATGAACGGCTCGGCACTGGTCGAAACGATCAAGGAGTCGAGTCCGGTCTTCCGCGTCAATTCCCCCGAAGAGGCGCAATACGCCAAAGACGACGACGGGAACGTCATCTACGACAGAAACGGCGATCCGGTTCTGATCGGCACCGGCAAGACCGATCAGTATAACCCCGACGTCGCGTTCGCCGACAACGGCACCTTTACGATCGTTTGGCAGTCCGATATCGACGAGGTGACGGACCGTTACAACTACACCGATATCTACGCCCGCCGCTTTACGATCCAGGGATTTTCAAACGACGAGAGCAAAATCAGCTTCTACGCCGACGGCGGGACGACAGGCGAACCTCTGGCCAACGTCGACCCGTATCTGACCAACGTGGACGAAGTCGCGGCGGTTCAGTGCGTCCGTCCGCTCGGCGCGGATTTCCGCGTCAACGTCGAAACGAACGGCACGCAGGAACTTCCCTGCATCTCGTGCGATTCCGAAGGAAACTTCGTCGTTTCGTGGACGAGCGACTCGCAGTGGAACAGCTACTTCGCCGGAATCGTCGCGGGCTGGTTCGACAGCACCGGGTTGGGGATCACCGGCGACGTCGTCGTCACGTCGTCCGACCCGGTCGGCGGGTCGTACGGAACGCCGTATTACAGCGAGAGTTACGTGGCGATGGGGCCGGACGGCGTCACCGTCATCGCGTGGGTCGAGGCGGACAATCTCTACAAATCGGTCTACGGCGCTCAGCAATACACGCCGTTTGTCGATCGGGTCATGGTCGCCGAGAATTCCTACGCCCCGGCGATCGATTTCGACAACAACGGCCATTACGTCATGACCTGGACGGCGGCGAACGCCACGTTTATGGAAAACCTCCTTTACCACTCGTTCAGCACCGCGATGGGCGAACTGTTTGAAGTGACCCGCGACGATCAGTACGTCTACTCGGAAACGTCGCTCGGCTCGGGAGACGTCGCTTCGACCGAAGGGGAAGTGCCGGGTGAAAATCTCTATGTTTTGAACGTGGGGAACGTCAGCGTCGGAATGGACGCCGACGGCGATATTTTCTTCGCCTACCAGGGGTACGGCTACGACGTACAGGCTGTCGACAATTCGATACAAGTCGGAGTCGGAAACGACTACGCGCAGAGCAACTACGTTTTCCTTTCATGGGAAGAGGTCCAGAAAATCCTCGCGAAAACGGGGAACGAAGATCTTTCCGACTATTTCAAGGCGTGGTTCGGTCTGAGCGGCTCGTACTCGGACAACTACTCCTACTCCAACTACCTGAGTTCCGGAACGGTGATTGATTCGGGCGATTCGACGATCATCTCTTCCGACACCGACGCCACGGCGTACGGATTTATCGATCCGGACGACTATATCCGCGCGGCCCTTTCGTCGTTCCAGCGGCAGATGAAAGAGGCGTTCTATCAGGAAAGTTATCAGAACTACTTCGCCAACGAACTGGAAGTTCTCAACAACCTCTACGAAAAATGGAGGGAGAAATACGACGTCCTCCTGGCGGAAACCAAAGAGGAGTGGACCGAAAAATTCTTCACGCTCTATCCGGAAGTCGCGTCGATGACGATCAGCGACTTCCTGGCCGACTCCTCGCAAGTCACCGATCCGAACTCCGAATATTACGGAATGACCTACGCAGAGGTCGCCGCCAAATACGTCAACAAAACAAGCTCGGAATATCTCGACTGCTTCGAATCGGCGCTCCGCAGCGAGCTGGAAGACTACTATGCGGACGACACGTCGATCGAAGCGATTTGGCGCGAAACGCTCTCGCACATTTACAGCGGCGACGAACTTGAAGCCAAAATCGCCGAAAAAGTCGCGGAAGTGATCAAAGAGTCGATCGACGGGAACATCCAGGCGATCGAATCATACATGAACGCGAATCCGGGCTCGACGCCGGACGCCGCGCTTAAAGCTCTGATCGGCGCGGGAGTCATTCCGGACGTCGAATGGGATTATTTCGAGCGTTCGCTTTCCGCCGCTCTAACGAGCTACTACAAATCGGATCATTCCGTCGACCCGGACGATATCCCGGCGCTGGTCGCCGCGGACGTGGCGGCGGTGAAAACGTACGCGGAAGATTACGGCGTCGCCCCGGAAGAGGCGCTCGCCGACCTCATCGCCGACGGAACGGTACCGGACGTGCAAGCCGAAACGTTTTTGAATCAGGTTCAGACCTTGGTCAGAGAAGAACTGATTCAGATGAAGGTCAACGACTACCTCGCCGAAAACGCGGCGGCGATTCATATCGAAACGCTTAAGAAGATCGACGAACTTGTCATTTCCGATCTGACCAGCACGTACAAAGAAGCGTACGACGCCATTCTGCAGCAGAAGATCGACAATATCGTCGAAGAGCTTTC
>CADBQY010000147.1 GCA_902796885.1 uncultured Planctomycetota bacterium
GCGGTTGCGGCGGCGGCACGGGCGGCCGCCGCATCGGCGGCCTCGAACTGCGCTTCGGCGATCGACCGGCCGAGCCGGGCGTTCTCGCCGGTCAGCTGCTCGATCCGAGCCTCGACCTGCGCGACCGTCTCGTTGGCAATGTCCAGACGCCGCTTGACGATGTCGCGCTGCGTGCGCATCGCGCTCCGTTTAACGATCGCGCTTTGTTTCTGATCGAAGAAGGTCTGCGACTGAAACCCGTTCTGCGCCGTCGGGAGAAGCGAGGCGATATGCGCCAGCCCCTCGCCGCCAATCTTCTCATACGCCTCGCGGAGCGCCGCCGATTTCTCCTCAAACTCGGCCCGGCCTTCTTCGTCGAGCCCGTTGAACGTTTCGATCAGGCTCGGATCGGTGTCCCACGCTTCGGTTCCGGGGACGGCGCCGCAGCCGAGCATCACCAGCTGGTCGCCGATCACCTGGTCGAGGTCCTCTTTCGAAGCCTCGCCGCGCGAGGTCAGAACGATCAGTTTGTCGCGCAGGAAATACTCGCGCAGAATCTTGGTGTCGTAGCGGTCGGGATAGCGTTTCCCTTCCGGCGGTTCGGCGAACGCGTGGAGCGAACGGTCGTCTTTCGCTTCGGCCAGCGCCGCGTCGAACTCTTCGAGGTCGGCGGCGGTTCCGTAGGTCGTCTTTTTAAAGAATTCGCGCTTCTCGTCGGAGAGGGATTTACTGAACGGGCTGTCGGGATATTCTTCGAGCCAGACCGAAAGATCGGTCGGCGAGTCGATCGGCAGGAGCCCTTCGTAGACGATCCAGGCGTGATTGGCGTTGACTGATTCGGCGATCAGTTCCCGCTGCTCGATCGGAACCACGCCGATTGTTTTTACCTTGTAAGTGTAGGGGCCGATCGAAGCGGCGGCGGCTTCCCCTTCCGACTCGGAGGCGGGCGCGCCCGGCGCCCCGCTGATCTCGGTCACGGTGAAGATTCCGAGGAACTTCGCCGGTTCGGCGGCTTCTTCCGACGGCTCGGCAGAGGCGTTCGGATCGGACTCGTTCGGGAACGGAATCCCCTTGTCGAAGATGTAGACCAGGTCTTTCTCGCCGACCTTCGCGCTGTCGCTGGTGCGCGCCCCCCCTTCGGTCGGATAAACGGTAAATTCGAGGTCCAGAACGGGACCGCTGTTCACGCCGCTGAATTTGCCGGGCTGACAGATCGTCCAGACTTTTCCGGGAACGAGCGAGTCGAGCTTGTCGCTCTTGGCGACCAGACCCATTCGGCTCCACGCCCACTCTTCCCCCGACTTGAGAGGAACGCCGAAAATCTCCGTTCGGATCTTCTCGATCTCTTTGGTTTTATCCTCAATCTGCTTCTCCTGCTTGGCGATCTTCTCTTCCCGATCCCTTCCGAGCGAAAAGCGGTTCGAAAGGAGAACGAAATAGAAGATCCCCGTCAGAACGATGAGGACGATCGTGACCCAATTTAGCCTATGCATTCAAAAACCTCTCCGCGATTGGCGCCGGTGGCGTTCGTGATTCGCGTGCCGACCGCGGCTCGACGGCCGCGGCGTGAAATCCCGGTCGGAGTTTCCGCGGGCTTCAAGCGGACGCTCCGCGCCCCCCCTTCGGATATTTTAGTCTAAAATTCAGGGAAAGAAGGCCCGTTCGGGAGGAAACCGCGCCCTTTTACCCGTTTTTTCTTGTTTACGTAATGGTTTTTACGCTTAATCCGAAAAAAGCCGACCCGACCGGCAATGTTTACGGAGCGAGCGTATCTTCTATAAAATACCCAGATTAAACCGGCTGTCAACAACAGCCCGTTCTTTTTTATTACGGAAATCTGAGGGGCGGCACTTCTGGAAAAACGGCGCGCGGCGCTCGCTTGCGCTAATTTGCGCCGGAAGTTTTTGGCAAATCGATAAAATCGGATCTTTTTGATAATCCGATTTAACCCGCATTTCCGATAACCCTGATACAAACCGTAAAGTTTACCAAGCCCGTTGGAAACAATCGATGAAAACGACGTTGAGGTCAATCTGCGTGATTCTGGCGATCGGCGCGGCCGCGCTTTCCGGCTGCGCGCGCCAGCAGTATCGGGTCAATGCCGACCGCGAGGTCTACGATCTGCTGAATGCCGTCGACCAGCGGGACCCTCTCTGGAAAGTGGAAAATTTCACGCTCGAACAGAACTGCGGTTCCCGTTACAGCGATTTCCATGATCCGGACCGCCAGCCGATGCCGCAGGACGACGCCGCCGCCCAGCGGCTTATGCACGAGGTCGAAGGGATGCGCGGGTGGCGGAAATGGTGGGATAACGGCTGGACCGATTCGGTCGAAAACGAGGCGTGGCGGCAGACCCTGCCCCAAAACGAGAAGGGAGACGTCGTGATCGACCAGGATGCGGCGTTTGACCTGGCGCTTCTCCATTCCCCCGAATACCGAACCGCCATGGAAAACCTCTACCTGGCGGCGCTCGACGTGACCGCCGAAAGGTATGTCTTCGACGTGAAGTTCTACGGCGGCGACTCGCTCTTCTTCAATAACTACGGGGGTCTGAAGAAAGGCTCGACGTCGCGGCTCGAAAACGATTTCGGCGGCGGGCGCTACGGAGTCGGGTCTCCCTTCCTGTCGAAACACTTCGCGACCGGCGCCGACGTCGTGGTCGGGATCGCCAACTCGCTCGTCTGGAGTTTCAGTCCGGGAAATCAGTCGTATATGCCGACCACCGAATTGAGCTACAATATCACGCAGCCTCTGCTGCGCGGCGCGGGAAGGGCGGTCGCCCTCGAAAGTCTGACGCTCAGCGAACGGCGCCTTCTGGCGAACGTGCGCCAGCTGGCGTTCTTCCAGCAGGGGTTCTACGTGAGCGTCCTAACCGGTTCGAATCCGATCTCCGCGCCGTCGGGAGGCGGTTACCCGGCGCGGTTCACCGGAAGCGCGTCGGTCGGCAACGGGTACTATTCCCTGCTGCGGGACCAGGTTCAGATCCGAAACGAGCAGCAGCATATCGAGTCGCTCAAAGACAACCTGAACCAGTACGAAGAGTATTTCAAGGCCGGGCGCCTGCCGAACAGCTACCAGGTCGAACAGGTACGCCAGACGCTCCTCAACAGACAGAGCCAGCTGGTCAGTCAGAAAGACAGATACCGGAACAGCATCGAGAGCTATCTGATCAAGATCGGGCTTCCGCCGGACGTTAGGAACGTGGTGATCGAGGACAAGCTCCTGGACCGGTTCACCCTGATGTCGCCGACGCTGACCTCGATATACGAGAAGGTCAACGAAAAGCTGCGCGACATACGGAACGAGACGATCCCGATGCCGGAGGGAATCGCCGATATGCTCTCGGAGTTTAACGAAAGCGTCGCGCGGGGACTCGCGGAAATCGAGGACGATCTGGTCAAACTCGACGGGGCGACCGCCAGCCGAAAAGAGTCGATGGCGAACCTCTCCCGAAAGCTGAGCCGGGAACACCCGGAACTCGACAGCTCGTTCTGCGACGCCGACCGGTTCGACGCGAAGATAGCTCTGATCAAAAGCGATCTGGAAACCGCCCGCGAAGGGATGGAGGAAATCCTCCGTCTGATGGACGCGACGATCGGCGAATTCCCGCCGCAGCAGCTCGCGGAGATGATCGTCGAAACTTCGGCGCACCCTTCCCGATCCCCGTTCAGTCCCGAAGTGATCGGCCTGATCAGGAAGCTTCAGCTCGAAGATTTCTTTGAGGATAACGACACGGCGAACGAAGCGAAAATGCGCGAAGAACTGGGAGACGATCCGGTCCTGGCCGAAATTCTCGAACGGGAAGAGCGGCGCGGCGGGAACGCCCCCAAGTACGATATCGAAGAGCCGTACCGCAAATGGGTCGGCGCCTGTCTCGACGAGTTCGCCGAACGCCTGATCACCATTCGCCTGGTTCAAACGCGCGCCCGCCTGGAAACGGTGGAATTGCCGATCATCGACATCGACGAAGACGAGGCGTTCGCCGTGGCGCGGGAACATCGGCTCGACTGGATGAACGCCCGAAGCGAGCTGGTCGACGTGTGGCGGAACATCGAGGTCACCGCCAACGCGCTGCGCGCCGCTCTCGACCTTCAGCTCGGCGGCAGCGTGACGAGCAACGGTTCGAACCCGCTGAAATTCAGTTCGAACGATCTGAACACCAACGCCTCGATCAGATTCGACGCGCCGCTGGACCGTCTCGCCGAACGAAACGCCTACCGGCGGGCGCTGATCGCCTACGACCGGGCGCGCCGCAACTATTACACATACGTCGATTCGGTCAATCTCCAGATCCGCGACATGATCCGAAACATCTACCGGAATCAGATGGAGCTGGAACTGAAACGCGAATCGGTACGTGTGGCGACGGTCCAGGTTCACCTGGCGCAGCTCGATTTGACCAATCCGGCGAAGGCGACTTCGATCAACACGTCGTCGGCGCGCGATTTGGTCGAAGCGCTCAACTCGCTCCTCACCAGCCAGAACAGCTTCATGGAGACCTGGCTCGACTATCAGGTGCAGCGGATGGTTCTCCTGCTCCAACTGGGCCTCTTCGAAATCGACGCCGAGGGGAAATGGGTCGATCCCGGCCCGATCGACCGCGAATTCCTCGCCCGCGCCGCCGAGGGCGGCTTCCTCTCGCAGGACGCCCTCTTCGGCATGGACCGGCTCGACGACGTCGACACGATCATCTCCGAGACGAACGCCGATCTCCCGCCGGTCGACCTTCCCGAAGCCGACCTTCCGGCGATCGACGTCCCGGCCGCCGAGGCGGCGCGCGGCGAACCGTAATCGGCGGCCGGCGCGAATCCTCCGCGCGGGGCTCTCCGTTCCGGAGAGCCTTTTTTGTCATACAATTCGGAAAGACCGATGTTGCCCTCCGGCTAAAAAAGGGATAGAATGGAGGGGTTGTCTCGGAACCCCCGCCGGAAATATTTTGATGTCCCTCAAAAAACCGAAAGACCCGTTTCTGAAAACCGCGGCCGATTTCGCGGTCTATTCGGCGATCCGTCTGGTGATCGCCGTCGTCGGGATCTTTTCGATCGAACGGTGTCACGACGTCGCGGCAATCTTGGCGCGTCTGTTCACCGACGTCTTTCCGGTACGGCGGAAAACCCTGCGCGAAAACATCCGCGCCGCGTTTCCCGACTTGACCCCGCGGCAGGAAAAGGCCCTGATCCGCGGCATGTGGGAACACCTCCTTCTGATGGGCGGGGAATTCTTCGCCGCCCGCCGCGTCGTCCATAAAGAGACCTGGTGCCGCTGGATCGAAGCGGGTCAGGCGCAAAAGATGGTCCGGCTTTTCTTTCAGCATCGTCCGCTGATCATGATCTCGGCGCATTTCGGAAACTTCGAGATCGGCGGGTACGCGCTCGGTCTGTTGGGCTACCCGACTTTCTCGGTCGCGCGGCGGCTCGACAACCGTTTCCTCGACCGCTATATCGGGAGGCTCCGCGCCGAAACGGGACAATACATCATCGACAAGAACGAAGGGTTCGACGACGTTCTCCGCGTGATCGAAGGAAACGGCCGGCTTGCTTTTCTGGCCGACCAGTCGGCCGGTCCGAAAGGCTGCTGGGTCGACTTCTTCGGCCGCCCCGCCTCGGCCTACAAGGCGATGGCGCTCCTTTCGCTGCAATACAGCGCGCCGATTCTGGTCTGCGACGTCTCGCGCGTGAACAACACGCCGATGCGGTTCCGGATCGAGCCGCTCGGCTACTACGACCCCCTCGACCCGCCGCGGGGGATCGAAACCGTCTTCGAAATCACCCAGTGGTTCACCTCGCTCCTCGAAAATCGAATCCGCCGGACTCCCGAACAGTACTGGTGGCTCCATCGCCGCTGGAAGACATACGGTAAGGAAATTCGCCTCGATACGATTCACCGGAAAATCCGGTATAAGTTACCGTAAACGCCCCGTTTCGCAAACCGTCCTTTTCTCCCCCGACCGTCAAAAGGGCGCGATCGGTTCAATCCTTATTCGGAATCGCCGATTTCGATTTCGGAACCCGTTTTTTCGTTACGACCGTTTGACCGCGAAATATATTTTGACGAAAAATTCGAAAGGCTTTCCCCTTATATTTAAGGGGAAAACCTATATTTCCGTAGGAAACCGTTTATTATTAAGCACAAATTACCCGGAGTCCGTCTTTCATGGGTTACCCTCACGCCAAACCTGCCGCCGCCGCTTTAACCCTCTTGCTCCTTTCGGCCGTTCTGTTTCTTTCCGAGCTCGGCGCCGACGAGTCGGCCGAGCCGCAAACCGCCGCCGCAAGCGAGACGCCGAAGACGGAAGCCGGCTCCGACGCCGAACTGATCGCGAACCTGACCGAAGCGTGTCACCGCGCCGCCGACTCGTACAGCGCCGAATTGGCGGTGCAGAGCGTCGACAACCTTAAAACACACGCGCGGATGGAAACGAAAAACCTTCTCTATCTGCTGAATCGTTCCTCCGAGAAAGAAAAAACCGCCGAACAGATCAAGCTCCTCGATCTTGAGGGGCTCCGAAAGACCCTTTCGGAACAAGACACCGACATGTCGATCGTCGCCTCGTCGCTCGCCAAGCTCGAAGAAAACAAGGACGGGCTCGAAAACCCGGAATTCGGCCGTCTGCGGAACATTCTGAGCGACTACGCCGAGGCGGTCGACCGCGCGGGCGAAGGGAACGTCCACGACGATTTTAAATTCACGTGCGCCGCGCTCCCCGACGACGTTCAGGACTGTCTCGACCATCCGGCTTCGGTCGAAGCGCCGGGCCGAGTCGCCGCCTCGCTCGACTTCCTGTACGAGTGCCAGCAGAACTCGAACAGCGTCAGCGACATCTGTAATCTTCTGCAGACCCGATTCTCCCTGCCGAACATTCAGGCCTCGCTCGGCGAACGCGTTCTATTCCCCGAACAGCCTCTTTCGGTCGCCGAACCGACCACGGTGCAGGAGATCGTCCGCGGCACGCCGACCTACGGTTCCGGCACGATGGAAGGGACGCTCAAACCCGCGTTTGTCGCGAACGAAGACGTCGCCGAAATCCGGCTCATTTTTAAAGCCGACATCAAAACGAACACCACCGCGGTTTCGTCGATGGGCGTTTCCGTTCTTTCGAACAACTACGGAAAGGTCACGATATACAAACCGGTTTACTTCGACGGAAAAGAAATCTCGCTCGGGCCCGCCTCGTCGGCGGCGAACCTGAACGCGGCGATCACCGGCATCAACACGGGCCGCGGTCCGATCGGTTCGAAAGTCGTCTACGACCGCGTCGGTCAGGAATACCCCTACTCCAAGGCGGAATCTCAGCGTCTGATGGAAACGAAGGTGGTTCGGGAATTTGAAAAGCGCGTCAGCGTCGTCACCGAAGCGAACGAGCGCCTGGCGAAGGTCTGGAACCTGCTGAAAAAGTATAACTATACGCCCGAGGTGAAAACCCGAACCACCGCGAATATGCTCGAGCTCAACGCGAAGATCGGCAGCAGCCGTCAGATCAGCGCCGCGCGGCTTCCCGACATCCAGCTTGGTCCGCACGATCTGGTCGTCCGATTCCATCAGAGCGCGATCAACAACCCGCTGCACGAACTCTTTTCGGGCCGGCGTCTTTCCGAAAAGGAGGTGAAAGCGTGGATTCGCGAAAACATCCCGGAAGCCGATATCGACCGTCTCGCCGACGAAGCCGCGGAAAGGCTTCGGAACGAAACCGGCCAGAATGACGACGATTCCGGCCTGAGCGGGGAAAACCTCTATCTTTCGTTCTGCGAAGAGCTCCCCGCCTGCGTGACGTTCACCGACGACGTTCTGGGCGTCCACCTGCGGATCGACGCGTTCGCCGAAAACGAAAAGGAGTTCCCCGGACTCGACGTCGACGTGGAGTACAAACTTGAAAAGCAAGACGGCCGATGGCTCCTGGCGCTCCAAGACTACGAAGCCTGGCCCCCCGAAGTCGATCGCGGCGCGGTCGTCCCCGCGCGGTATCAGGTGATCCGCCGTCAGGTCAAGAACCGACTGCAGGCGGCGCTCCCCGAATCGATCCCGCTCGAAGCGATCCCCCTCTTCCATCTGCCGACCAAGACGCCGGGCGATACCGGCGCCCCGAACGAAACGAACGCCGAAGAGACCGCGCCGAAAATCCGCGGCTATCTCAACGCCGGCGAGCTGACGTTCGCCGAAGGATGGCTTGTCCTGGGCGCCGACTATAAACCGGCCGAATAAAGGCGAGCGGCGCGCGGCGTTTCCTCAAAAAGCCTTGGTTTAAACCCAAGGCTTTTTTCACGCCCTTTCCGCTACAGGTGTTCCATCGCGTAGAGGACGACGTTGACGCTCAGACGGTACGCGCTTTCGGGCGTGTAGCCGGGACAGGCGCTCTGAGCGCGCGCCTCGAGCGCGCAGCTGACGTCGAATTCCGAAAAGACGACGACCCAGCGTCCGTCCCGTTTGATCCCGAACAAACGCGGAGGTTCGGAACTTTCTTCCCAGCCGCGCCGCTGACCGGCGACGACGCGCGGACGGCGGACGGCGAGCGATTTGATCTCCGTCCCGCCGTAAAGGGAACTGAAAAGGGGATCGTCGGCGGGAATCGGCTCAAGCCGGGCGTCGGGAAAGATTTTTTTCATTTCGGCGGCCAGCGAGTCGGCGAACGGCCGGCTCCCGCAGACCGCGTTGGCAAAGAGAAACCCGCCCCACGAGAAGTAATCGCGCAGCGCCGCCGTCTGTTCGGCCGAAAGAGAAAACGACCGACGTCCGTGGAAAAAGAGGAGCGGCGCGCCCCCCAACTGATCCGCTTCGGGACGAACCTGCCGTACGACGGTCTGTACCGGGATCGTCTCGTTGATCTTTTCCATCAGGCGGGGGATCGCGCGGGGCGCGCAGGGGGACCCGCGGCCGAGCGTGAGAATCGACGCGTAAAATTCGGGCCGATGGCCGTCCCGTTCCTTTTCGCCGGCGCGCTGAGCGACGTCCTCGGCCGCCTCGTCTTTGTTCTTCAGTTCGCGGCCGGTCGCGTAGGCCAAAATGTTCCGGCCGACCGCCAGGGCGGCGCCGATCCGCTCTTCCACCGAGTCGGCGTATGCCGGCCCGCGGCGCATCGGATCGGCGAGTTCCCAGAGACACGAAAGGGAAGCCGTCCCGCCGCCGCCGTCGGCGGCGGGAACCAGGATCACGCTGGTACGGCATCCGAAATCGGCGCCGTACAGCGGGCGGATATACTTGGGATCGACTTTCGCTTCCGCCGTCCAGATCGGGTGATCTTCGGGAAGGAGAGAAAGGCCGTCCCCCTCGCCGTCCTCCAGAATCAGCGACATCAGTTCGCGGAATCCCGACTCGAACGACTCGTCCCCGTCGAGCGCTTCGGCCAGAACGAACCCGCCCTGTTCGAGATACGCGCGCAGATTTTCGACCAGCGTCCGGCGCGCGGCGGGATCGGCGGGCAGCGGCGAAACGCGGCCGGAGATCGAAAGAACCGGCGTCTGCTGATAGTCGTCGGCGGCCGCTTTCGACGCGTCGATCACCTGCCAGGTCAGGTTCATTCCCCAGGCGTCTTCGATATGGCGGGTCAGATGATCCAGATCGTCGGGATGGCGGTTCCACTCCGCGCCGGAACCGGGAGTGTTGTATTGCAGTTTCGAGACGAGGACCGGCCAGCGGCCTTTCGAAAGGAAGAGGAGCGCGAACGACGTGGCGACCGTGTCGAGCGTCTCGCCCGACGCGCCCGCTTTCCACGAACGGGAGAGTTCGGACTTGAGCCCCAGAAGGTAGTCGGCGCCCTCCCGATACCAATCCTCGTCCCCGAAGAAACGGCGCGCGGTCAGCCGCCCGGTTCGTTCGAGCCCGTAGAGGTAGTAATACAGATAAGTGCCGCTTCCCGGATTGCTCCGCACCGAGAAGTGCTCGGTCAGCCAGTCGAACCCCTTTTCGATCCGGTCGCGGTTGTTCGGCAGAGCGCCGTCGTCGCAGCAGTTGACCGTCTCGCCGTCGAGGGAAACGCCCGAAATGCGCAGGGCGTCGGAGACCCACAGCGCGACGATTCCCGCGCAGGTCATGCTCCCGGTGCCGGTTCCGCTGACGTTCCGTTCGGCCAGACGTCCGCTCCGTCGGTCGAACGAGGCGCGATAGCCCCACGACCCGTCTTTGTTCTGAAGACGGATCCAGTACGCCTCGATCTCTTTCCAGACCTTGGCGGGAATTTCGACTCCCGCTTTCTGCGCCTCGTAAAGCGCCAGAACGGCGAACTGCGAATTCGAGTTGTCGGAGGCGGCGTACCCGAAATCCTGCCGGAGGTCCGAGTAGGACCAGCCGCCGTTGTACGGGTTGTCGGTTCGGAACTGGCCGCGCAGGAGCGCGTCGGCGTTTTCCGCGATCCGCGCGCGGTACTTTTCGGGATCGGCCTGGCAGAAGACCATCGTCTGAAGCGCGATCGGATAGGTCTGCCGCTGCTGCATCTCGGGAGAGAACTGCTCGACGTAGTGAAGCCCCCGGCGTACCGGCGCCTCGTCGGGCGTCATCCCCGACGAAAGGAGCGCCAGGAGACAGAGCGACGTGGTTCCGGGCGCGTATTGCTTGTAGGCGTCCTCCTCCCAGCTGCCGTCGGGACGCTGCCGATCGATCAGAAACCGCGTCCCCTCGTCGATCGCCTTCTGAACGGCTTCGGGCGAGAGGGGCTCGGCGCCGGCGGCCGGACGGGTTGCGCCGAGCGCCGAACAGAGGAGCGTCAGAAAGAGAAAAATTCGGGTCAGGTTCATCGCTGCGACGGGTCGGCGGGCGCCGCGCTGCCGGGTTCGGGGACGGCGGCGTACCGATAAAAATCCCCGCTTGATTTAAAACGCCATTTTGCTTATTCTAGGAAAAACAGACAATATCAATAATAGAAAATCAAAACCGCACTCATAGAGCGGCGCGCCGGTTCTCTGTCGCCCGCGCCCGGACGGAACACAATGACGCAAGACGCCTCTCAACCCATCCCCCCGAAAATCGACCGCGCCGCGGCGGCCCCGCCGCAGATCCCGCGAGCCGCGGTCGGCGATTCTCCCCGCCGCGGTACCGGCGGAGGCGAACGCGTCGGCTCGTTGGCCGACGCAAATTCAGCCCTTAACGATGTTCCGCGAGCCGCGGTCGGCGATTCTTCCCGCCGCGGTACCGGCGGAGGCGAACGCGTCGGCTCGCCGGCCGACGCAAATTCCGTCCTCAACGACGTTCCGCGGGCCGCGGCGGCAAACGCGCCTTCCGGCGACCTCCTGGCGGAGTTCCGGCACGCCTGCGGCGAAATCGAGGCGGAACTGCAAAAAGTGGTGGTCGGGCAGAAATCGGTGATCCGTCTCCTCTTGGCGTCGGTCTTTACACGGGGGCACTCCCTCCTGGAAGGGGTTCCGGGACTGGCCAAGACGCTTCTGGTTTCGACCCTGGCGCGGGTCCTCGACATCGGCTTCAAACGGATCCAGTTCACCCCCGACCTGATGCCCTCGGATATCACCGGGACGAATCTGCTCGACGTCGACGAGGAGGGGAAACGGCATTTTCGTTTCGTGAAAGGCCCGATCTGGACGAACATCCTCCTGGCCGACGAGATCAACCGGACGCCCCCGAAGACCCAGGCGGCGCTCTTACAGGCGATGCAGGAACGGGAAGTCACCGTCGGGAAGGCGACCCTTCCCCTTCCCGACCCGTTCTTTGTGATCGCCACACAGAACCCGATCGAGCAGGAAGGAACCTATCCCCTGCCGGAAGCGCAGCTCGACCGGTTCATGTTCAACATCAAGATCGACTACCCCACGCTCGACGAGGAGAAGCGGATCCTTTCGACGACCGGAAGCGAACGGGGAAACGGCGAAGTCAAAAAGCTCTTTAACGCCGATCAGATTCTCCGTCTTCAGAAGCTGGTCGCCTCGGTCATCGTCTCGCCGTCGATCGTCGAGTATACCGCCCGGCTGGTTCGCGCCACGCGTCCGCGCGACGAGTCGGCGCCGGAACGGGTCCGCGAGCTGGTCGACTGGGGGGCCGGGCCGCGCGCCGGACAGTTCCTCATCGCGGCGGGAAAAGCGCTGGCGGCGATGGACGGCCGCTACTCGGTCGCCTTCGACGATCTGCGCGCCGCGGCGGTGCCGATTCTGCGGCACCGAATCAGCACGAATTTCCAGGCGCAGGCCGAGGGACTGACGAACGACCGGATCATCGAACATCTCCTCGAATCGGTACCGCTGCCGGCCGCTCCGAAATACGTGAAAAGGTAAACGCGCCGATGGAACCTTCGTCGTATCTCGACCCGGAAGCGATCCAGACGATCAAGCGCCTTGACCTGAAAGCGCAGTTCATCGTCAAGGGGTTCATGCAGGGGCTTCACGCCAGTCCTCTGCACGGTTTTTCGGTCGAGTTCAGCGAACATCGGAAATACGTTCCGGGCGACGACCCGAACGAAATCGACTGGCTCGTCTACGCGAAAACCGACAAATACTACGTCAAAAAATACGAGTCCGAAACGAATCTGACCGGTTATCTTCTGGTCGACTCGAGCGCGTCGATGGGATACGCGTATCAACCGAACCTGCCGACCAAATTCGATTACGCCGTCTCCCTTTCCGCCGCGCTCGCCTATCTGATGATCCATCAGCAGGACCCGGTCGGTCTGATGACCTTCGACGAAAAACTGACCGGCCGCGTCGCGCCGAAATCGAAACGCTCGCAGCTCGGCGCGATCCTGTCGGCGCTGGCCCGATTAAAGCCCGCCGGAACGACGAACGTCCCGCGGGCGCTCGAACAGACCGCCGGCATGCTGAAAAAGGCGTCTTTGGTCATGGTCTTTTCGGACCTGCTGGGGGACGAGGACGAACTTCTCAAGGCGCTTTGGCGTCTGCGGCACGCCGGACACGACGTGATTCTCTTTCACGTCCTGGACCGCGCCGAGGTCGAGTTCCCGTTCCGCGGATCGGTCTAATTCGAGGACCCCGAAACACACCGGCGGCTCGCCGCCGACGCCGACGCGCTCCGGCGCGACTATTTGGACGCGCTCGAGACGCTGCGCGCGCGGCTTCGGCGCGAATCTTTCGGCGCGAAGATCGACTATGTCGAACTCGACACCGGGATCCCGTTCGACCGAGGACTCTTCGAATACCTCCTTTCACGAAATCAGCGGCGATAGGGGAGAAACGCGATGAGCCTGACCGCCGGAACGTTCTTCTGGGCCGCGTGCGCGGCGATCGTGATCCCGATCGCCATCCATCTTTTAACGCGGGGTCGGCCGCGCCGCGTCGTCTTCCCTCCCCTGATTCTGATCGAAGAGCGGTTCCGAACGAACAAGCGGCGGTTCCGGCTGAAGCAGCTCTTCCTCCTGGCGCTCCGCGCGCTGGTTCTGCTCCTCTTCGGCCTCTTGCTGGCGCGTCCGGTATGGCGCCGAACTCCGCCGGCCGACGCGGCGCTCCCCGGCGGCGGCGCGCGCGTCGCGGCGTTTGTCTTCGACACGTCGCTTCGGATGAACTACGAAAAGAGCGGCCGGACCCGGCTCGACGAGGCGAAAGGGTTCGCCCTGGCTCTCCTCGACCGATTCGCCGCCGACGCGCGCGTGGCGGTCTTTGACACACGGACCGGCGGCGGCGCGTTCCAGGTCGACCGGCTCGCCGCGCGCGAGTCGGTCGAACGGCTCCGAACCGCGCCGGCGCGCGCGACGCTCGCCGAAACGCTCGCCCGCGCGGCCGAACTCCTGAAATCCGAACCGGGAGAAAAAGAGATCTTCATTCTCGGCGACCGCGCCGCCGCCGACTGGTCCGCCGAGTCGAGCGGCCGTCTGGCGCGCGCGCTCGACGGGCTCGGCGGGGAAACCCGTTTCTATTTCGCCGATTTCACGCCGGAGACGATCCGAAACTTCTCCCTGACCGATCTGCGGGTCGACGTCTCGCGAGATCGGGGAAGAGGGGAAGCCGAGATCCGCGTCGCCCTCTCCGCGCCGGAAAGCCGCGCCTCGGGCCGGCTCGAACTGACCGCGGCGCCGATCACCGCGCCGGGAGACGAAATCAACGCGGTCGAATCGTTTACCGACGATGAGTTCGACGAAAACAACCGGCTCGAAAAACGGTTCGCGCTCCGCGATCTCGCCGACGGAATCTATCAGGGGACGATCGCCAAAACGCCCCCCGACCCGCTGGCCGACGACGACCGGCTCTTCTTCACCTTCGAAGTACGGCCGCCGAAAAAGCTCCTTTTCGCCGCGCCCGCCCCTCCGGAAACACACGCGGTCTTTATGAAAAGCGCGGTCGGGCTCCAAAGCGCCGCGCCGGGCCGCGCGCCGTTCGAGACGGAGGTTCTCTCCTACGACGAGTTTCGGGAATATTCCCTTTCGGACGGGAACGCCGCGGCGCTCTTTCTCCTCGATCCTCCCCCCCTGGGGAACGAACTCGTCGGCCGGATCGAACGGTTCGTACGCGGCGGCGGGGGAGCGGGCATCTTCCTCGGCCGGCAAACCGTGCCGGGAACCGCCGAATACGCGTCTCTCGCGGGGGGGACGCCGGTTCGTCAGGTCAATATCCCGGAAGGAACGCCTCTCCTCCCCGATCCCGGCACGCACGCGCTCCTCGCTTCGTTCGGTACGTCCGACCGCGTCCGTTCCGCCCCCTGGTCCCGTCTGTCGGTCAACCGCTATTGGCGGATGGACTGGGCCGAAAACGCCCCTCCGGCGGCGCTTCGTTTCGCCGACGGCGCGCCCGCGCTCGTCGAACGCTCGCTGGGCGGCGGCCGCGTCGTCCTCTCGACGACGCCGTTTTCCGATCTGCCGAGCGACCCGAAAGCGTGGAACCGAATCACCACCGGCGACGGGGCGTGGCTCTTTTTGCTTCTCGCCGACGGGATCGCACGCGTTCTCACCGGCGGGATCGAGCCGCTGAACCTCGCGCCCTACGAAACCGCCGCGCCGAACGTCGAGGGGAAAGCGAAACTCGAAGTGCTCCTGCCGGACGGCGAATCGCTCGCTTTGGGCAGCGCCGATCGTTTCCCCGGCCCCGACGGGTCTCCGGTTTCCTCTCTTTCCGCCGCGGCGCGCGGCGCCTCGTTCACCGGAACCGGACAGATCGGTTCGTACCGGATTCTCGACGCCGACACGAAAACTCCTCTGGCCGCCTTTTCGGTCAACCCGCGTCCGGCGGATACCGATCTGGCTCCCGTTTCGTTCGAACGGCTCGGCGAGATTTTCGGCAAGACACCCCTGATCCGAATCGACTCGGCCGACCGGCTCGAAGCGGTTCGCGTGCGGCTCGACGGGCGATTCGACCTTTACAGCCTGACGGCGCTCCTTTTCGGCCTGGTTCTGATCGCCGAACTCTGGGCGGCGGGCCGCCTTTACGACTGAGGATTCCTCTTGACAGAAAGCGCGAAAAAACCTATTCTCTCCCCGAAATATAGAAAAAATAGGCGACTTGAAAAAACGTTTTCCCGTCACGGGAAAGCCGCCGTTTGATGAGTACCGCCCCTTTCCCCGCCGGAACGGGGATCTCTTGAAGCCGTGTAAACGGAAGGAAGAAGACGATGAAACAACGGATGACGTTCTGGACAGGTATCGCGGGAATCCTCGTTTCCGCACTGATCGCGGTTTCGCAAAGTTCGCTGACCGCGGCGCCGCCGAAGCTCCCCGCGCTTCCCGGCCGCGACGCCGCCGCGCAGGCGGCCCAATCGCCCGCCGCCGCGGCGCCCGGCGCCAAAGCCCCGGCGAAGAAATCGGACGGGAGCGAATTTGTCATTCCCGAAAACGCCTCGCCCGACGAGCTCTTCGAAATGGCGAACAAACTCCTGAACACCGAACAGACGTTCGACACCGAGGAGGAGTACAACGCCTGGGTTCAGAAGATGATTCAGACGGTCTACTCCATTTCGAACAAGATTCTGAAGATGAACGTCGACGACGAGACGTATATCAAAGCGATCGCCCTGAAAGGGCAGATGCTCTACTATCACGTTTGGGCGAAACCGGAATCGTTCCCGAAATACGAGGAGTTCGTCCGCACCATTCAGAAAGACCCGCTCCTGCTCAAAGCCGAAGGGGGCCAGAAGGTGATCGACGGGCAGGTGGTCAGCTATCTGCACGAGGGGTGTATCAACGTGGTCCAGTCGGGCGGAAAACCCGAGGATTTCCAGAAGTATATCGACGAGTTTCACGAGATCGTTCTGCGCGACCCCGAGTTCGTCACGATGATCCCGAGCATCGTCTATCCGGTTCAGCAGATGGCGACCGAAAAGAAAGACCCCGCCATTCTCAAAAACGCGTTCCTGAAATTCGCCGCCGATATGAAAAAGTCGGACGACCAGACGCTCAACGACGCCGCCAACGGTCTGATGGGCCTGATGCGTTTCGCCGAACTCGAGGGAAAACCGATGAAAGTCGTCGGCACGACCATTAAAGGCGAGAAGTTCAATCAAGAAGTCCTCAAAGACAAAGTCTTTCTTGTCAACTTCTGGGCGACCTGGGTCACCCCCTGCATCGCCCAGTACCCGGAACTGCTGGCCCTTTACATTCAGTACCACGACAAGGGGTTCGAAATCGTCGGCTACAACATGGACACCGAGCTCGACAAGTACAAGGATTACGTCGCGCAGAAGAACGTCCCCTGGCCGAACCTGTCCGAGAAGATGTCGCTCGACAACAAGCAGCCGTCGATGTCCGAATTCTACGGGATCACCACCATGCCGACCCTGATCCTGGTCGGCAAGGACGGCAACGTGATCAAGAACGACGTCGATATCGAAACGCTCAAAAAGCTCCTCGCCGAACAGTTCAAGTAGAGATCCGATTCTCACGAACGCCGAACTCGCGCCTCCTTTCCGAACGCGGAGAGGAGGCGCGCCGCGTCGAGGGCCGCGGCGGCCGCCGAACTTCGAGCGGTCACGTCTTGCGCCGTCCGCGGCGCAGCCATATGCCCGCGCCGATCATCGCGAAGCCGGCGACGAGCACAAACAGCCGAAACTTATCGATTTTTCGTTTTTCCTTTTCTTTCCATTTCGCGTTAAACTCGGAAAAGAATACGGGTTCCCCCTTCTCGTATCTGTATATTTTTTTCTGAATATTGTCGACGATCAGGCCCCCCTCTTTAAGCCCCAGCGCCCGAAATGAAAATTGGTCCGGCGAGACAGGCTCGTTGAGTTCGCAGCGATCGGCGTAAATTTTTTGCCGCGTCGAAAGATCTCCGTTAGGAAGGTAGGATTCCAAGAGGATGTCTTCCGGAACATAGACGTTCTCGTCATTACGCCATTTCACGGAATAAGCCGTTATTAACCGCTGATCCGAGTTCATATAAGCGTGACATACGGGAAGAAAACCTGACGGCTCCCCCCAGACGACACAGAGGCTGTTGCCGCCGGCAAAACTCTGCCGATACAGAAACCACTTGTTCCCTTGATCGTCGTTCGACTCGCAGACGGAAACGGCGCTTTTAACTTCGTTTTGCTTGTCGGTTCCTTCGCCGCCTTCAAGCAGGCGCAGAACGTAATCGACGTTCCCCCACGACTTCATATCGTAGGGTCTATAGGGATCGACAAACCCTTCGTGCCCCCGATTCAGCTCGTCTTCGGGCGGAGTCACCCTTACGACCGTATCGATCGGAAAAGAGGGGCTGTCGGGAATTTCGGCTAAGCTGAGCGTCAAGTCGCCGCTCTCCAAAAAAAGATGTTCTTTGGGAGTGTCCACGGAAGCGACGTCCGTAAAAACCGCATCGTCCATTTCAACAATACGCCCCCCGCATTCCGCGGAGCTTTCCGAATATTTAACGTTTCTGTAAGTTTTGTTATTCCGTCTGTCCGAAACGACAGATACGGAAAAACGAAGAAGGCGGTACACGTTTTGATCATAAGATTGATTCGTCTTATTGATCGACCGCACATGGTTCTTATCGAGCAACAGCTTGGCGTCGACGGCGAACTCCCCGCGATACGTCGAAATTGAGCCCAAAGCGTATTCCAAAGACGACGTCAACAGTCTCAAAGACGCGACGCTCTGTTCGAAATCGAGTTCGGTCCACGACTCCGGCACGTCGTAAAACATCGATTCTCCGGGTATTTTGAAAAGCTTTTCCGAAGCCGGCGAAAAGCTGCTTTGAATGAGCAGAATCGCCAGGACCAAAACAACGCGCGCTTTACGTTCCATAGGACATTCCGTTCGCTTCAAGGTCGGTTATATGCGATTCTATCCGCATACTTGCGGTAGTACCAATTTCAGCACGACGCATGTTCAATGCCGTTACTCGATTTATCGCTGGCGACGCAATAGAACCCCGCCCGCAATGACGAGCGTAAAACCACAGACCACAAGAAGGATTCGTGTCCTGCTGAACTTTAGTTTCTCGCGTGTATTTTCATATTTTGTATTGTAATTCGCGACGAACTCAAGCTTACCGTCTTTGAGCCGATAAACCTTCTTTTGAATCTGGTTCATAATCAAAGATTCGCCCTGAAGACCCAGCGCGCCGTAGGTAAACTGATCTTGATCGAGCGGTTCGTTGATACGGATATCCGTAATCGACATCCGCGGGCGTGTCCTCAGTTCGCCTTGGCTTGATTTAAACAACGTGGAGGTTTCCACGGGGACGAAGACTCCGTTAAACTTCCCCCATTTCACCTGAAGAAAGTGAGTGATCAGTCCGCTTTCAGACGTATGAGCAGTGTAAATCGGCAAAAAATCTGACGTGTCGTTCATCAAAACGTTGACTTCGGAACGATCGTCAAAAAAATGACGATAACGGAACCATTTGGCTCCGGAGTCATCTGCGGCCTCGTAAATTCGAACCGTTTCGTTAAGTTTCTTCCGTTCGTCGCCGCCGTATTTGCCATCCATAACGTCCAGCACGTAATCGAAAGAGGCCCATTGCGAGGGATCATAGTACCTATAAGGCTCCACATTGACATCGTGCGATTTATTGTCGTTATATCCAGGCTGCTCAATCCACGCGACACTATCAATCGGAACGTTAGGATGACCCGGCAACTCGGTGTCAATCCCTTGATACAGTTTTCCGCTTTTCAAATAAACATACTCGTCCGACGTATCGATTGACACCGTGTTAAGAAAAAACTCCGGATCACGCTCAATTTTGTTTCCTTCGTAAACGAGGTAATCTTCAGCGACCTCAACACTTCGATACGTCTTATTCCGATTCTTGTCCGAAATAACAGTGGTGACGAATTTCCGGTGCCAAAGGGGATCACGATCAAAAACAATCTGGTAGTTTCCGTTTGAGTTTAAAAGCGATTTATCCTGCCGCATGTCGGACTCGATTGTATATTTCGCCGCGTAGGTCGATATCATTTCGAAATTCGATTTCAGCGCCGCGAGCGCGAGCTGAATTGGAACTTTCCGCTGATCGAGGTCTTCAATTTCGGTCCAATCACGCGGGATTTGGCAAAGCAGTTCTTCTTCTGACGGAACAATCATTTCGTCTGCATTTGGCAACGTCCAGCAAGACAAAGCAAAACCCGCGAAGAGAAAAATAGACTTAACAAAAACATTCATTTTCATCTCCCCTCGTTCATTCTCTACGCGCAATTTACAAGATTGGACACGCTTACGCGTTCAGAATTCTTGTGATTACTCTGCGCACTCAGTGATTTCGCAATTCATGTAATGAGAAGAATCGGCAACGACTTCTTTGTATTTCATACACTTTGAGCCTGTCTTAGAATAACAATCGAAAATCAGCGGGAACTCGTAGCCAAAAGCAAGCTTACACATTGTGTCATCAACATATTTGTCTTCTTCACACACAATCGTGGACGAACAAATGACACTTTTGTAACGAACCGCGTTTGATCCGGACTCGCTTCCGTACGTCGGAGAGTTGGAATATGATTTCCCCGCCGAATGAGTAGATAGATTACACGAGCATTTTGCGGGGATCAGCGCATCGTAGCAAGCCCTGTTGTTGCTCCCGCATCTCAGATTGCAATTAGATGCAATCAAACGGGATTCGACGAAAAATCCGCAGATCGAGTAAAGGATTACGGCCAACCCCGCAAAAAACATCAAAAGTCCAAAACGCTTTTTCATCTTCATTCTCCCTGTTTCAAATGTTTTACCGCACATACCCAATATACTTCACGACCAAATCGCTCGTTTCCGATTCGCGTTGAACTCGAAGTTCGATCTCGCCCTGCAAGATCCCCGGAGTTTCGGGAACGATCGTCACGTCAAGCGTCGCTTCAGTCTCTCCTCCACGGAGCCAAACGATTACGGGAAATTGACCACGACGAAAAAAATACCATTTTTACGTGAAACCTGTCTCGTTTGCTGTTATTTTACCATTTTGACTTTGAATTTTGATTTTTCACAGAAAATCCAAGGATTTCCGGAAATACGAAATATAACGACAGAATTCACGAGATCGTTCCGCGCCGCACGCGGCGCTGACATATGCCCGCGCCGATCATCGCGAAACCGGCGACGACCGCAATAAGATCATTCAACGGATTCGCACCTCTTCTTTTTTTTGCTATGATACCGCATATAAAGCCCGGCGCAAATTATTGCAAATCCGACGATCATAATCGCAAGTCTCTTCTTGGAGATCATATGCGTCAGCTTTTCTTTATACTCGGTGTTCATATTTGCCAGAAAAACCGGAGATTCGTTCTCAAATCTATAGATCTTTTTTTGAATATTATCGACAAGCAATTGTCTTTTGGCCGGCTCGAGCGCTTTTAAAGAGAACTTTTCTTGATCAATGGGCTTATTCACCTCTATTCGATCGGCGATCATTTTTCTAAACTGAGAAATAACGCCGTTTTTACGATACAACGCATAATATGTTTCGACCGGAACGTAAACATCGTCAACATTTTTCCACCTGACTTGCTGAACGTCTTTTACTGTCTGCGCTTCTGTACGTACAATTTTAAACACCGGCAGGAAACCGGAGTTTTCATTCCAAAGAATATTTAATTCGTCTTTATTATTGAGAATTTGCTGATATCGAAACCACTTGACGCCGTCGCGGTCGGTCGCTTCATAGACACGAACGTTGTTCCACAGATTTTGTTGTCGTTCTACCCCATTTTTACCGCTCAAAGTCCGCAAAATGTGATCGAGAGACGCCCAAAAGATCATATTGTACGAATCGTAAGGATTCAGGCTGTCGGGATACCCGGCGAATTTTGCATATTCGGGCGATTCAACTCTCACGATTTGATTCAGAGGAACGTCGGGATATCCGGGATATTCTTTGATCCCCGTCAGCAGATTTTCGTCTTCTTCAAGAACAGTGTAATTCTCGGGAGTACCAACGGACTTTACTCCGGACGCGGGAGCGACGTCAAGTTCGATGACATTCCCGTCATACTCAAAGCAATCTTTTACGTAGCGGACATCTCTATAGATCTTGTCATTGCGATTGTCCGAAACAATATCAACGGTCGCATTGATGACTCGATAGGGGTCTTCACTAAACGCCGCGGACTCACCGGCGAGATGGCTCACTAAATTCTTATCGATTGCCGTTTTCATCTCAAGAGAATAGGACACGATGAGCGTTGAGATAGACTGATAATTAGATTCGATTGCGGAAACCGTCAAATCCAAAGCCGCCAACGCGACTTCAGTCTCAACTTCGTTCCATTCTTGCGGAAGATCAAAAAGGCAATCTTCATTTTGCCGCAACGCGAAAACATCGGCATATACAGAGACTTCAACGATCCAAACCAAAAACAGACTTAATACGATAATCTTGATTTGATGTTTTAGATACATAACGACACCATTCTCATTGGCAATATAACCGAACCTAAGTGCTATTCCTCTATACACATTCCAGACACACAATTCAAATAGTAATGTTTTATAGGAGTCAGCATATTTACAACATAACCGCATTCAAATCCATCAGTAACCACACACCCAAAGGTATGCTCAGCCTGTCCTTCCGGCACAACTTCCATACACTTAGAGTTTTGTATAGGCGTTATCATGCACACGTGTTCGATGTAGCAGATTTTTCTATTCGTGCTAACCATCGTGTTACCGCTGGTACTTCCGTATGTCGGCGAATCAGCCCAGGTCTTGCCCGGGATTCTTACATTACACGTGCAAGTTGCCGAATAGTCTGACCCGTAGCACACATGATTGTTCGACGTGCATTCCTGCGAGCAACCATCGGCCGCCAAACGCCTGTCCGTCAATTCGACCAACACACTCAGAACAACAATCGTTACTCCGAGCAAGATCAACATTCTGGCAACATACACTTTCATGACATAGCTCCTTGATAATCTCAACAAAGTTACAGTTTACCGCACATACCCAATATACTTCACGACCAAATCGCTCGTTTCCGATTCGCGTTGAACTCGAAGTTCAATCTCGCCCTGCAAGATACCCGGTGTTTCGGGAACGATCGTCACGTCAAGCGTCGCTTCCCCTTTCCCCTCACGCACTTCCACACTGCACGATTCCGGCTTGTTCGACAACGATACGTGAAACCTCTCATTCTCCGCCGATATCAACTTCATCGTCTTCTCGACCGGTTTTCCGCGTTCTAAGCTACCGAGCGAAATCACCTCAGGTTCCGAGTATACGCCGCTCTTCAGAACGTATGCAAAAGGAATGCGGACCAAAGGCCTCAGAAGACTGTTCGTCTCGATCGTGAAGTATTTGAACGAACCCGCATCAAGAGGCTCGTCCGGCGTGAACTCCACGTCTACCTGATAGGTCTTTAAGTCTGCGCCCTCGTTCGCCGTCTTAACCGTTCCGCGCAACGGATTGCCGTTCGCGTCAAAGCCCGTGACCGAAAATCGGTCGGTCGGAACTTCCGTTAAATTGACGGTCCGCTTGTACGTCTCCCCTTTGCGAACCTCTCCGAAATCGAGTTTCGTCGGTTCGACGACCAGCGGCTGCTGCTGACTCGCCAGAAGGAGGAGTTCAAGACGCTGCGAGTAACCGCTCCCCTTTTCGTAACACGTCACAAAAACCGAATGTCGTTCCGCCGAACCCGCCGATGACTGGAACGTGACCGTCAGATCGCGCGAGGCGCCCGGTTCAAGTTCGGTGCCGTCGAATTCGTCGGGAACCGTGCAACGGCACGAGACTTCAGTCTCAAAAACAAGGGGGACTTTACCCGTATTGGTAAACCGGATCTGACCTTTAAGTTCGGAAAGGGGAGCGACCTTGCCGAAATTCTCGTGGATGCGGTCTACGGTAAAATGACTCCCCGCAAAGTTGACCGGTATCTCATCGGAGACCTTGTGGAATTTCCAGACGGTTGTGAACCCCGCCTTATCGAGGCCTTCGCGGTCGACGAGCCCGACCGTCGAATCGCCGTGAATGATCTGATAGGTCAGGACGTTCTCGATGGTTACCGTTCCCATAAGGAGATAGAGATGACCCAGCGGATGAACGAGAATCATCGGATCGCAGGGACCCGGTTCCGGACGGTTTGCCAGTTCGTCCAGGCACTCGGACACGTCGTTTTGCGTGATCACGCTGTTCATCGAAGAAGCCTCTTCGTTCAGCTTCTTCAATAGCTCTTCCGGCTTTTCAAATACGGTTTCTTTCGTGGGATCAAGTCCGAGACCGGCGCGGGCGAAACGGACCGCAAGCGGCGCGCACTCGCATCCCTTCGGCTTAGTGACCTGAACGAACGAGGGGTACTTCGGTTCCGTGATCGACGGCTGTTTTGA
>CADBQY010000148.1 GCA_902796885.1 uncultured Planctomycetota bacterium
ACATATTCGGAATAAGTATATGAACATTTGAACTCAACAGAGGCGATCTGGTCGTCAACCCCCCGTTTGAGCGTCCGAAGGAGTTCCTTTTCCTCTTCTTCAACGCCGAAAACCGTGAATTGGAGAACGCACGCCAGAAGCGCAGCGGGCAGTACCAACCGCTTGAATGCCAAAATGTTTTTCATTTATCATAGTCTCCAGGCAACAAAACGATCTTGTCATTTGAATGTTATTAACTTGTCGATTCATAATTGTGGCTCGCAACTTGACTCCTCCGAATGTGTTGTGTGATAAGGACTGGGTATTCCCTCCAAGCAGGCGTCCATTGAATCATAGCGATGCCAATTCAGACATCGCGGTTTATCCGGATGTTCCTCAACGCAATCGCGATAATATTCAGTTTCGCCGCAGTGCCGATACGACAGGCCGTTTGCTCTCAGGTAATAGAACCCGACAGGAGGCGCAGGATCCGCATCTTCATCATAGTAGTGACAGCCGACCGGCGAACAGTCGCCGGATAGAGCGCTGACAGGAAAAACGACGCACGGCCGTTTTACATGCGTCACATACGCGAAGACGCAAGTCGCGACCCAGACCACGAAAACCAGAGAAAACATAAACGATGCGCGTAAGTTCATTTATTTGCTCCTTAATTTGTTATCCGTGAAATCGGCGGGCTCCCGATCACGCCGAAACCGACCGTCTGGCGGCTTTCCACTTCTTCCAAATACCGTAAACGATAAAGAATCCGGCGATCAGCAGAATCGCGGGTCGAACCCAGACGACATACTCGGAAATCTTGCTCAACTGTGTCTCGATTGGAGAACTGTTCTGGAGATCGCGAACGCCGTATTTGTTGATGTCGAAGTATTCCGGAAGGTTCTCTTCAAGTTTGTAGTTCAGATTCAGCGCCAACCCTCCGATATCTGAATCACGGTCAAGGTAAATATAAAAGTCCGACTTCTTCGGCTTTTCTTTCCCCATGTCGTCCGTTTCCCATTTGGAGACTAAGTATTTGCGGACGGCATCCTTGCCGAAATCATCAAAAATGATATAGCTAAACATATATATTTTTTGAGGAAGAACACAGCCGCCGTTTAGCCTGACAAAATCAAGAGCCTTCATATTGGAATCTCTTTCCACTCCGTCAAACTGTATCGATTTTGTCCTCCTCTCCGTTAAAACAGGGTACGGATATGTATTGGAAATAATATATGATGTTTCCGTCGTCTTCTTTTTCGAAAGAAGTGCTTTCTGCAATTTCGCTTTCTGACTATCGGGAACGTCTTCTAACTCCGGTTTGTCATATTCCTCTCGCATGAAAATCGTCGTAAAACCGCCATCGTTCGATACGTCAATTTCTGTGCGTTCAGAATATTTTTCTAAAGTATCGCAAACCGCATCGATAAAATTTGGTTTTGAGCGCGACCCGCCAAGCGTTAAAGGACATGGAATCGCCCCTTCTTGCTGATTAAGAATCGGCAGATTTTTATCGTTCTCCGGACGTTCGTGTACGAAGAGTGTTCTGTAAGAATGCTCCAGACTTTGCTTCCTATAGACCGCTTGAATTTCCAAATTTGAAGCCGTGACATGATTCATAAGATATTCCGGAACCTTCGTTTCCAAGGTATCCAAATCAAAACTCTCATAGGTCATCTTCCGAGTTTTTGCGAGAATCCCTGTGGCATGAACAACAAGTCTGCCTTTTGACGTGTCAAAGTTTTTGGCTTCTTCGATCGTATCGACCACATAAGACGAAAAGGTGTACGCGCATTTGAATTCGACCTCGCGAAGCTGCTCGTCAATTCCCGACTTGAGAGCGCGAAGCAGTTTTTCTTCCGTCTCACCGCCATAAATGGCAACCTGAATGCCGCTCAATACAAGGAAAATTAAAACCGCCTTTATCTTCCGTTTACCTTTAAGACAAATCATATTTCACGACCTCACATGGAAATTATTATAGGTCTTATCTGATACAGCTTCATCGTCACGCAAAATGTAGAGCGTTTCGTTTCGCCACGAATCAAAACTGCTCCAAATGCTACTCCTTGTGGAATGAGCGTATCCCGATCCGCAATAAATCACTGCCACGAATACTTCTTGCAGCTGGGTGCCCCCGACGTTCCTGTATGATAGAGACTGCCTAAATGATCAACGGTATCCGGAGAATCGTTATTACAGTCTTGTTCGTCGTCATAACGATACCATATTGAGCACAATGAACTCGACGGGGCTTGTTCTTCACAATCCAAATAATAATACTCGTACAACGAGCACTTCCTGTATTCCTTCCCAAACGAACGAACCCAATAAACGTTCACGTCCCCCCCTTCATCATCGTCAATAAGGAGATGGCAACCGGTCTGGGCACAGTCCTCCGTTCCGTCTCCGGGAGGAACAACAACGCACGGACGGTGTTCATACGTAGTAAACGCGAAGACGCAAGTCACAACCCAGACCACGAAAACCAGACAAAACATAAACGATGTGCGCAAGTTCATTTGTTTGCTCCTTCTAAAAATGTCGAAACGGAAAGTTGTTTAAAGCTGTTCTCACCGACCTGAAAGACCGTCGGCGTATCGGCCGACCAAGCGAACTTCTCCGAAAAATCCCCGCAGACGACGTCGGCGGGAAAACAAAATGCTCCGGATACGCTATTTTCGTTTTTTCAGACGCCATCGCCGCTCCGCGGTATTATAGTTGAGAAGATAATAAAGATCAACGATCCGCACTTAAAAACGACGGGATTAAGGTATTTTTGAATGAACAGATCTTTTCAGTAAGCGTCCCGTTAGCCCAGCCGTTTGCTCGAGGCCGCCTTTTCCCTTTGAGGCGTTTTTGCCCCCGCTCTCTGTTGGGCCATTTCTCATTATCGGTATTCGCCGGGTGTGGAAAAAGGCCGAAAAAACTGGTACAGTATATGGAAGAGAGCGGCTCAATGTCGGTTCCGCTCATTCGGATCGGCTCCGTAAAACGCAACTCGACAGGTCCTCCGATGCCCGAACTTCCGCAAGAAAACGAGAAAAAAATCCGTCGCCGTTCCGCGGCGAACGCCGCGGTCTGTCTCTTCCTTTTTCTGCTGGCGGGATATAACATCGTAACCACCGCGCCGACCTATCAGGAGTTCGCCCACCTGGCAAGCGGGTTCCTTTCGTTCAAGACTCACCGTTATTACTATTTCAACGTCAATCCCCCTCTCTGCCAGCTCGTTTCGGCGGTACCCGCGGCTTTTTTCGGAGGCGCCGGCTTCGCGCCTCCCGAAAGACCGATTGATATGCGCGTCGAACAGGACGCGGCGGCGCAGTTCATCGGCGCGAATCCCGGCACGCACCTTCGGTTTCTGATCGCCGGACGTTTCCTCTGTTTTTTCGCCGCTTTCGCCGCCCTGGCGTTCTCGGCGAACGTCTTTTACAAAGACGAACCGCGCGTTCGGCGCTGGGTCTATCTTCTCTGTCTGACGCAGCCGTTTCTGCTCGGCTTCCTTTCGATCGTCAGTCCCGATATTCTCGCGGGCATGACGGGGCTCTGCTTTATCGCTTTCTATTCAAGGTTCCTGAAATCCCCCTCCCTCCCCGGCGCGATCGGTTCGGGTATTCTGCTCGGGCTGGCGTTTCTCTCGAAGTTTACTCTGATTGTCTTCTATCCGCTCTGTCCCGTTCTCTGGGCGGTTCGGCGACTGACCCTTCCGGAAGGCCGACGTTTTCAGTCCGTCGCCGCCGATCTTTCCTATTTGACGGCGATCCTCCTTATCAGCCTGGCGACGATCAATATCGGTTACGATTTCGAAGGCACGGGAATGCGGCTCGGCGATTACGGGTTCCGGTCGAAACTCTTCAGCGGGTTCGGCGACTTGGACGAGATCCCGCGGGAAGGAGCGAACCGTTTTGCGGGAACGGCGCTTGAACGGCTGCCGTTGCCGCTCCCTGAGGAGCTTGTGCGCGGAATCGACTCGCAGCGGCTCGATTTCGAACGGGGATTCGGTTCGTATCTGCGCGGCGAATATTCGGAGCGCGGCTGGTGGTACTACTATCTTTACGCGCTGTTGATTAAAACGCCGCTCGGCACGATCGGTCTTTTCGTCCTGGCGATTTACTGCACCTTCTTTCTGAAAGGATACAACGCCGATTGGCGGGACGAGCTGACTCTTCTTCTGCCGGGACTTCTCCTTCTGGCGTTCGTCAGCTCGCAGACCGGCTTTTCGGTTCACGCGCGATACGTCATCCCGGCGCTCCCCTTTTTCCTGGTCTGGACGTGCAAGGTCGCGCGGGCGTTTTCCCGAAAGGTAAAAGAAGCGGCGCCGAAATCGTCGCGCGCCGTCCGCCTGACCGCCCTGGTTCTGCTGACGTGGAGCGCGGCGAGCGCCCTTTGGTGCTATCCGCACCCGATCGCCTATTTCAACGGACTGACGGCGGTTCTTCCGACGTCGGCGGACCCGGTCCGTCCGAGTGTCGGCGGACAGTCCCCCGGCGTGTGGCGGAAGGCGCGGCGTTTTCTTGACGCCGGGCCTCTCAACGGACCGCGCCATCTGCTCGACTCGAACGTTGACTGGAACCAGGATCTTTTCCGGTTCGAACGCTGGTGCGAAAAGCATCCGGAAATCACCGAAATCTCGACCTCGCTGACATCCGGATACCCCGTCGGAAAGACCTCGATCCCCTCAACCGGCTCGGTTCCGACCTACGCGCCGGAACCGGGCTGGCACGCCGTGAGCGTGACCTATCTTTACGGCCGACTGCCTCAATACCGCTATCTCCTGAATTTTGAACCGGAAGCGGTAATCGGCTATACGATCTATATTTATCACATCACCCCCGAAGAGATCGCGCGTTATAAAAAGCTCGAAGAGGAAAGCGAAAGCGGCTCGGAGTCGGAAAAAGATGCGCCGTAAATCGGAACAGTCTCAATAGCGCGATGAAACTCGGCGCCGAAGGGGCGCAAAAAAAGGCGAAGAAGGTTTCCTTCTTCGCCGAAATCGGGGCGACACGATTTGAACGTGCGACCTCTACGTCCCGAACGTAGCGCTCTAGCCAGGCTGAGCTACGCCCCGA
>CADBQY010000149.1 GCA_902796885.1 uncultured Planctomycetota bacterium
AGTTCGAGACAGAACGGACCGAGCCCGAGTTTGCTCAGACGCTGATAGACCACTTCGAGCGCGGCGCGCTTTTCCGCCACGAAGAGAACGCTTTTCCCCTTGTGAAGGCAGTGCGCGATGATGTTGGCGATCGTCTGCGACTTGCCGCTTCCCGGAGGACCGTGCAGGACGAAGTTTTTCCCTTTTTCGGCCGAGAGGACCGCCGCCAGCTGCGACGAGTCGGCGGACAGGGGCGTCATGATTTGCGCGTAGGGATAGGCCGGGTCGATCTCTTCGGATCGAACGCTTTCGACGCCGTCGGTAAACGATTCGGTCGGGCTGTTGACCAGATGCCCGACCACCCGATTGCGGAGCAGGTCGCCGGCGTGTTTGTCGAGATCGTCCCACATCACCGATTTCTGGAACGAGAAGGTGCCGAGCCAGACTTCCCGGTCGAGCAGCTCCCAGTCGGGGAAATCGCGCAGTTCCTGACGGAACACCTGAAAGATGCGCGGCACGTCGATTCCGCTCTCGTCGGTCGGCAGATCGTTCGGGTCGATCCCGCGGATCGTCTTTTCGAAGTCGACGCGGAGCATTTCCAGAAGGGTGACGTTTAAGAGCGCGTCTTCGTCGGACCGCTCGAGAGTGAACCCCTCTTTGACCGATTTGCGGATCAGGCGCATCGGAATAAGGATCAGGGGCGCTTTAAAGGCTTTGCGGTCGGAAGCGATCCATTTGACCATCCCCAGGGTCAGGAAGAGCGTGTTGATCCCCCCCTCGTCCAAATCGCTTTGGGACTGACGGTAGAGCGTCAAAAGCGACTTGTTGAGCGCGTCGGGATCGGCGATTTCTTTGGCGTGGAGTTTGTGCCGCTTGAAATCGCTGCGAATTTGTGTGACGAGAGGGTCTTCGCCCCCCTGCGCCGCGACCTGAGCGCGGTTGCGGCGGTCTTCGCCGCTGACCAGGTCGCCGGCGGGAAGAAGGGTAAAGACTTTGCCGGCGGCGAGGGTGTCTTCGATCTTTTCCGGATCGGGAAAACAGATCTCGACCGCGCCGCGCGTCGGCCGGAAGTTGAGGAGTTTGTTCCGCAGCGAAAGATCGAGGAGCTTCTGCTTCCAGCGGTCGATTCGCCCCTGCGGCGTGATCGGCATGTCGTCGAGTCTGACCTCTTGGCGCAGCGGGCGCAGGTTCCCCTCGTCCGGAAGAGGAACGGGGCGGATGGCGCTCGGGTCGGGAATATAGTGTTGCTCGGGGTTCTGTCGGAGGGGGAGGGGGGCGACGCCCTGCCTTCGCGCCGCGGCGATTCCGAGAACCCCTTCGAAGATTTCGTCGTACGAGCCGTCGGTCGCCAGGAGCTTCGCGCGGGCACTCTCTTCGGCTTCGGCGAACGGACGGGGGTTCGGGGCGCAGGCGAGGGTCGTTTCGAAAAAGACGAGTTCGTCGAGAGCGACCCGTTTGCGGATCGCCGTCAGGTCGTCGACCAGCGGCGCGGGGAGCGTCCGGTCGTCGAGATGACAACCGGCGTACGCGTGGTCTTTTTCAAGGGCGATCAGCGGATTGAGCCCGCACGCTTCCAGAATCGACGCGAACAGAACGGACGCGTCGAGACAGGTCATTCCGCGATCCCGGACGATCCTGTCGGGAAACCGGATCGGCTGACCCGGTTCGGGATCGTTGAGATTCGGGGTCACGTACTCAAAACCGCGTTCCGCGACGGCCCGGTAGACGGCGCGGATCGTTTCAAGTCGCCGGGCGCGGTCGGCGCCTCGATACCCTTCCATCGAGCCGTCGCCGGTGTGTGATTTGAGAAGTTCCGAGGCCCGGCGCCGAAACGCCTGGATTACGTCCAGGTTCGGCGTGACGAACGCCGCCAGGAGTTTCCGAAAAGGGCGGTTCCCGAGCCAGCGGTTGTACGGGTGAATGTCGAGCGGTCTTGCGGCGCGAAAGAGTTCCGACTCTCCCTGCGCGATCCGCACGACGACGTTCCCGCGGTTCGTGCCGCTCAGAGCGGCCAGAAACGTTCCGTCGAGCGCGACGAAGAGGCTCTCTTGAGGGAACGTGAAGATTTCGCCCGGAGCGAGCCGCCGAATTGCCAGGCGGAGCGGCGAGAAAATCTGCGGGTTGGATTCGACGGCGACCAGAAGGTTCTCGAACTCCCGATCGGTTTTATTTTCGATCCGGAGCCCCTCGATGAGGGAAATGCCGCATTGCTGAACCGCGAAGTTCAGATACGGAATGAGGTTGAGCTCGATGAAGAACGGGTCGGTGAGCCGAACGTCCGATTCGGCCTGCTCGAAATTTGCCATAGGGTCAACTCTTATATCGAAAGCGCTTGGGCGTTTTTCTTTTGGACGGCGCGGGGATCTTCCCCCCCCTCTATTTTACCTCAAAAAGCGCCTTTTTTACAGAAAAAAAGGGCGCGGCGCCGTAAAAGAACGGCGCCGCGCCCGCATTATGAGGGGAACCGGAAAAACGGGGAGAGTCTATTCGCCGCCCAGGAAAAAGACCCAGCCGCCGAACCGCCGAAGCGCCTCGCGCAGGGCGGTTTCGGCGTTTTCCCGATTGAGAGCGTATTCGCTTTCGGCGAGCCGGTTTTCGTCGGCGATCCGCCGGATCTCCTCGTCGCTCGCTCCTTCCGGCGCCTGCCGCGGCGCCGGTTCGGTCAGAAGCTCTCCGTCGAGGGAGGGGATCACCAGGATCGCCTGACCGGCCGACGTTTCGCTTCCGAAAAGAACGGTCAGACGAAGCCCGCCTTTCATCGAAAGGGACGCGGTCCCTTCGGCGCCCAGGAGGATCGGTTCGACCGAGTCGGGATCGGCCGGATCGTGGTCGGCGAACCGGAACCCCAGGGGGGCGAGCGCGTCGGCAAACGCTCCCCACTCGGAGACGGGGCGTCCGGCGCGGGCCAGGTCGGCCGGTTCGGCGGGAAGACGCACGAGCCGGTCGAACCGCAGATGGGTGATCTGTTCGGCCCGCTCGTTCAGCGCCGAGTTGTCCGCCTCGCGGTTTTCGTCGGTGATTTCGGCAGGAGTCGGTTTCCCGTCGGGATCGAAGGTGACCAGACGGATCAATTCCCAGACGCGTCCGAGCGATTTTTCCGGGTCTTGCGCGGCGGTCAGCACTCGGTGCGGTATCGGCGTGCCGTCGGCGCCGAACGCGATCTCGTAGAGGGTCATGCGGGCGATATTCCAGCGGCTGACGCGGAGCAGGTCGCGGTTCATCCAGTCGATCGGATCGGTCGAAAGGCGGTCGACGTAGGGGAGCGCTTTTTCCTGCCCCGATTCGCCGAGCGCCTCTCCCGAAAAGTCGGCGGTAAAGACCGCGTCGCTTCCCGCCAGGCGGACGTAGCGGATATCGCGCCGCTGGGCGCTCCCTTCGGGAACCGCGCCGACGATCAGGTCGGCGAACGTCTCGCCCTCTTCGCCGGTCACGGTCAGACGGACGCCGGCGTCGGCCAGATCGGACGAGCCGGCGGCGGCGGGATCGAGAAGCTTGCACGAACGGTGAAATTCGTCGGCGGCGGTCTCGTCGCCGACGGTCATTTCGCCGAGATTCGAGAGAACCGCGAGACGGCGAAGGGGAGCCAAGACCATCGTCATGCGGTCGGGGCTGTCGGCGGGGGCGTCTTCGGCGGTTTTGATGACCCAGCCGCCGGTTTCCCGTTCGAGCCGGATTTCGGAAAGGACCGTCTCGCCGTCGGCCGCGTTCGGCCGGACGATCGTCACCCGCCGCGGCTGGGCGGTTTCGGTAAACCCGGGACAGAGCGGTTCGCCCGCGCCCTTTTCGGACCAGTCGGCCGGAGGAACGGGCTGAAATTTCAGCCAGAGGATCAGTCCGACGAGCGCGGCCGCGGCGAGCGCGAGCGATTTGAATATTTCGCGGGTTGAAGGTTTCATGTCGTTTGAATGTCGCGGTCGTTGCCGGCGGGGATCGGCCCGCCGTGTGTTACATTTCCGGCTTGCGCCCCTCGGAACGGAGTTTGCCGAACTCGCGCAGTTCGGAGAGGATCGGCGACTGCTGCAGGTTCGGCGCGCGGAACTCCCAGGGGACGCGGACGGTGAAGACGCTTCCGAACCCGAGCCGGCTTTCGACCGAGACGTCCCCTTCGAGGAGACGGCAGAGTTCTTTGACGATCGAAAGACCCAGGCCGCTGCCGGAGTATTCGCGCGTGATCGTCGCGTCGAACGACGAGCCCGCCTGACGGAACTTTTCGAAGATGATCTGCCGGTCTTCCGGCGAGATTCCGACTCCGGAATCGGTGACTTTGATTTCAAGGAGCGGGATCGGTTCGGGCGCCGCGGCGGGATCGGACTCGCCGCTTTCGCACGCCGATTCGCTCTTCGCCCCTTCGATCACTCCCATCACGCGCCGGACGTCGACCGAAATCTGTCCCCCTTCCGGCGTGAACTTGATCGCGTTCGAAAGGAGGTTGTTCAGAATCTGGCCGATCCGGTTGGCGTCCTGATACATCTGGGGGAGCTTCGGCGGTATGCTGCAGATCAGATTGAGATTTTTCTTATCGACCAGCGGGCGCGCCATATCGGCCTGCGCGTCGACGATCGCCGCGATATGGAACCGGCTCGGCGAAGCTTCGAGCCGCCCCGCTTCGAGCCGCGCCATGTCGAGGATGTCGTTGATCATGTTCAAGAGGGTCTGTCCCGAATTGTTGATATTTTCGACGTAGCGGCGCTGTTTGTCGTTGAGCGTGTCGATCGACCCCAGGACTTCGCTGAATCCCAGGATACTGTTGAGGGGCGTTCGGAGTTCGTGGCTCATCGTCGCCATGAAGTCGCTTTTGATCTTGTTCGTTTCGAAGAGTTTCAGGCTTTGCGTGGCCAGTTCGTCGACTTTGTCGCGCAGTTCGGCGTTCGTCTCGCGCAGTTCGTCCTGCATGGCGATCAGGTGCTGCATCATCCGGTTAAACGCCGTGCCGAGCGCTTCGAACTCGTCCCCCGTTTCGATCCGGGCGCGCATGGTGATATCGCCGTGCGAGATCGCCTCGCTCACTTCCCGCAGCTGGCGAAGCGGTTTGATAATGATCACGCGGATCATCGTATAGAAGGAAATGAGCCCGATAAACGCCGTGACGATCGCCGCCGCCAGGAGCATCGCCCAGAATCGCGTGATCTGCCTTTTCGACGGCGGGTCGGAAAGTTCGACCCGGATCAGCCCCTGAAGGGAGCCGAGTCCGAACGACGAACGGTGATCTTCCTGCGGATGGCAGTTGATACACGAAGTTTCGATCCGCAGCGGCTGATAGTAGATGTAGTTTCCCTCGTCGTCGGTCCGCGACGTGGGCGCGGAGTCGTCGGCGGCGCGGGACAGCCGTTCGATCAGTTCGATTTCGAACGGGTCGAGCTGGTCTTCCGGCGTCTTCCGCGGCCCCGCGGTCCGAATCAGGCGGGCCGTCTCGCGCGACGTGCCGTCGGGCCGACCCGACGCGCCGAGCCGTTCGCTCTGGTATTTCATGTTGTCGACGAAATCGCTCGTGGCGTATTCTTCGGTGTCGGGCTGGCGTTCCGGATAGGGGGAAGAGGGACTTGACTGCCGGAGGACCGCGTCGAAATGCCAAAGGATGAACTCGCGTTCGGCGAGGAGTTTTCCGGTCAGCGGGTTCTGCGAATCGAGCTGCCGGGCGGTCAGTTTGTAGTAGAGTACGAAACTGACGACGATGACCGCCGCCAGCGCCAGCCCGAAGAAGAAGAGGCATTTCGCTTCCAGGCTCGAGCCGAATCGGGGCATGACGCTCTTATTGGCAATTTTCTCTGGGGGCATCGCTTGACCGCCGAACGGAAGGAATCGGGTTTTGAAACCGTTGAAAAACAAACGGGGGAGCCGCGCCGCCGCGTTCCCCCGTTTGTTATTATAAACAAAACCCTTGGTTTAGAAAGGAGAGAATCTTACAACTTTCGTTCAAGAAGAATGACGTTCTTCCAATTCCACGACCGTCCGCGCCGGAAATCGACCGGAATCGACCGGTCGATCAGGTAGAACGCCCGCGGCCGGTTGATTCCGTCGGTATCGATCCCGTCGGACCCGAGCTCTTTGGAGTAGGTGTACCCGTCGGGGTAGATCACGCGGTAGTAGTCGTAGTATTTGTAGGAAGTCGGGAGAGAGAGACAGCCGTTGGCGTCGACCAGAGGAAGTCCGGTCGCCGGATCGCCGGTCAGGAAATTGACGCCGTCCGGATCGATGAGGGGCATGTTCACCCCCGGCCGCGCCCGCTGGACCTCGAAGTAGCCGACGGTGAGCCAGACGGCGAAGACGTTCGACCGGTTCGTGGTCAGTCCGGAGAGCTTGCGGAGCTCTTCGGTCGCGGTGATGAGGTTGTTGTTCTTTTTGTCCTTCGGCCGATCGAGGAGATCCCGCAGAAGGGTGACGTTCCCCGGCGCGGTTCGATCGGGCCGGTCTTCGTCTTCGTCCGCCTCGCCGCCGGAGCGATCGAGCCGCGGCTGGAGCGCCGCGGCGGTCCCGGGCCGGAAGACGTTCTCCCGCCGCGAATCGCCGAACGACTTGAACTCGGTCACTTTTCCCGCTTCGCCGAGAATCCCCTTCCACGCCGATTCTTTCATCGTGTTCAGGTTGATCTTTCCCGGTTCGCGGAGCGTCGGCGTGTAAATCGGATCGCCGTTTTCGTCGTAGCCGCAGAAGATTCGCGTCCCCATGTAGAGGGAGGGGATCGTCACGTAGTCGAAGAGGCCGCTCAAATTGAGCGATTCCCCTTTGACATTCGACGTGTGGTGGAAGTTCAGGTACGGACCCGTCAGAACGGAGTCGATCTCCCAGCCGAAGAGATTGGAACCGGTCCCCCCGTCGGAACCGAGCGACCGGCCGAGTTTGCCGTGTTTGTCATCCTCGTCGTACTCTTTGCCGTTGGCGAACAGGTTCGCGATCTGCAGACCGTCCCCCTCTTCGGCGTCCTTGACGTCTTTGTGGCGGATAAACTCGAGCCCGAACCGGCCGGGCGCCGACGCGGGAACCAGCAGGAGTTCCGCCGGGGAGGAGAAGGGCGCGTCGTTCCACGGCAGATGCTCGAACGGCCGGAAGCTTTCGTCCGAGCCGTCGCGGGACGGGGCGCCGTAATAAAGCTTTCGCAAATTGTCGGCGCCTTCCGCGCCGGTAAACTGCCCGTCGAGACTGGTCACGCGATTTTCGGCGTTGTTATACGCGCCGAGAGTGTGTTGCGGGAAGATGTGTACCACGGCAGTTTTCGATTCGCCCGAATCGGCGTCGGCCGAAAGCCCGTCGTAGATGTCCGTCAGGCTGTTGTAGACGTTCGAAATCGAGGCGACTTTCCGCAGTCCCGCCGTGTCATTTTTCACCAATTCGTCTTTCTTGACGGGCCGCGCCCACGGGTTCGGGCGATGATCTTTGGCGATGTCGTCGTGGAAGAACCCTTTCTGCTCCGGATCGAGCCACGCGCGGGACGAGAAGACGCTCTCGGTGTTGGCGGTGTCGGTGTCGAATTTCAGGTCGAGATCGGTCGAGAGGAACTTCGCCTTGAGACGGTTGTTTTCGTCGACTTCGGCGTCCGTGTCGTTTTCGGCGATGCAGAACCGATCGTCGGTCTGCGAGTCGCCGCTTCCGCCCGCTTCGCCGTTAAAGACGGTCAGGTCCATCATATTCCAATCGACCGAGATATACGGATTGGCGAACGGGTGATACGGTCGGTTCGGGTCGGCGACCCGCTGGACGAACGCGCTTCGGATCCCCGGTACGGTTCCCAGGCCGACCAGGTGATCGGCGGCGATCGGGTAGCGGTCGTTCTTGTTGTCGTTGACCGGAAGTTCGAAGATCTGATCCGGGACGTTGTTCCGTCCGTCGAGGTCGGTTACGGTGATCTTTTCGTCTTCGTAGGTGATCTCTTTCGTCGGGATCGTGTCGGGATACGGGTCGGTCGACTCGGTCCAGAGAGGTTCCGAGATGTTCAAGCCCCGCTTGTTCACCTCGAACTTGTCGTCGGAATTGATGTCGAGACCGTTATACGTTCCCGCCAGGATGTAGTCGCTTCCGGTCCAGGCGCCGCTGTTCGATTCGCGGAGTTTCGACATCACGATCTTACGGGGGGAAGGGACGCCGAAATAGCTTGAGTTGCGGTAGATTGAGCCGATCTGCCTCTTTTCGGCGGGGGCGACGACCAGATACTGGTTCGGGAAGATTTCGGTTTCGAGAGTGTCGCCGGTCGTCTCTTTGACTCGGCTGAAGATATGCGCCGCGTCGGGGTAAGAGCCGATCGGCTCTTTGTCCGAACTTCCCGATTGGGTCGGCCAGCCGAACCAGACGACGCGGTCGATTTCGACCTCTCCGGCGAAATTCGCCGTGCCGTCCGAATTCGGTTCGGCGCACGGTCCCAGAATATTGGCGACGGTGTAGTCGTATCCTCGCCATTTGTCGTCGAGCGCCGTGTCGAGCGACTTTTCGCCCGACGAGCCGATCGTCAGATCGCAGAACTGCCGCGTGCGGAAACTGAAGGTGCGAAGATCGGCGCTCTCGCCGAGCAGACGTTCGAGGACGCTGTTTCCCCTCTTGCGAATCGTCCGTTTGTATGACGCGGTCCTGTCGGCCAATTCTTTATCTTTCTCTTCTCTGGTTCGCGGGTCGGTCGACGCGGTGATCGCCACGCGCCAGATCGGGAACTCGCGTCCGGAATAGGGGGAATCGGCCTTCTGGCGCGGGGTCATCTTCGAAAGAAGAAGCTTCCAGAGGTTCCGTTCCTTGTCGAATTCGTAGAGTTCCGGCGACTGCGGCACGTTCGGGTTGGCCGCGCAGTAGAGCTCCAGATATGCTGAACCGAGCGGACGGCGAACCTGGTCGAAATCCTCGTCTTCGCCGCCGTAGACCGTCTTGCCCGTGGCGTCGCTGGACGTGTCGGCGATCCCCAGGTCGTGGAACGCGAGCGTTTCGGTCAGGAGGAGATCGGGCCGTTCCATCCCCCAGACCAGGCGCATTCCGAAATCGTCTTTCCCGATTTCGACGTGACTGAGCGACTGCCCGTTGAGCCACGAGACGAGCGCCTGCGAGAAAGTGTCGCGGTCGTCTCCTTCCGTGTCGTTGACGAATTTGACCGGAAGGGCGGGATTGACATATTCGAGGCAGCGCGGGGTGATTTTTTTATCGGGGGTCGAAAGGAACGAATCGGAATAACTTCCGTCCTCGCCGACCGCGGGGATCAGCGCGTCGTAGAAATCGCGCGCGGCGTCGTTCGAGTCGCTCCCGGGCGTAAAGAGGACGAAATAGAAATCGTTGTTCCCCTGATGTTCGGGCGGCGTCTCGCCGTCGCCGACCGGCCGGCTGTCGCCGTAAATCCAGTCGGCGGTTTCGTCGCGGTACGACCACCAGCCGTCGAACGGGTTCGGGTCGTAGAAGAAGGGGGTCATCGTGGCGTCCGGATCGGAAAAATCGACCAGATTGACGCAGTACTGCGCCAGGCGGTTGGCGGTTAGTTCGGCGGCCAGCCGCGCCTTTTTCTCGTCCGTCGTTTCGTCCGATCCGTCGGCGGCGGCGAGCTTGTCGATATACGGCTTGTCGCACCCTTCCAGGTAATCTTTATAAGTCTTCTCGTCGGCCAGGCGGGCGTCGGGATCGTTGTCGTAAAACGCGGCAACTGTCTCGGCGTTCCGGTCCTCGTAGGTCAACGCCATCAGAAGGACGTAGAGTCCGCGGGCGAACTTCATCCGCTCGGCGAGCCCGAGTTGGTGGCAGTACTCGTATTCCTCTTTCGCGGCGTCGTCGACCGTTCCGGCCGGGAGAGTTTTGACAAACGTGCCGTTTCCCTGATCCTCATAAGCCGAGTCGATCCAGCACGCTTTGCGCGAAAGCGCGTTCAGGTCGAGACGGCGCCCCTCCTGAATATCTTTCGGAAGAAGCGCGAAGAGCTGGCTAACGATCAGTTCGAGAGCGCCGCTTTGATAGGCGGCGATGTCGTCTTCGATCTTCTTCCGCAGATAGGCGCGGAAACGTGCCCTCGCCTCGTCGGTCTCGACCGGAATTCCGGTCTCGCTGGCGAACTCGGCTTTCTTTTGGTTCGTGTATTCCTCGTCGAATTTCGACTCGCGGTTCGCCTTGTAGAACTCCAGAACGACGCAGCGGCGGATCAGCTCGCGCAGACCGTAAACGCCGTCCGGCGCTTCGGCGGTGCCGAGCGAAATCGCCTCCGCGGGAACCGGGATATCGCTCGAGACGGTGGTGATCTCCTGCCGAAGCGCGCGGTATTCGTCCTTTTCCGGGTGGTCGAGCGCGTCGCCGGTCTTGTCTCCCAACAGAGCCGAAAGAAGAACGGCCGACCGGCTCTTCCGGTCGTAGTCGAACGGCCGCAGAAGAAGCTCGAGCGTTTCGGCGGTAAAGGTCGCGTCTTTTTGCGTCGATCCGTACGGATTGACCAGATACGGATTTTCGCTGTATTTCGGCATATAGGTCAGAATGTCGTTCCCGAGCGGGTCGTAACTGCGCAGCGCCGTGTCGGTGAAATTGAACGTCGGGTACGACGAGTAGTTCTTCGGATACTGCGGCGTACCGGAAGCGGCTCCGTAGTCGAAGACGCGCGTCTTCCCCCGCCAGGGGAAGAGGAAAAGGTTCGGATCGGCGAGCGCGGCGGTTTTATCGCCCCTATAGACCGCGTCGGTGTGAAGATAAGATTTTCGATGCTCGTCGCTGTCGTCCGAAATCCATTGGTTCGGATCGGTCCGCGCGGCGGCGTCGCCGACCGCGGCGTAATACGCCGAAGGCTGGGAGAGCTGGCCGCGGGCGATATCGGGCACGCCCCAGTCTCTTTCGAGCCCGTCGAAAAGCGGAGAGGCGGATTGGACGGGATTGGGAGTCGTTCCGTTGAGAATTCCGAACGCGGGGGAAGCGTAGCGTGTGCCGAGAAGGTTGGCCGCCGTCTTGCCGTAGGTGTCTTTTCCTTCGGGGGTCGTTTCGGTATTGAACTTCATCGCCTTGAGCGCGGCGGTCAGATCGATTCCCGCCGGGCCGAGTCCGGTACCGCGGGGCGTTTCGGCGAGTTCGTCGTCGGCGTCGTTGTACCAGCCGATTCCGTCTTTCAGGTTTTCAAACGAGTACCAGGGGGAATTCGGATAGGGGTTTGTCTCGCCGAGTGCGAGCTGCTCGAGTTTGGTGTAGTAGTCGCCGCCGGGATACGGGAGCTGATCCCAGTTCCCCGCGGTGTTCAGGTTGACCCGCCCGTCGAGGTCGAGGACGGTGTACGAGTACATCGTCGCGTACGGTTTGCCGTTTTCGTCGACGCGGATCGGTTGGCCCGAAGGGATCCAGATTCCGTCTTTCACCCCGTCGTTGTCGTTGTCGACGTCCCAGTTCTTCTCATTTTCGGCGGCGATCAGAGCGTCGAGTTCGGCGAGAGCCGTCGTCTTGACCGTTTCGGGAACTTCGGTCATCTGTCCGAACGGAGAGGCGAGGAGCTTCTCGTTGCTTCCGGTCCAGTTCCAATGGTCGATCCGTAAGGGGCGGGGGGTTGCCTTGCGCAGAAGGGCGCCGGCGCCTCGCAAAGCGCTTTCGTCTTCGTCGCTTACCGCCGCCAGAAGGGTTCGGAGCGATTTAAGCGTCTCGGGACGGACGAACGAGGGGAGCGGTTTTATTCCGTCGTCGTCTTTCTTTTCCCCCGACAGGAAGAGGTTCTTCTGATCGACCGCTGTATAGCCGGGATTCATCCGGACCGGGTCGTGCGGGGTCACCTGCGCGTCGCCCGCAAAGAGCCACTCCGCGCCGCTGTAGTCGGGGTAGAGGGCGTCTTTTGAGATCGGCGTGTAGACGCGATAGCCGCGGTCGGCCAGATGCCGCCAGAAGGTCTGGAAGCTCGTTCTTCCGTCCAGGTCGCGGTGCGGGGTCAGGTCGGGCGCCGCGGCGTTTCCCCAGAAAGCGAACGGCAGGCGGAGCGGTTCGGGGGAAGGTTCGGCGTCCTCTTCGGGGAAGAACGCGTTCTTCGCGGCGTCCGCGGTGAGTTGTCCGTCTTCCAGCGCGTCGGGCGAAAAGTCGCCCGCGCCGGTTCCGCTGAAAGCGGGAGGGTTTAGACGGACGTTGGCGGTCAGGTTGAAGACCAGCGGATCGGCAAAGAGATTGATCGGCCAGGGATCGGAACCGTTGTCGCGCGGCCAGAGGGCGAGAAAGCTTTTCAGTTCTTCGGTGAGGGCGACTTCGAGCCGGAGAATGTGAATATCCGCGTCGTTGTCGTCGACGATCTCTTTTTTGATAATCAGCGCGCTGGTGCCGCTGACGAAATCGTTGAACGAACGGCACATGTCAATGTATTGCATGGCGGCGACGTTCCCCTCGTAGCCGGGGTTTTCGGTCCATTGGAGCGAACCGAAACTGAGCGTCGAGCCGGAATCGAGCAGACGGCTACCGACGATGTCGCGCAGTTGCGCCGGGCGGAGACTCTGGAGGTCGTCATGAGCTTTCTGGAGCCGATTCAGAAGCGCGTCGTCACGCGGCTGGCTTCCCGACGGGTTCATCAGCCGGTCGATCCGGTTTTCGTAATAGTCTTGGAGCCGGACGGCGTAATCTTCGGCCCGGTGGGTCAGGTCGATTTCGACGATCGCCTTGGTCGGAGCCGTGCCGTCGTATTCGGCGTAGAGGTTGAACGACTGAGCGGCAAGGTCGTCGAACCCCTCCATCGTCGTCCGGTCGCCGTAGAGATTTTCGAGAATTCCAAACGGACCGATCGGCGAGGATTCGTTGTTCGTTCCGACCACGAGCGTGCGGATGGCGCTGTCAATATCCGAATCCCGCCGCTGGACGGCGGCTTCCCCCTTTTCGTATTGAGCCAGGGCGTTGGCTGCCGAGTCGGACATGCTTGACGTCATAAACAGGAACGCCGAAATCATGATGGCGAACATGGTCAGAAAGACCAGGATCAGGATCATCACGACCCCGCGCTCCTTGTTCGGCAATACGTGTTTCATCGTTTCCTCCGCATCTCTTATATTTCAAATCATTCCGATTCGGAAATCGGGATTATTCGTGTAAAGACGCCGCGCAGGTTCCGGAAGAGAACCGCGCGCACGTCGGCGGACCGGTCGTACGTCGCCCCTTCCAGCCAGCAGGCGGGAAGGGAGGGACCGCTGAGGGTCAGGGCAAAAACGTTGCCGTCGCGGCTGTAATTGGAAATTTTGTACCACGCCGAAAAGAAGGGCGCTTCGGCGTTGGCCGCCGAGGCGTCGCTCGGGCCGATCAGCAGAATGTGGGTGCTCGAACCGAGTGATTTTTCAAACTCGGTCGGTACGCGGCAGGAAATCTCAACCAATCCCCCCAGGTAGCCGGTCCCGCTGACCGCGGTCATCGGCGCGCAGAGCCAGTCGTAGTCCCCCATCGGATCGCGCCCTCGAAAGACCATCACGTCGACTTTCATGGCGACTTCGGCGCGCGGGATTCCGTTGTCGACGACGCGGCGGTTTCCGGGGAAGGTGAATTCCCGATAGGACTGTGCCGGGTCGGAGGCGATCGGCGACATCATCGCCGCCCATGAATAAGCGCCGGTGAACTCGGGAGAGTTTGTGTCCCCGGTTTCGTCGAGAAGGAGCCGCGGCCGGGCCGGGGAGTTTTCGTCCCGTTCGACCACCAGGTCGTCGCGGCCGCGGCAGACGTCCAGCGCGCGGGCGGCGGGGCGGATCAACGCGCCGGTCGAGTCGAACCGACCGTATCCCCAGGCGGGGTAGACGTGCGGAATGATGTCCGGACCGTAAAGGTCGGCGTTCCAACTGTCGAGACCCAGTTCGATATTCCAATTCGGCAGACCCGCCGCGTCGGTTCCATGTTCACCGAAAATGTCGAAAAAACGGGGAAAGATGAAGTTGTCGACCACCATGTTGTCGGTCAGCGTCGCCGGGTCGATATACTGCTGCCAATTGGCGGGCTTTTCCCACTGGTTGCTTCGGATGACGGCGAAGGCGTTCGTTCCCGCGGCGGCGGTGAAATCGCTTTCGATTACGCGCGCCGAATGGAACTCGATGAACGGAATGACCGAAAGAATTCCGAGCAGACCGAGCCCCAGGATCATGACCGACATCATGATCTCCATCAGCGTCATACCGGTTCGGCGCGGAATGAATTTCATTTTTCCAACCTTTGCGTTATCTTGTCAGTTCCCGCGAAACGGCGATCACGCCTTCGGGGAGCCGGACGTCCGGCACTTCTTCATTGTAGTCGTTTAGCCGGGAAATAGGGGCGTAGCCGACGTCGGCGGTCGGGTTGACCTG
>CADBQY010000150.1 GCA_902796885.1 uncultured Planctomycetota bacterium
AAAAAAACGTTTCAGTTATGCGAAACATTGATGTTTCGCTCCAAGGACGGGACTCCGTTTCCGAAACATGGCCATTACGGCCGGGGTTAAACCGTTTGACAGACAGAATGAAATCTTCACCTCTGTAATGATTTGTAATGGAAATGAAGCCCGATCTTCATCAATGTATAATAATCAACGGACAGGCACTTTTCCGCTTCCCTGAACGGATCGCGTTTGCCGCTTCAAATTATGACGTCCAAATTAGAAGCTCGGCCATGCCGAGTGATGAATGAGGGAGGATCATCTAATGGTTCCCAGACAGCAAAATTCGCGCTCTCGTCAAAATATCTACAATCGCTATCGTTCTGACTCACCCTACTACGACAGACACCAGGGACGAAATCAGGATTGGAATAACAATCGTTCTCGCGATGACCGCGGCGGACAGAACGGCCGTTATGGTTCGCGCGGCGGTTCCTTTCAGGGGAACGCTTATCGCGACACGCCCCACCAAAACACGAATTATCGCGATCGGCACAACAACAGACGCTCTCAAAACTACCGAAACTCACAGCAGAATCAGAACAATTATCCTCCGTTTGAACCGGCCGATCCCTCAACCTACATAGAAGTCAACGGCGTTCTCGAAACCCACCCGAATGGATACGGTTTCCTCCGCAATCCGAAAGAGAACTACGCGCGTCTCCCCGCCGATTCCTATGTTCCCGGGCAACTCATCAATAAAATGAACCTTCGCGAAGGTGTCATGATCGTAGGGATGGCGCAGCCGAGCCAGTCCGAAACCGGCGCACGTCCCGGTTCGCGACTCATGGAAATAAAAACCATAGACGGCTTGACTCCGGAAGAATACGCTGAGATCAAGCCGTTCGATGAGATGGTTCCGATCAATCCTGAATGTTGGATTAGACTTTCGACCGGCGCCGAACCGATTTCCACCAGAGTGATGGATCTCCTCACTCCGCTTGGGAAAGGGCAACGGTCGTTGATCGTGGCCCCCCCGCGTTCCGGTAAAACGGTTCTTCTTCAGCAGATCAGCCAGGCTGTCGTCGCCAATTATTCGGACATCCACGTCATCGTCCTTCTGATCGATGAACGCCCAGAAGAAGTAACCGATTTCCGCCGTGCCGTCACCGGCGCGGAAGTCGTCGCAAGCAGTCTTGATAACAATCTGGAAAGTCACGTTCGCATCGCGCAGTTTATTTGTGAACGGTGCAAACGCCTTGCCGAAGAGGGGAAAGACGTCTTCCTTCTTCTCGACTCGATCACCCGTCTGGCCCGCGCGTTCAACAAATGGGTCGGAAATACCGGCCGCACAATGAGCGGCGGGATCGACATCAAAGCAATGGATATTCCTAAAAAAATATTCTCATCGGCCCGAATGAACGAAGGGGGCGGCTCGCTGACGATTGTCGGCACCGCGCTTATTGATACCGGTAGCCGAATGGATGAATTGATTTTCCAGGAATTTAAGGGAACGGGAAATATGGAACTGGTTCTCGATCGACGTTTGGCAGACCGTCGTGTCTGGCCGGCCATCGATATTTCCAAATCGGGAACCCGTCGCGAAGAAAAACTCCTCCCCCCTGAAACACTCCATGCCGTCAATATGATTCGCCGCGTATTAATCCCGATGAACCCGGTCGAAGCTATGGAAAAGTTAGTCAAAGAACTGTCTCGCTACGATAATAACGAAGAATTCTTCAAGCGATTCGTTCGGCACGAATAAGCGCGTCGCAAGACCGGAGGGAAATAACCATGCTCACCAGAAAAGGTTTAGTTGATCATGCCATCAGGTTCCGGGGGTCTTCTCCTGTTCCGTTTTGGGTGACTGGCGGTCGTCTTAAAAACAGCGATATTTTAACCTACGACCTTGCGCTTCCTAAAGCCAACGATTCCAAAACAAACGAATGGGGCTATCCCATCGAGCGGGGAGAAGACGGTCTTTTGACAATACCGGCCAACCCGGTTCTGACGACTTGGGACATGGTCGAAGAATACCGTCGCCCTCAGTTAGAGCCTATGCGCCGTCTGGCCAAGATCGGCGATGCGGCCAAGGTCTGTGAAGATCGGTATCGACTTGCCACAATGTCGCTCAGCGGGTTCGCCGTCTATCGATCTCTTCGCGGAAGAGACCGAAGTACCGATGACGCCTTAATTGAAACGGATCGTTTTCTCGATCTGTTCGATTCGATCATTGAACAAGAAACCAAGATGTTCGATATGCTCATCCGCAAAGGATTTCACGGAATCGAATTTCGTGACGACTGGAACATCAAGTGGATGACACTTTCCCTCTGGCGAAAGCTTCTCAAACCGAGGTACGCGCTTCAAATTCAAAATGCCCGCGAACTGGGACTTCACGTCTGGTTCAGTTGCCTGACCTCCTGCGAAGACTTCTACGGCGATCTGATTGAACTGGGAGTCAATGTTCTGCGCATTGACTCCCCTTACGCCGCCGATATTTCAACCACGGGACATCAGTTTGCCGGTAAGGTCGCGTTTGCCGTCTGTCTGGACGACCTCGCACGAGAGGGCGCCGTCGATCCGGAACGATATCGACAAATTCACGAATGCCTCTCTTACGACGGCAATGGTTTTATCGGCCATTTCACCGAAGCGACCCCCTCAAGAGTGAGCGACAAAGCAATCAACACGCTCCGCAAAATCGCCTGATTTTTCCTTACGTCTTCAAACACCTACGCGGGAGGATTTCTATCGCCTCCCGCTTTTTTGTGGATAATCAACGAAACGATTCTTGACAATCGTTTTGAGAGTTATTTTTCTTCCGTCTGCCGGGCTCCAAAGAGATACCCAGCCTCCTTAAAAGGGGGGCAATCCTTCCCTCGAAAAATTGATATTGACCCGTTTCTCGTAAATGTTTACACTAGGCACACTGGGGCCGCCAAGGAAGGCAGCTCGCGGGTTCGCCGACCATCGGCACCTATTCGGAAGCTTTCCGTGGGGGCTTTCTGGGTCGGCTTATCCGCATTCGTTTGACCGTTTTCACGGATGAAAACCTTGAATTCATCTTTTGAAGTCAAAGAAAAGATCAGAGAGGCGATCGACATCGTCGACCTGGTTTCCGGCTATAATATATCCCTTCAGCGGAAAGGGCGCGTCTACGTCGGTCGCTGTCCGTGGCACGACGACAACCGTCCGAGCCTGCAGGTCAACCCCGATCGCCAAACGTATCGGTGCTGGGTCTGCAATATAGGGGGAGATATCTTCTCGTTTGTCGAACAGATCGAAAGGGTCGACTTCAAAGAGGCTCTCGAAATTTTGGCCGACAAGGCGGGAATCCCCCTTCCAAAATATAAGTTACATTCCTCTAAAAGATTTCCATCTGCTTCGTCCGAAACGTCGACTCCGGAATCAGACCGTCTCCTTCCCAGTTTCGAAAATGGATCCGAACAATCCGGTTACGTCGCCAAATCGACCCTTTACAAATCTCTCGCATGGCTTGCGGAAAAGTATCATCAGTACTACCTCACCAGTCCTGAGGCTTCCGAAGCGCGCCGATATATCACCGAACGCGGCATTTCCGAAGAGACCGCAAAGCGCTTTAAGATCGGTTATGCTCCGTACAACACATACCTCCTTCTCGATTGGATCGGCAATTCCCGATCTCGCGCACACACCCTGATTAAGGCCGGCGTTTTGGACATTCGTCAAAATTTCACCCTTTCAAGTCTCCAGGGGAATCTCACAAGAGAAGAACGTTCAGCCCTCTATGACCGTTTTCACGGTCGTGTTCTTTTCCCGATAATCGACGCTAACAACCGGGTCGTCGCGTTCGGGGGCAGAATTCTTCCGAATTCCCCGCTGAACAGCCCGGCAAAGTACCTCAATTCCCCCATAACTCCCATATTCGCCAAATCCAAGATGTTTTACGGGCTGAATTTCGCCCGCAACGGGATCCATGCCAAAAAGCGTGCCATCATCACCGAAGGGTATACCGACACCATCATGGCGCATCAATACGGATTTGAGGAAACAGTCGCGGTGCTCGGTACCGCGCTGGGGAGTGAGCATGTAGAAATTCTCAGTCGATTCACCGACAAAATTTACTTGGTTCTCGACGGAGACGCCGCGGGTCAAAAACGCGCGAATGATGTACTCAAGATCTTCGTGGCACAAGGGGTCGACATGTCGATTCTAACGCTTCCCGACAACAGCGATCCGTGCGAGTTCCTTCTCGCCCACGGCAAAGACGCCTTTGAAGATCAAATCGAAAGTCATAGTGTCCCTGCTCTCGACCACGCGTTCCAAAAAGCGACAGAGGGAATCGATCCTTCGAATATCATTGAAACTTCACGCGCGCTTGATTCGCTCCTTTCGATCATCGCGCTGGCCACTATGCGGACAAACCGCAAGGACGATCCAGCGCAACTCCGGCTCGGCATGATTCTCCGGAGCCTTGCCGAAAAATTCCATCTCTCCGAAAGCGAAATTAACGCGCGACTCAACGTTCACCGCCGTGAACCGAACCGTGCCCCACGAATAGGTGCCGAGGCAAAAGAGATTTCCTTTCCCGAAGGGGTGACCGTTCCGATTCCTCAATTCGACGACGAGACGCCCGAAATACTCGCCGCGCGCTTCGGCACCCTTCCCAACGACATCTGGAAAAACCGTTCGCTCATGCCCAAACCAATTGAAGTCGAGTTTTTAACCTTTTGGTGGGCATATCCTGACGTCTTTCCGGAACTTTCGACCGGCGTCACCGCTGACGATTTCGTCTCGCCGATAAGCCGTCAGATTTTCCTTCTGGGAAACGATCTCCTGAACCGCGGCGTTCACCCCGTCACGTTCGCCATGATTCTTCGGCGTTACGATTCGCCGAAAATGATATCATGTCTCGATCTGATCGCCGAAAAAGGTGCCGCCAAAGATCTGTCCGGGCGACTTGTCAGTGAGGCAAACCGCAAAGTCCTGATGACTCAGATTCTCGATGCCTTTTTGGGCCGTCGGATCGATCGTACAAAATCGACACGGGTCAACGATCTTCGAGGCGACACTCTCGATGAAGAGAGCAAAGACAAAAAACTTTTGGAGCTTCAGCAGCTCCTCAAAACGAAACAAGAACGTCGGGAGGAACAGGAAAAAAACGGACTCATGGATGAGGACGTTCCTGACGACCCAACCCCCTGAAACAGTCACCCATTTTCCACCCTTAACCGTGCCAAGGAAGGCGCAGGAGACAGACGTGAGTAAAACGGATCAAGCCACCGGTATTCTCGAACAGCTTTTGAACAAAGGAAGACAATGTGGATATCTGACCAAAAATGATTTCGCACAGCTCAATTCCGCCCTTGATACGATTGACCCAAACATTTATGTCGACTGGCTTCATTCGCTGGAAGATGAAGGAATCGAGATTGTCGAAAACTCGCCTCGTGAGGAAATGCTCGACTGGGTCGACTCTCTCGACGAAACCAACTTCACGCAAAAAACAAACGTCGAAACATCCGGCGCTTCCTACTCGATTCCCTTCTCTCTTTCCGGTGAGGTTCAGCGTTGGAACAGTGACCCTGTCCGTATCTACCTTTCTCAGATGGCCGACATTCCCCTCCTCACGCGTGAAGAAGAAGTAATTCTTTCAAAGCGAATCGAGTCCGCCCGCCGCCGTTATCGTCGCGAAGTCCTTTCGGCTCCTTACGCAATCATCGCCGCCACTCAGAATCTGACGGACGTCCAAACGGAAAAACTCGCGTTTGACCGCAATATCAAAAAATCGATCTCTCAGGAAATATCGAAAGAGATCATCTTAAAGCGGATGCCTACCAACCTTTCCACCCTCTATGCGATCGGACATCACATTTCGGACCGGTACAGCGGCGTCAAGCACCTCTGCACCGAACGTCCGAGCCGTACGCGGGCCAAACAGCTCAAAGAGCTTCTGACCGACATCAAAACCCACACGCGCCGCGGAGTCATCTTAATCGAAGAGCTGAGTCTTCGGACGCGCCGTATTAACCTTCTGCGTCAGAATATGATTAGAGCATCTCAGCGAATCACCGAAATCAAACAAATCCTGAATGACCGGATTCACGGGCCGGTCTCGCAGAACCGCAGTCGAGAACTCCGCCGTGAACTCCGCCAGTTGCGCGAAATGATCATTGAACCGCATGCCCGTCTGCGCCGAAGGATCGAACGAATCAACAACGCGCTTAACGAATACGAGCAGGCTAAAGCCAAACTTTCACGCTGTAATCTCCGTCTGGTCGTTTCGATTGCCAAAAAATATCGTAACCGCGGAATGAGTTTCCTCGATCTGGTTCAAGAGGGAAATACGGGGCTAATGCGTGCCGTCGACAAGTTTGAATATCAGCAGGGATTTAAATTCTCGACCTACGCAACATGGTGGATCCGCCAGGCGATCACCCGCGCAATTGCCGACCAAGGACGGACAATCCGTATTCCCGTCCATATGATCGACGTCTTAACGCGTCTTCGGAATATCCAGAAGAACTACTTCCAAAAAATGGGGGTGGAACCTTCGATTGAAGAGATATCCGAACTTTCCGGCATTAACGAAGACGAAGTCCGTCGTATTTTTGAAATGGGCTCGGTTCCGATCAGTCTCGAACATCCGATCGGCGAAAGCGACGAGAGCAGCTTTGGTGATTTCGTTGCTGACGACAGTTTCGAAAAACCCGAAAAAAGCGTTGCGAACGAGATGCTCCGTAGCGAACTTGAAAAGATCCTTCAAACGCTCACTCCGCGAGAACGCGAAATTATCCGACTCCGATACGGTCTCGTCAACGGATACGTTTACACGCTTGAAGAGGTCGGTCGCATCTTTGAAGTCACTCGCGAACGGGTTCGCCAAATCGAAGCGAAAGCGGTCAAAAAACTCCAGACGCCCGGCCGTTCAAGACGGCTCCTCGGTTTTCTTGAAAAAGACGAGTGAAAAGACGCTACCGCTCTTGGAAAAAAAGGGGCTTATGCCCCTTTTTTAAGATAAACAGCGCAAACTTCGCCGCACCGTCAGAAATGCGCGGTCACTCCGTCCCCCTGTATTTCCATCACCGCCCAGGCGTTCGGCTCTGACTCCACAATCCCGCGGAACGTCACATGCGGTACTCCTGCCCGCTCACCGTAGGAACCCTCGTGGAGATGGCCGGCCCAATACCCTTTAATCAAATTGGGGTATCGGTCAAGAACTTCGAGGAGTTCGTCCGAGTTCCAGAGAGAAAAGCCAAGCTTTCCGAAATAAACGGGAAGGATTTTCGCCAGAGGCACGGAATCGGCCACCGAGTAAGGGCCTCCTTGGCAAAAGAGAGGGAAATGATTGCAGACAATCACGCGCTGTCCCTTAGACTCGGCGGCGCGTAGTTGTTGATCAAGCCAGGCGAGCTGGGTCGGACTCATCGCGCCGTTCCAGTCGCGCGAAAGGGTTCCGTCTTCAAGAGGATACTTTTCGCGGACTTTCTGCGCGACATCCCGCTCCTGTTCATTCCGTGCGGCATAAAGGCTGATTTCATTCCCGTTGAGGAAAATAAAAAACCACTCGGCGCCGTTTTCCGGATCGGTGAGAGTGAACGAATAATACCCTTCCTCGTTCGGCATAAGGAGATAACGGCAAATCTCGCCTTTCTTTTCGTTCGGTATTGAGTAGTCGTGATTCCCGAGAAGATTGTAGAAGGGAAGCCGGATCGATTGGAAAAGTTCCGAAACGGCGGTCAGACTTTCCCAGTCATGATCGAACGAATCGCCGAGATTAAAAATCGCGTCGACGCCCGCCTCCTCCAGCGCACCCACGGCTTCCAGAAACTTGGCGATCCCTCCGCGGTAATTCCGTTTTCCAATCGGATCGGCATCGGCATACTGAATATCGGTAATGACTCCAATACGCAACATCTTCAATCTCCCCGTTCCGAATCGAATCCGCCGTCATCGGGCACGGCGGATTCGTCACACAGTCTCGACCTTTTAAAGATTCCAGGCGTCCGCGACGGCGGGATGGACGATCTTGCCGCCAACCATATTCAGACCGGCTTTCAGCGCGGAATCGTCGTCGCACGCCTTCTCCCACCCCTTATCGGCCAACGCGGCCAAATAGGGAAGCGTTGCGTTGGTGAGCGCCTGTGTCGAAGTGCGAGGGAATACGCCGGGAATATTCGTCACGCAATAGTGAAGAATTCCCTGCTCGGCGAAAATCGGAGCGTCGTGCGATGTCGGTCGGGAAGACTCAAAGCACCCCCCCTGGTCAATCGCGACGTCGACCAGAACCGTACCCGGTTCCATCAGACTGAGCATATCGCGCGTGATCAGATGCGGAGTCTTTCCGCCCGGGATCAGAACCGCGCCGATCACCAAATCGACGTCGGGAAGTTCCGCGCGAATGTTATATTCCGAGGCGTAGAGCGTTTTGACGTTCGGCGGAAGAATTGAGTTGAGCTGACGAAGACGAGGAATCGAAATATCGCTAACCACGACGTCCGCTCCGAACCCGGCGGCGATTTTCGCGGCGTTCAAACCGACAACGCCCCCACCCAAAACGAGGACTTTCCCCGGAAGAACACCCGGAACACCGCCGAGGAGAAGACCTTTCCCTCCGGATGACTTTTCGAGAAATGCCACTCCCAGCTGAATCGAAGAACGGCCGGCCACTTCGGACATCGGTTCCAAAAGGGGAAGCGAGCGGTCAGCTTTCTGAACCGTCTCATAGGCCACACACACCGCGCCGGACGCCATCATCGCTTTCGTCAGTTCGAGATCTGAGGCGAAATGAAAGTAGGTAAAGAGAACCTGATCTTTCCGTATCAGCGGATACTCGCTAGGCATCGGCTCCTTAACCTTGACGATGATATCGGCGCGATCAAAAATCTCTTTGGAGTCGCCGGCCAGAAGTGCGCCCGCATTGACATAGGCTTCATCGCTGAAGCCGCTAGCCGCGCCGGCGGTTTTTTCCACAAGAACGGAATGACCTTTTTTGGTGAGTTCAAAAACACCAGCGGGGGTAGCCGCGACTCGGAATTCCTGGTTCTTCACTTCTTTCGGGACGCCAATAATCATCGCAAAACTCCTTTCACCAAAACTTGGAAATGACACGCGGCTCGATATTGAACCGCGCTATATGGATATCTTGCTCTTTGCCGCTTGAACCGAACGCGCGGCGAAAAACAAAAAGACTCAAACGTCAGATTCAGATCCATCCTTTCTTTCCGGATTTCAGCCAGGCGTCCATATCCTTCGAGGCGGTTCGCCCCGCACCCATGGCCAAAATCACTGTTGCCGCGCCGGTCACGATATCTCCGCCGGCCCAAACGCCCGGTTTACTCGTCCGACCGCTCTCGGTGGCGACGATATACCCTTTCTTTGAAAGGTCGAGATTTTCGGTATAGTGGGTCAACACGGGATTGGCGCGCGAACCGGCGGCAATCACCACCAGATCGGTATCAAATTCCTCCTCAGACCCGGGAATCGGAATCGGGCGCCGACGCCCGGAGGCGTCGGGTTCGCCGAGTTCCATTTTCTGGACGCGCATAGCATGAACCTGTCCGCGTTCATCCCCCAACAGCTCAATCGGATTAGTCAGGAAAAGGAACTCAACGCCCTCTTCTTTGGCGTGATGAACCTCTTCGGCACGGGCGGGAAGTTCCGTTTCGCTCCGGCGATAAACGATCTTCACCGACTCGGCTCCCAGGCGCAACGCGCTACGCGCGGCGTCCATCGCCACATTCCCGCCGCCGACCACGCACACTTTTCGACCGTGAATCACCGGTGTGTCATACTCCGGAAAACGATACCCCTTCATCAGGTTTGACCGGGTCAGGTACTCGTTCGCAGAACAGACATTCCCGAGATCCTCGCCGGGGATTCCCAAAAATGTCGGAAGTCCGGCGCCGACGCCTACAAAGACGGCGTCGAATCCCTCGTCGCGCATCAACTCGTCAACGGTGATCGTCTTCCCGACGAGGGAATTACACCGGATTTCAACGCCGAGCTTTTCGAGTGAGGAAATTTCGGCTTCAACAATCGCTTTGGGAAGCCGAAATTCGGGAATCCCATACATCAGAACACCGCCCGGTTTATGGAGCGCGTCAAAGAGGGTCACTTCATAACCTGCAAGAATCATATCGCCGGCAACCGTCAATCCCGAAGGTCCGGCACCAACCACGGCGACTTTCTGTCCGGTCGGCGCGGCTTTTTTCGGAACCGAGACCTGACCGTTATCCCGTTGGTAATCGGCCACAAACCGTTCGCAACGGCCGATGGCGACCGGTTCAAATTTCTTCCCCAAAAGGCAACGCCCCTCACACTGATTTTCCTGAGGACAGACACGCCCGCAAACGGCGGGAAGAGCGTTCGTTTCCTTAACCTTTTCGGCAGCCGCAACGAAGTCCCCTTTAGCAACTAACGCGAGGAACTCGGGAATCGGAACCCCGACCGGACACCCTTCGCGACACAAAGGCTTTTTGCAGTGAAGGCAACGTCCGGCCTCCCGCATCGCCATTTCGGGTGTAAAACCAAGTGGAACCTCTTTGAAATTGTGGGCCCGAACTTTTGGGTCCTGTTCAGGCATCGGCGTTCGGCCGACCCGACCGGTCGAACCATCGGAAGGGGACTGATTGGACATCTTTTATATTCCTAACGTATTGAAACTGCTTGTTTTAAAACAGAGTGTCCGACAAACGGTTATTTTTCAACACCGTTTAATTCGACATACCGATCGAGGGAACATTTTTCGGCCGCGCAGAACGACTTCTGCCGAGCCATGGCGATTGACCAGTCGATCGCCAACGCGTCAAATTCGGGCCCATCGACACAGGTGAATTTCGTCTCCCCGCCGACCCGAACGCGGCATCCGCCACACATTCCGGTTCCGTCGATCATAATCGAGTTCAGACTGGCGATCGTATGAACACCGAACGGGCGAACCGTCTCGGCGCAGAACTTCATCATGATCGCCGGACCGATCGAATAAACGCAACCGACCGTTTCCTTTTCAAGAAACTCGCGAAGTGGTTCGGTCACCAAAGCCTTTCGGCCGAACGAACCGTCGTCGGTCGTCACAATATGTTCGCTACTCACCGAAGCGAGTTTATCAACCCAAAAAAGAAGGTCTTTGTTACGCGACCCCTGAATCGTGATCACCCGGTTCCCGGCCTCGAAAAAAGCGCGGGCAATGGGATAGATCGGAGCGGCGCCTACTCCGCCGGCGACCATAATCACCGTTCCGTAATTTTCAATTTCACTGGCATTTCCCAGAGGGCCGAGCATTGCGTAAAGCGAATCGCCCACACCGAGTCTCACCAACTTCCGCGTTGACGTTCCAATCGCCATGATCACCATCGTGACCGTACCTGCCTCAACGTCATAATCGGCAATGGTCAGCGGAATCCGTTCACCGCGGTCATCGGGCATCACGATGAGAAACTGTCCCGGACGAGCTCTCCGAGCCAACATCTTGTTTTCGACAACCATTTCATAAATATTCGGAGCAAGTTCCCGGTTTGAAATTATCGGAATCATTTAAAACCTCCGGTTAAGCGGGTAGAAATCGCGCTATAAAAAAGGAAAAGGACTCTGTCGAGTCCTTCGTTCTGCCGAGCCGCGGCCAAATTTCACGCCGGAAAAAGCACACCTATTCGGCAAAACCCTCTCCCATACTAAGGATTATATCCCCTCCTGTCAAAAGGGGATAGGGGGGGCTCCCTTGGGATCAGAGTCCCAGAATCTTTTGAATAAGCGCTTGCTTTTCGTCTTCCTGCAAGTTACTATTCGAAATTTCCTCCTCGGCTTGTTGAACCATACGACCGGCTCGAGTTGCAATCTCGGTATCGTATTCCTCCGAAGTCAGATAGGTGATCTTCGCACCGGCTTTTTCAGCCATTCGTAACTTCTCGTCGCTCGAAAATCGCCGTGCCGTCCCAGGCGTCGCCGGTTGCGGTGCCGGAGCGTTCTGTAAAGGTACAGCCTGTGTATTCGTCAGGGGAGAGGCTTTCGGTGAAGTCCTGGTCGATATTGTCGCGCGGGATTTTGGAGTCCGTGGCGCCAGAGCCACCTTTTCGGGCTCTTGAAAACAAATTTCATCGACAAACCCAAAATCAGGGCTCGGCGCGGTTTCGATCGACGCGCGGGACGAAACGGTCGAGTTCGAAACTTCACCCCTTTGCGTCTTGGGAGGCAGATAACCGTCGAAACCGTCGTAGTTCATCTCTTCGGTTCTCGGCACCGAAATCCCTCGGCGAGTTTCGGCAAGAGTCACCGAAGTCTCTCTCTCATAATCCACAAACGGAGCGAACTGCTCGGCCATCTTTCCTTCGACCGGCTCCGCCTCTGCATATGCCGGATCCGCTTCCTGAAGAACCGTGCCGTCCTGATCGTTCATCGAAAGACCGGGAAAACCGCCA
>CADBQY010000151.1 GCA_902796885.1 uncultured Planctomycetota bacterium
AATCGTCGATCGCGTTTGCCAGTTTCGGAATCGATTCGCCGAACCCGATCATCACACGGATCAGACGCTCTTCCCGCTCTCCGTTGACTCGGTCCCGTTCATGAAGCGAACGCGCAACTGTACCGAGGACCGATTTTGCGCCGATGAGCAGAACAACGACCAACAGAATGATCAGACCCCACTCCTTGTTTTGTGCGAGTTCTCCTAAGACGGCGTCAAACATGCCGATTCTCCTTTCCTATTTCTAAACCGGAAACCCGGTCTGGGTGCGAAGCCGCACGGGGTGCGAAGCCGCACGGGCGATAAAAGGCTCCCGGCCCTACGGGCGGTCGCAGTGGCGGAGCGTGGGACGGAGAAGTTGTAAACAGCGCGGGACCGCGACCGGCGGGAAGGGAACCCCCCCAGTCTACAACTGGGGGAGGGACCCGCCCGCCCACGGCAAGCTGGGCCGCACATTCTATTTAAACCCCCACTCAGAAGCGGGGGAGAAGACCAACCCCAAGCGCCGATCTCAACGGCTCGCTTCCGGCTAGCTAAGATAACGACGGGAGTACACGGGTGCAGGAACTTCCTGCCGCTTCCGGCTAACTGAGATAACGACGGGCATATATCGCCCGCCGCGGCTCGCGGACGCCGGGGCTCCCGGACGCCGGGGCTCGCGGACGGGTTTATTCGAGTTCCAGACGGCGGTCTTCGCGCAGGATCGGTTTGATCTCGTTCAGGAGCGAGGCGATCCGCCGCAATTCCCGCAGCGTCTCGCGGTCCGGCCCGTCGTCGTGAGAGAAGGCCGGCCGGCCGCCGGCGCCGGCCGTAATACCGGACGGCGCGTTCCGATCCCGAACCGGTCTCGGCGCATGGGCCGAACCGGCCCCGGCGGAGTAACCGACGGCATTCCGCGCATAGGGCGGATTTCGGAACCGCGTTTCGTCGGCCGCGCCGTCCGCGGCCGCGGCGCCTCCGCTCAAGGGCGGAGATTCCGGTGAGGATCCGTTCCGAACCGTCTGCGAAATTCCGGACCTCTCCGACCGTACGGACGGAGAAAAAGAGGAATCCGTGTTCAGCCGCCGGGACGGCGCGGCGCCGCGTATTGCGACCGGGGGAGAGATCCGCGGAATCCGCGTCTCCAGACCGCCGGTCATTCGGCGTGTATCGGCCCGGCGAACCGTTTCGGATCCCGCCGCAGGGCTGCCGCGCCCGGCCGGACCGGGCGCGTTTTTGGCGGGACCGGCCGCTCCCGCCGGCCGCTTGATTCGAGAGGATGCGACCCCGCGCTCCGCCCGCGTGCCGGCGGAGCGGAATCCGCCCGTCCGCGGGAAGGCGGGGCGCGCCTTCCCGGAAGTTTCCGGTTCGCGGACGGCGGGGTCATCTTCCCGGCGCGGAACCGTCGGCGGCCGCCGCCCGAACCGTATATGGAAAGCGGAATCCCGGCCGGCCCGCCGCCGAAACGGCGCGGCGCCGCGTATCGCGACCGGGGGACAGATCCGCGGAATTCGCGTTTTCAAATCGTCCATATCACGTTCCTTTGGGAACCAGTCGTTTCAGGTCGTCGAAGAATCGTTCCGGCGACGGGAGCGGCGGCGCGGATTCCCTTTCGCGTTCGGCTTCATCGCGATACGCCGCCTCGGCGATCAGTTCCGATTTCGGGATCACCGCGGTCATCGGATCGAGCCGGTACCTTCGGCAGTAGCCGCGCCGGAGCCGGAGATAGGGGTTTCGGGCGAGTTTTTTTTAGCTTCCGTCCATCGCGCCGCCTCCTCGTCCCAGACCGCCTCGGTCAGATCGAGGATCCGCCGCGCCAGTTCCAACGCCAGGGGATGATGACGCGCGACGAGCCGCCGCGCCGCTTCCGGCGCGACCGGTTCGCCCGCCGGCCCGTCGAGCAGCCCGAGCGACAGCAGCCGAACCGCTCGGTCGGCGGGACCGGTCAGAGTCGCGTACTCCTCGATTTCGAGTCCGTCGAGCGGCCGGAGATAGAACGTGTATCCTCCCAGCTCGGCCGGCACCGCTTCGGCGGCGGCGTCGCTTTCGAAAAAAGTGTTCAGGTCGAAGTCCGGCATGGCCGTCGTTTCCTTTCCGTTACGTGTTTCGTTGATCTTTTCACCGGTCGGTCTCGTCGTAGACGACGGCGAAATTCCCGCCGAACGGCTGGAGCCGGACGGTCACCAGCGAGGCGCCGTCGTTCGAGCCTCCGCGGGTCGCGTATCCCGCGACGCGGCACTGCTTGACGATGATGTGAAAGATTTTCGGCTGGGTCGGATCGTCGTACTCGAAGACGACCGCGTACATCTTCCCCAGCCCTGCGGCGGCCTCGAAGAACGATTCGGCTCTCCCCGCCGCGTCGCTCGGCACGGTGATCTCGAACGCGCTCGGTTTCGGCGGTTTGCCGACGTACGCGCGTCCGATCGTCTCGTTCGGGTTGTCGGTCTGAATCGACCAGATTTCGGCGTCGCTCACGCCCGGCAGCGTCTTGCCGGTGCAGTCGAAGGTTTGGGCTTCCATCCCCGCGTACGCCGCGGCGGCCGTATAGTTCAGGTCGTTGACGAACGTCCCGTTCGACCCGCCGCTATACGTCTCGTAGAAGCGAACGCGGAGAAGTCCCAGGTTTCCGATATAGGCGGTCATGCGTATTCCTCTTTTCAGTCGTTTTCGGGATTGTTGTTTACGATTCCGGCCCGCCGCCGCGCGGCGATTCGGCGACGAGCGTCAGGCGCACCGCCGCGCGCGGTTCGCCCGACTCGACCCGCGGCGCGTCGATCGCGGCGGCGGTCACGTAGAACCGCGCGCCGCCGGCGCGAAACGCGCCCCGCCGCGGATCGAACGGCGTATAGAGACTCGCCGCGCGCCGCGCGGCGTCGTACAGGCGCGCCAGGCCCGTGCCCGGCGCCGCCGTCACGGTGACCGTCGCGTGCCAGACGCGCCGTTCGGCGGTTTCGGTAAACGGGAGTTCGCCGCCCGGCGCGGCGGCGACGTCGTACCGAATCGGTTTCCCGCCGCGCGGGAACGGCCCGTTCCCCAAATTGACCGCGCGCGGCGGCGCGCCGACCGGTTCGGGTTCGGTCAGCCGCTCTTTCAGAAGTTTCAGAAGATGATCGGGATTAAACACGGATACGATTCCTCAATGCGAATTTTAAGACCCCGCCGGGCCTTCGGGAGCCCGGGTTGGGTGCGAAGCCGCACGGGGTGCGAAGCCGCACGGGGTGCGAAGCCGCACGGGCGATGTAAAGGCTCCCGGCCCTTCGGGCGGTCGCAGGAGCCGGGCGTGGGGCGCTATCGGCCAGCTGAAACATCGACGGGCATATATCGCCCTGTCCCGGCTCGGGACCGGCTAGATTTCCGTTAGGCGGAGTTCCCAGGTGTGGACGCGGCCGCCGTCGTAGTGAGCCCGCGCGTCGGCGACGGACCAGACGCGCCGTTCGAACAGGACGCGCGTCGCGCGCGGGACGATTCGATGGCGCAGGTTCGCCGCGGGGACGAGGAGGTCCAGTTCGGCGCGCGACTCGCAGTTCGGGTCGTCGGTGACGGTTTCGCGGCGGCCGACGACGAGAACCGGCAGAATCTGCCGCGCGTCGTCCTCCTGAACGGAATCGTCGTCGGCGTGCCAGATCCGTTCGCGCCGGAACTCGAAGACGGCTTCCGAGCCGAAAAGACCGATCAGGGTATTGGCGACGCCGCGCGTACCGGCGAACGGGAGAAATTTCATACGAGAGACCTTTCGAAAAGGGGGAGGCGTCGAAAAGGGTCAGCCGAGCGGGGTCGACGCGATTCGGCCGCCCGCGGCGGCGGGCCGGCTCCACGCGGCGGCCAGTTCGGCGACCGACGGGGCGATCAGACCGGCGACGGGGCCCGGCGCGGCCGCGGAGTCGAACGTGACGGCGAGCGGCCCGGCCGAAGCGCGTTTCACGCCGAGCGCGGCGGGGGACGGCGCGCCGCGCCGTTCGAGGAGCCAGAGGGCCTCTTCGCAGACGAGGTCGGCGATTTCGCCGCGCCATACGCCGCCGGGAAACGCGTCGGCGTCCCAGCAAAACGCCACCGCGAGGAGGGACGCCGCGCCGTCGAGCGCCTTGCGGCGGTCGGCGGCGGACGACGCGAGCCACGCGTCCGGATAGAGGCGGCGCGCGAAATACGCTTCGGCGCGGTCGGTCGAGACGGAAAGGGCGGGCGGTTCGTCGGGTCGAAATGCGGAGCGCGTCATGAGCGGCCGCTCCCGGCGCGCGCCGCGCCTTTATGCGGTTTGGCGCGGGAGCGGAGATCGGGCCGCGCGCCGGCGGCGTCCGGCGTGTCGCGGCTCGGTTCGGCGTCCGATTCCGGAACGGATTGCGCCGCCCGCTCTTCCGCGGGCGGGGCGGGAGCCGACCGCTCTTCCGCCGTCTCGCCGCGCGCGGCGAGTTCGGCGCGCATTTCGTCGAGCGAAACGCGGCTCGGGCGGCGCAGAACGGCGATTTTTCCTTCGTCTTCGTAGACGATCCGGTTTTCGGTCGATCCGGCGATTTCGTTGAGTATTTTCATGTTTCACCTTTCGTTTTCGGGTTGGGAGTATACGCGCGGGGCACGGGGCGGGAAGGGGGCTCGGCGTGAAAGTCGGCGCTCGGGGGGCGGTCTCACCCCCGCTTCTGACGGGGGTATACGAGTCGGGCGATGTTCTGTAGTCGTGAAACATCGTACAGGCTCCGAACCAAGCCCGGCCAACGAGCGGGGCGCTTCCGGCTAGCTAAGCTAACGTCGGGAATATATCGCCCGCCGCGGCTCGCGGCTCAGACGAGGGCGGCGGCGGAATCCTGGAGACCGCGAACGCGGCAGATTTTCTGTTTGGCGTTTTTGAACTCGAACGTGAACTCGCCGAGGATCGTCCATTTCTGGCCGTCGTAGCCCGGAGCGGTCGCCGGTTCGCTGTGCAGCTGGCGGTCGCGCAGATAGACCATGCCGAGCGAGCTGGAATCGAGCACCCAGAGATCGGAATCGAGGGACGAGAGGTTCGGTTCGATGAAGACGTCCATCACTTGCCCCGTCGATTCGGAAACGATCATGTTGGCGAACGACCCGCGCCGCGTGTCGCCCGGCGTGAGATTGATCTGGCCGCGCATCAGCTGCGAGATCACCCGCGCCTGACCCGGCCCGCAGAGGACCGTGTCGGGGTTTCCGCCCGCGTCGAGGACGTTCTGCGCCGCGTCGTTGATCAGTTTCAGCGACAGGGGCGCGCCGAGCGCGTTGACCGACAGCGAACCGGGCTGGGTCCCGAAGAAGTAGAGGCCGCCCGCGCGGCCGGGCGCGAGCGCCGACGGCGACGACGAGCCGCGATGTCCGAACAGACAGATGTTGTTCGCCTGACGCATAATGGTGAGCATGGCGCGCCGGAGCTGGTACGGCATGGCGTTTTCGTTGCCGTACGTCTTGACCGCCAGGGCGGTGTTGGTGATTTCGACGTCGCCGCGGATGATTTCGGTATAGTTGTATTCGGTTCCCGACTGCGAGAAGAGGGATTCGCCCGAATTCGACCCTTGCGGCACCGGCCGATGGTCGTAGATGAGCGTGCCGCTCGTCGCGGTCAGATCGGTCAGCGCGGCGACGGCCGACCCGTTCGGCGCCAGGAGCGAGACGGCGATCGACGTCGGCGTTACCGACTCGACCCGAAAGAGGGCGGGGTCCCCTTTGACGCGGAGGATATCGCCCGGCGCCCAGCCGGCGGCGTCGGCGACGGTGAACTTCCCTTCGGCGGCGGCGTAGTCGGTGAACGACGCCGACCGCGGTTTGAGCACGTCTTCGAGCCATTCGTGTTTCACGCTCGCTGCGGGCGCCTTGAGCGGAAATCGTTTCAGAAACATCGGCTGATCCTGAACGAGGGTCGAAAGGATCCCCGTTAGGTCGCGGGCCGTGTTGTCGAGTCCCCAAGTTGCGATTCCGGACATACAGATTGTTCCTTTCCAATAGACAGGTTAAAAAAGAGAAATACGCGCCCGACCGACGCTTAAACTCCCGGTCGGCCGCCGGTTTCGGACCTGAGGGTGAGTCCTTTGAATTCGGGGGCGTTGGCGATCATTCCTTCGAAATCTTTTTTTCGAACGGCTTCGCGGTAGAGTTCGCCGGAATCGGCGCGGGCCGAGTCGCCCGGCGCGCTGCCGCCGCCTTGCGACTGCGGATGCCAGAGGGGCGAAGCGTCGTATTCGGCTTTCATGAACTCGGCGACGCCGACGCCGTCTTCTTTGGTCTGGACGGTCCCCAGGTCGCTGACGGTGAGCATCGATCGGCGGAACATGACGTCGCGCATCGCTTCCGGGCGAACGCCGAGCCGGGCGGCCTCGTCGATCAGCGCCTGATCGATGGTACGCAGGTCCTCTTTCCGTTTATAATCGGCGATCAGCGCGTTGAGCGGGGCGATCTGCTCGTTCAGACCGTTATTGTCGGCTTTCAGGCGGCCGACTTCTTCCAGGAGCCGGTTGATTTCGTCCCGTTGTTTTTCGGGGTTGTAGTTCGAGAACTCTTCGTTCGTCGCGGCGAGCCGAGCGTTTTCTTTCGTTAGCCGATCGATACGCGACTCGGCGTCGGCCAGCCGCTGGCGCAGCTGCCGGGTCTCTTCCTGTTCCGATTCGATCCGCGCGCGCAGTTCGTCGGTTTCGGCGGCGGCGTCGTTTTTCAGGTAGAACCGTTCCGGCCCTTCGGACCCGTCGGCCGTCTCCGAAACGACCGCCTCGTCGACCGCGCGGAGCAGCGCTTCGCGGCTGTCGAATTTGCTGAAAATATCCATGTGTCTATCCTTTCAATAAGAACCAAAAGAACCAAAAAGCGTGACGGCAAATTCCGGGCAGGCCTGAAGGGGGCGGGGCGTTGTCAAGCGTCGGAAACACCGTACGAGCTTAGAACTAAGCCCGGCCAACGAGCCGGGCGCTACCGGCCGGCTAAGCTAACCGTGGGCATATATCGCCCGTGCGGCTCCGCACCCGCGGCCGGAGGGGGATCGAGAAGGTGAATCGGATCGACCCGCCGCATTGGACTTTAACGGTAAAGACGACGTCGTAGAATCCGGGCCCGCCGCATATGTCGCCGAGCGGCGCGTCGGGGGTCCATCGGAAATTCCCGCCGATCGCGTCGCGCCGCCACGGCGGCGAGGCCGACGCGGCGTCCGAAACGGTCGAAAGAGGGAGTTCGACGCCCGAGCCGAACGGCGTGCCGCACGGCGCGCGGCCGATGCCGCGGGAATTTTTGATCAGACGGTAGACGGTACACCGGCACGACGCGATCTCGTCGCGCCGCAGGATTCGGCCGCCGGGATATGCGATGAGCCGAGCGGCGAACGACGGGCGATCGTCCGGCGCGAAGAATTTCAGCGGGAGCGGGTCTTTCACGGTGCGGAATCGGACCCGTTCCGCCGGCGCGGCGGCGGCGATGAGGCGCGACAGGGCCGACCCGCGCGAATTGGCCAGCGACGCGGCGAGCCGATAGACGGTTCGCCCGGCGGGAAAGGCGTCCAGCGGCACGGCGGTTTCGCCGGCGTCGGCGATCGCCCGGTCGGCCAGCGGCGCGGTCCCGTCGGGATCGGCGGCGTCGGCGTCCCGCACGGTCAGCCGTACCGCGCCGCGAGCCGAGCCGCGCACGACGACCGCGGTCGTCGTCACGACGGCGTCGAATTCGGGTACCGGCGTTTCGAGTTCTTCGATCGGACATGACACGCGATCGGGAGCCGCGCCGCCGATCGGCGCGCGCCAGAACAGGCCAAGGCGTCCGGTCCCGTCGGCCGCCCCGTCATTATCGAGCTCGCCGACGAGGAACCGGTCCCCGGAATTCAAAATGAGACGATCGGAAGATTCGAGTAGAAGCATCGAAAAGAAACCTCGAAAAAGGAATGAAACGCGACCCGCCCCCCCACAAGAACTATAAAGAAATCACCCCGATCCGTTTGGGCCGGGAGCCCGGGCTGGCGATATATTCCCGGCGAGGTTTCAGATGGGTCGGAAGCGGCGGCCTCGTTGGGCCGCCTTAGTTCAGGCCTCCGCGCCGGCCCGGTCCCGGAGCCCGGGCTGGCGATGTATTCCCCCGGTTAGCTTCGCTTGCCGTGGGCGGGCGGGTCCCTCCCCCAGTTGTAGACTGGGGGGCTCCCTTCCCGCCGGTCGCGGAGCCGCGCTGTTTACGCCTTTCCCGCTCCTCGCCCAACTCGTATACTCCCGAGCCGATCAGACACGCGGCCCCCTCCCCGCACCACGCCCGGCTCCTGCGACCGCCCGCAGGGCCGGGAGCCTGTTATTGCCTACCCGGGCTCCGGGTCCCGAAAACATCTAATCGTGATTAGACTAATCGTGATTTGATAACCTTTGACTTTTTTGAAACGGCATATATCAGCGCGAACTACAAAAGCCGCGCGCCGAAGTTAAAACTCATCGTTTTTGACCTTAATGCCCCTTCCTAGTCGTTCCCGTCCGGTTTTTCGGCGTCGAGCCGGTTTTCCAGAATCAGACGCGTGATTTGGGTCTCTTCCGCCATCCGCGCTCTCGTCGCGGTAAAGTAACAGAGGAAAAGGAGGAGGAGATACCCTCCCAGTATTTCGACCGCGCGGATTTTATGCAAGTTGAACGTGTTCGTTCCGGTTTCATGAATCTCATCGAAGAGAAGCGACATCATCTTCATGTAACTGTGAACGACGTCGTGCAGCTCGCCGACGCTTTTGGGCGTAACGACGATTTCTTCGTCTTCGGTTTCATACGGTCTCGCCATTTCGGGGGCCAGCGTGTCGATGATTTTTCCCCGATCTTGCAGCGTCGCGGCGGATTGTAATTCGCGCAGACGCGCCTCTTCCGCTCTCAAGCGTTCTTCCGCCCTCTTGAGGCGTTCTTCCAGTTCTCTTAACTCTTCAAGAAGCGGGTCTGTCGGCTCTTTCGGTTCGGTAGTCTGTATATCATCCCATCTTTTGTGCGATTTTTCTGTCGACGGCTGTGTTGTTTCCCGCGGCTTTTCCTTCTGTTCCCGCGCTCTAATTTTCGCTTTCAGCTCCTCGATCTTCTTTCTGAGTTCGGCGACGTAATCCTTTTGATTTTCCACCGCCGTTTTCACTTCGTCGACTTCGCTTGCGTACGTGGCTTCGGTCGCTTTCTTCAGATAGGCGATCATTTCCTCGAAGCTCTGGATTTTGTTTTTGTCTCTGCCGCTTAAGAGCTTTTCGGTCCGTTCTTCAAACGACGTTGGGGCATTCCATTTGTTCAGAATCCCTTCAATGAAGCGGAACGGACGGACGCCGTCGAGCCGGTCGACTTCCCGCGCGAATTCTTCGTACGTGTGTGTTTTCAGAAGGTCTTCCAAATTTGAGTTCAGCGATCGGTACCCCATCGTTCCGGCGAATTTCCATTTCGCACCTTTGCAGAGCCCCGCAAGGCAGAAGAGGAGCGCGATCACAAAAACGAGGTGAAGAAAGATCGTGAGAAGCCTGTAGCCGCGCCAGAACTTTGTGAAGACCCGGTCTTTCGGAATACTTTCGGCCCTTTTACGACGACGCGTTGCCGCAGTCTCTTTAGCCGGCGGAGCTTTTGTTTCTTCTTGCGGAGAAGACGCTACTTCTTTCGGCTGTTCGGAAACGGTCGCGTCGTTCTTGTTCTTTTTCGACCAAAACTTCGTAAAAACGCGTGTTTTAAAAGCAGCCGCGGCCTCTTTAGTCTTATCAGAAGTCAGTTTCTCTTTGACCTGCCCGATAAAATCCGACGTCGAAGTCGACGCGTCGTCGTATGTGTCGAAAAGCGGATCGTTGTCCTGAACTTTCCGCATTCGATGCTGATACGCCGCTTTGGCCACGTCGCTGGGACCGGTCTCCTGCGCGGCGGTTCGGTAGATGTTTTCCGGCACGTCCGTTTCGGAGAGGGCGGCGTCGGGGGCCGGGACCGATATCGGATCGGCCGCCGTTTCCCGTTCCGCCGTCGCTGAGGGAGCGACCGCGCTCCGGCCTTCGAAAATCGGGCGGAGATTCTTGATGTGTTTCCCCTTGACCTTCTTGCCGCCGATTTCGAAGACCGTCTGTTCGCCGACGACGCCCGCTTTCGCCAGGTTAACGAGTCCCTCTTTGGTGATCGGGCCGATTTTTTCCCCCTGCGTGTTGAAATAAAAGATTTCCATGAGGCGTTTCCTTTATGGTTTCTTAACAGGTTGTTTTGAGATGCGTTCCGGCTGAAAATGCGACCGATGTCCGGATCGGCGCGGTAAGAAACCGCTTGCTTCGGATCCATTTAATGTTAACCTATTTTTTTCTTTTTGCGCTGGAATGACAAGAAAATGGGATAAGCTGAATGAAATAGGGAGAGTCAAATCGGCATAACCGGCAGAACCGAACCACGGCGCTACACTCCCTACGCCGAATAGCCCCGCCCGACGCCAAGCTACTGCGACCGCCCGAAGGGCCGGGAGCCTTTTATTGCCCGTGCGGCTTCGCACCCTGTCCCGGCTCGCGGTCCCGGAG
>CADBQY010000152.1 GCA_902796885.1 uncultured Planctomycetota bacterium
CCGGAATTCCATCCGGAGCTGACCGGCGGCGAACTGGACGATGTTGACCGAACAGACGATCCTCTTCTCGACCCGACGGTCACGACCGAGACGGCGACCAATATAGTTCCCGATCACGACTATCGAGATTTCGTCACGAGAGCCGAGTTCGAAGAGGCCGTTTCGAACCTGGCGTGGAAAAAGGGCCCGTTCACCTTTACCCCTTACGGGTTTATTTGGGCCGACGTCGCGTGGAACTCCTCCCGTTGCGTGACGGACGGCTACTGTCTCTATTCCCTTTCGGATCAGGTGGACGATTCGCCGGGCGCTTCGGTCGACGCCCGCATGACCCGGATCGGTGCCATGGTCGACGGTCCCGGATTTCCGGGGAATCCATGCTGGAAACTCAAAGGAGTATTGGAAGCCGACTTCGAGGGACAGGTCAATACGACTCGAAACAAGGGGCAACTCCAACTTCGGAAAGCGTATGTTGAACTGCGGAATGACCACCGGGATCTCAAGCTCCTTTTTGGACAGGATTGGGATATTATCTCGCCGTTGGCGCCGCAGATGCTGAACTATCTTCCCGCCGGGTTCGCCGGAAACATCGGTTACCGTCGGTGTCAGTTCCGTATCGACAAGGGAATACAGGTGGGGCCGGACTGCCGCACTCTCTGGCAGATTGCGATTGTCGATTCGTTCGGCGCCGACTATAATTCGACCGCCGGCGTGGCCTCGCAGGCTGGGGGGTGGCCCCTGATCGAAGGGCGCTACGCTGTGACGCTTGGCCAGAGGTGTCGGCCTGCCGGACCGGCGACGTTCGGCTTTTCGGCTCACGTTGGGGAAGAGACTTACCGATTTTCGCCGATTTCCGGGACGTACGCCACAACGTCGGAACGCGAACATGTACAAACCTGGTCGGTGAACTTTGATGCCGACGTCCCTCTGACCAAGAAGATATCGGTTCTCGGCGAAGGATTTTACGGCTGCGATCTGAGCTCGTTTTGCGGGGGGGTTAACCAAGGGGTTGACCTTTACCGCCGCGACGGGGTTCGCGACTGGGGCGGATGGGCCGCGGTTCGGACCAAAGTGACGGATAAGTTGACCAATAACATCGGATACGGAATCGACAAACCGAACGAAGACGATCTGCACGGGACCGCCGTCGCCTCGGGCGGGAAAAGCAACGTCCGCACGCGGAACGAGCTTTTTTTCACCAATTTTCTCTATCAGTGGAACAAGGGGTTGATGACCGGAGTTGAGCTCGGCTACTGGAAGACCGATTGGGCGGCGAGCGACGTTTCGACCTCGGACGTCCAATTGACCGATATGGATTCGGGTAAGACGTTCCGTATCGACTGTGCTGTACAGTATCTGTTCTGAATGAAAATATATGCCTTAGTTGACTGTAATTCCTTCTTCGCTTCCTGCGAAAAGGTCTTTCGCCCCGATTGGGCCGATAAGCCCGTCGTTGTTCTTTCGAACAACGACGGGTGCGTTGTTGCCCGGTCGGCGGAGGCGAAGCCGCTCGTGGCGATGGGAACCCCTTGGTTTCGGATCAAAAGTATCGCCGAACGCGAGGGAGTCATCGTACGTTCGACTAATTTTGTCTTATACGGAGACATGAGCCGCCGCGTGATGGAGACGCTCGGTCAGTGGACGGCCGACGTCGAAGTCTATTCGATTGACGAGGCGTTTCTCGACCTATCCGAACGGTTCGAACGGCAGATCGGCGAGGGGAAGCCCATCGGCCAAAGTCTGGCGGCGCTCGGCCGAGAGATCGTAAAAACGGTTCCGCAATGGACCGGAATTCCAGTTTCTGTCGGATTCGGACCGACTAAGACCCTGGCCAAACTGGCGAACCGAATCGCCAAAGATCGATCGGATCATCTTTTTGGAGTGATGAACCGGAAGGTTCGTGAAAAAGCCCTCAGGGCGTTTCCGATCGACAAAATCTGGGGGGTCGGCCGAAGTCTGCTCCCAAAATTTGAACGGTTGGGGTTGAAAACCGCCTGGGATTTGAGCCGACTCGATCCGCTGGTCGTTCGCCGCGAGTTTTCAATCGTGCAAGAGAGACTTGTTCGTGAACTTTGCGGCGAGGTCTGTTACGGAAAGGATGCCCCCGAAAGGAAAAATGTTCAGGTTTCCCGTTCGTTCGGGACAATGTTGACCGAACGGGCCGATCTGGAAAAGGCGCTTTCCGCATTTGCCGTGCGCGGAGCCCGGCGTTTGCGGCGTCTGGATCGGGCGGCCTCGTCGGTTTGCGTCTCACTCCGGACCAATCGGTTCCGTCCCGATCTGCCGCAATACACCCCCTGCGGCGTGGTGGGGTTCTATCGGCCGACCGCCGATACGGTCGAGATTCTCAAAGGCGTCCTATCGGCTTTTCGTTTGATTTATAAACCGCGTTACGCCTATAAAAAGGCGGGAGTGACGCTGATGAATCTCATTCCGGCCGAGGTCGCCGTCGCTCAGCAGTACCTTTTTGACGGGGATCCCGATCCGAGTTTCCCCCTACGGACCGACGCGGAATCGCGCCGACAGAGGATGAGTCTTTATCGAACGGTGGATTATGTCAACGACGCGTCGGTTTCGGGAATCTTTTTTGCCGCCGAAGGGACCGATCGTCCTTGGGCCGCCTCGTCGGAATATGCCTCTCCCTGCTGGACGACCGATTTGGATCGGCTTCCCGTGGTCAGGGCCGACTGAAAGCTTGTTTTTCGGCTCTCCATCCTTCCTTCTAACGCTCCGCCCGGAAAACTCTTTTGGAGGGGGCCCCCTTGCGGGAATCGGCTTAAAATGCTATATTTTTGGGATATGTTTTATGGTGGGGAGGCTCGCCTTATTTCACGGCGCGCCTTTTGTTTAGGGAACTGCCGGCACTAAGGATAGTTCACTGTTGCCGTCACGACGAAAGGGTTTCTTTTTATGGCGACCACATCCAAACGAAAGTTTGATTACGACGCAAAGAACATTAAGAATTTCGGTCGACAGATCGTTCAATTCGATGTCCCCGACCTGACTATCCTGCAAAAGAACAGTTATAAAAAGTTCCTCCAGCGCGAGGTCGAGCCCACCAAGCGGAAGAACTACGGTTTGGAAGCCGTCCTTCGCGAAAGCTTTCCTCTCTTTTCGGCCGATCATCAGAGCCGGATCGACTACCTATACTACGAGCTGGAGGATCCCACGTTTACCGAGGAGGAGTGCCGACGTCTCAAGCAGACGTATGGCTATCCGTTCAAGGTTCGCCTTCGTCTTGTCCCCGCCGAGGAAGGCGAGATAAGCGAAGATTTCGTCTATCTGGGAACTCTCCCCGCGATGATCGGCGGAGGCGAGTTCATCATTAACGGGGCCGAGCGCGTGGTGGTCAATCAGCTTCACCGCAGTCCCGGAATCGACTTTGTCAAGTCCGTCGACGAGACCGACAACTCCATCTCCTATCACAGCCGTATCGTTCCCGAGCGAGGGAGTTGGGTTGAGCTTTACATCGCTTCAAAGGTCCGAAAAGACCCGAATCGGATTGAGGTTCAAATCGATCAGGGCGCGAAGTTCTGTGTGATGGATCTGATCCGAGCGATGGATTCCCAATACAGTTCCGACGAGGCGATTTTACGTCTGTTCTTCGAAACGCGCAAAGTATCGCTTCGTAGCGGCCGAAGCGCCAATAAAATCGCCGGAAAGGTTTCGGTGAAGACCCTCTGTTACCCGAAAGGGACGGATCGCGACGGCGAGGAAATCGTCAAAGCCGGGTACGAAATCGATGTGGAGGCGGCTTCGGCGATCGCGACCTGCGGGATCAAAGAGGTCGAAATCTTCGATGCTCCTTCGTCGAAAGATCTCATCCTGCCGACATTCCGCAAGAGCGAAACCCATTCGACCGACGAGGCGCTTCTGAAATTCTATCTGCGTCTCCGTTCCGGGAGTCCCGCCCAAATTGATAAGGCGCGACTCTTTCTCAAAGAGAAGTTTTTTGATCCGAGCCGATACCGTCTGGGCGAGGTCGGCCGCGTACGGATCAACCGCAAATTCAATCCCGAGTACCAAGAGCCCGAAGACGGAGTTCCGCTCGAAGAGCAAGTTCTTCAGGTTAGCGATCTGATCAACGCGGTTAAATATCTGAACAAACTCTGGTCGGCCGAAAATGCCGACAAGTCGGATCGGTCCGATAACGCGATTCTCCCCGATGACATTGACCATCTCGGGAACCGCCGCGTACGCACGATCGAAGAACTCGCTTGCGAGGATCTTCGCAAAGGTTTTATGAAACTCCGCCGTTCAACCGAAGAAAAACTTCGGGGCGACGCCAAGCTGCGGAGCGTGATCAATAATCGAAACATCTCGAACGCGATCGACTCGTTCTTCGGCCGGGGGGAACTTTCGCAGGTGGTAGATCAAACGAACCCGCTTTCGATGCTGACGCACGAACGCCGTCTTTCGGCGTTGGGACCGGGCGGTCTGAACCGTAAACGCGCCGGTTTCGAGGTGCGCGACGTTCACGCTTCGCATTACGGACGTATCTGTCCAATCGAGACTCCCGAAGGGGCCAACATCGGTCTGATTTCCAGCCTTTCGATCTATTCCCGCGTCGACCGCCTCGGTTTTCTCGAAACGCCGTACCGTAAGGTCGAAGACGGGAAGGTCACCAAAGAAATCGAGTGGCTTCGAGCCGATTCGGAGCAGAACGTCTACGTCGTTCCCGCCGACGTGACCATCAAACCCAACAGTGACCCGAACGATGAAAAATATATCGGCACGATTCAGCCCGATCCGGCGTCGGGGCAGGTGATCGCCCGCAACAACGGCGAATATGTCTCGATCCCCGTGAACGAGGTTCAGTATATTGACGTCAGCCCGAACCAAATGCTCGGCGTTTCGGCTGGACTGATCCCCTTCCTGGAACATGACGACGCAAACCGCGCTCTGATGGGGGCGAATATGCAGCGTCAGGCGGTTCCGCTTCTGATTTCCGAAGCGCCGTTGGTTGGTACGGGGCTGGAAGAGGCCGCCGCCCACAACTCGAGCCTTCTGGTTAAGGCGGAAAACAGCGGTGAAGTGACCTATGTCGATGCCGCGAAGATCGTGATTTCCTACAAGGATAAGTCCGGTACGCCTCAAGAGGAAACCCACCTGATGCGGAAGTTCGTCGGACTGAACGAACGGACATGTCAGAACCAGAAACCGCTCGTCAAACCGGGCGACCACGTGAAAGCTGGCGACGTGATCGCCGACGGCGCTTGTACCGATCACGGAGTTTTAGCGCTCGGTCGGAACGTCTTGGTCGCGTTCATGGTATGGGATGGTTTTAACTTTGAAGACGCGGTGATCATCAGCGAAGAGCTGGTTCAAAATGACACCTATACTTCGATTCACATCGAAGAGTATGACGGTGAAGTCCGCGAGACGAAAGCCGGCGGGCGCGGCGAGTTTACCCGCGAGATCCCGAATGTGAGCGAGAAGGCACTGCGTAACCTTGACGAGAAGGGCGTGGTTCAGATAGGGACGTATGTCAAGCCGGGCGATATTCTGATCGGACGCGTGAAGCCGAAGAACAAGTCCGAACTGGCCCCGGAAGAGAAACTCCTCCACGCGATTTTCGGACGTGCCGGGGAAGACGTTAAGAACGACTCGGTCGTGGTTCCTCCGGGGGTCGAAGGAGTGGTGATCGGTGTTCATCGCTATAAGAAACAGGCAGGGATGGACGAAAACGAGCTTCGCGAATTCAAAAAAGAGCAGGTTCGTCTTGAAGAAGAGGGGAACAGCTCGATTGCTGACGCGTTTACCGCGATGGTTCTCGAACTCGAGGAAACGTGCGGTCATCGCCTTATCGATTCGGACGGCTCGAAGGCTGATCTTTGCCACGATCGGAAGATCACCGATATTGTCCAGAGCGCGCGAAACTTCAATTTCGATGAAGTCTGCAAGGCGAACGATATCGCCGACTCGAAGCTGACCAAAGAGATGCGGAAGATCTACGATAAGCATAAGGAAAGCGTTCGGCAGGCGGTCAGACAGCGCGATCGTTCTCTGAACACCTACCTGTGCGGCGAGCAGCTGCATCAGGCCGTGTTGGAGATGGTCAAGGTGTACGTCGCGACCAAACGGGTGATTTCGGTCGGCGACAAGATGGCCGGTCGACACGGGAACAAAGGTGTTATCGCGAAGATTCTTCCGAAAGAGGATATGCCCTATATGGAGGACGGCACTCCGATTCAAATCATGTTGAATCCGCTCGGCGTCCCCTCCCGTATGAACGTGGGACAGATTCTCGAAACTCACTTGGGATGGGCGGCTTCGAGACTCGGCTACCACGCGCAGACCCCGGTCTTCGACGGCGCAACGGAAGCTCAGATTAACGACGAGCTCGCGAAAGCGGGTCTTCCGCGTCACGGGAAGGTCCAGCTCTACGACGGGCGTACCGGCGAACCGTTCGATCAGGAAACAACGGTCGGTTATATCTACATGCTCAAGTTGCACCACCTGGTTGACGACAAGATTCACGCGCGAAACAGCGGACCTTATGCCCTCGTTACCCAGCAGCCTCTGGGCGGTAAAGCGCGATCCGGCGGTCAGCGTTTCGGCGAGATGGAAGTTTGGGCCCTCGAAGCCTACGGAGCCGCATACACCCTCCAAGAGATTCTTACCGTGAAGAGCGACGATATTGAGGGACGTAAGAAGATTTTCGCCTCAATGGTCAACGGTGAAAATACTCTGGAAGCGGGAACTCCCGCCAGCTTCGACGTCCTTCTGAATGAGGTCAAAGGTCTGGCGCTCGATATGGATCTGATTCCCGACGCACATCGGGTCTTCCTGAATCCCGACGGCTACGGCGGCTGATCGACGGATTCCGAAGGTCGGCCGATTGGGAGGTTATTTTGAAGGC
>CADBQY010000153.1 GCA_902796885.1 uncultured Planctomycetota bacterium
CGCGAACGGCTTAAAGGTGAACAGCTGTTTCCGCGCCAGGTAGTTCATCCGACGCCAGACGCCGACGCCGATCGCCGGCGGGTCGAGAAACGACTGGTGATTCGAAACGACCAGAACCGGCCCCGTCTTCGGAACGTTTCCGCGCCCGATATGACGCGTACGGTACAGGAGCCCGAGCGCGATTTTGCAGAAGGTCCAGCAGACGTGGTACCAGAGCGCGTGTTTCCAGGTGACGTGGCGCTCTTTGCGCCGCTTGTTTTTGGTCTCTTGTTCGGCCATCGTCTATCTCCGCCGCAGGCCGGCCGTCGGGTCGGGCGCCTTCGAGTCGAGTTTCCTGCGCGGCGCGGCTCGGCGCGGCGCGGGGGAAGAGTCGCCGGTTTCGGAGTCGTCGGTTTCGGTCTGGCCGTCCGCGGTTTCCGCCGCGGGCGCGGGCTGTTCCGCCGCCGCGGGGACCGGACGCGACACGTCGCGCCGATGCCAGATCCAGCCGTTCTCCTGACCGAACATCAGTCCGCGCAAAAGGATCACCGCCAGCAGAAAAACGACCGCCACCGCCAGAGCGTCGGTGAAATCCATATCGAAAATCACGACCGGCACGAACGCGGCGAAGAGGGCGACCGGAACCAGATAGGCCAGCGCCATTCCCCCCGGATTCAGGTAGTAGAGGATCAGCTCGTAAACGAGCCAGAGCGCGAGCAGAACGGCCGCGCCCAGAATCGACTTCTTGCCGAGCTGACCGCCCAGAAAGATCTCCAGGTCGTTCGGGTCGCGGAACGTCATGTAGCCGTATTTCATCAGGGGATAGGCGACCGCCAGAACCAGCGCGACGCCGACCGGAATCGCCAGGGGAAGAAAATGCACGAAATGAAATACGAGCGCGACCGCCAGAACCGCCGTCAGAACCGACAGGTTCACCAGGATCGCGCTGGCGGTGAACGAGTAGCTCTTCTGCTCGATCGGCCGGATGTGGTCGGGATTCTGAACCTTCTTCCCGTCGACCACCAGCTCGTCGGGACTGACGATCGTCACGTTCTGTTTCGGAATCTCGATAATGTGGCCGCATTTGGGGCACGGACCCTTCTTCCCGGCGAACCGATCGCTCACCTCGAATTGGGTCATACACCCCGGACATATCACATGGATCGACATTGATCTATCTTCCTTTGTCTCTCTTGTCAGGTCGAAAGCGCGTCGAGCAGATGCATCATTTCGGCGGTCACTTCGCGATGGCTGGCGATCACCTCTTCAAGCGGCGAGAGCTTCATGTTCGCGTTGACGTAGCCGACCATCTTGCACGTCTCGCCGTGCTCGATCGCCTCGATCGCGCCGACGCCGAGTTTCGCCGCCAGAAGACGATCGGCGGGGCACGGGGTTCCCCCGCGCTGCACATGACCCAGCACGACGACGCGCATCTCGTAGGGGCTCCCCCCCGCTTTGAGCGCCTGGAGCATTTCGAAGGCGCCTCCCAGATCGTCCCCTTCGGCGACGACCATCACCATCGAACGTTTCCCCAGTTCGCGGTAATACTTGAGCTTTTTGACGATGTCGGGCACCGAAGTCGGTATTTCGGGAACCGCGACGATCTCGCAGCCGGCGGCGACCGCGGTGCGGAGCGCCAGATCGCCGCAATGCCGGCCCATCACCTCGACGATGAACATCATGTCGTGGCTCCCGGCGGTGTCGCGGAGTTTGTCGATCGCCTCGACCGCCGTCTGAACCGCCGTCGGAAATCCGATCGTCGCGTCGGTGCCGAGCAGATCGTTGTCGATCGTGCCGGGAAGACCGATAATCTGCCCTTTCCACACCTTCGACAGGTCGAGCGCGCCGGCGAGCGAACCGTTCCCGCCGATCACCAGGAGCGCGTCGAACTCATGCCGGGTCAGTATGTCGGCGGCGCGGCGGTTCCCCTCGGGGGTGGCGAATTCGGGACACCGGCTGCTGTGGAGGATCGTCCCGCCCCGGCTGGTCAGACCCGAAACTTCGCGGATCCCCAGCACGTTGTAGTTGCCGTCCCCGCTGCGAAAATCTCCGTCCAGAAGCCCCTGGTACCCGTGGCGGATCCCGACCACCTGATGATGATACAGGCCGGCCGCGCGCACGATCGCGCGGATACACGGGTTCATTCCGGGGGCGTCGCCGCCGCTGCACAAAACTCCGATTCTC
>CADBQY010000154.1 GCA_902796885.1 uncultured Planctomycetota bacterium
CCAATTCTTCCGCCTCTTGGTCAAGAAGCGCGTTCAGAGTCTCTTCGACACTGCTTCGAACTAAATCCTTCAACTCCCCCTTCAAAGCTGACTCATTAAACTGTAAAATGCTCTCGGACATGGTTTGCGCCTCCTCGGTTGATTTGTTGCTACCAAAAATCAATTCTACCGAGTGGCGTAGACCATGTCTACTTTCTAAATTTGCGAAAGATATTTTACGTTATCGACGGTGTCGGTCTACTTGACCCAGAAGACGGTGAATGTTATGACATTTTAGTAGGGGTTGTAGACGTTGACCGATTCACAAGATGGCTGGGAAAAATACTGGCGGAAGCGGTTGATTATTCCGAATGGGAGCCAGGAGAAGAAGTTAGGTATCAGCTTCCGTGGGACGATGCGTTTGTCTCAATATGGGATTTTTGCAGACAAGCCGCCGCATATTATGTAAATTGTGTTTCCAAAGGTGAACTTGATACTGAAACTTGGAAAGAAATCCGAAAGAAATATAAGCATATTGCTAATGGAACTGACGAATTGACACAAGCAATAACTCGGTCTGTTAAAAATGTTCTGATGAAATTCGCTCAGAACATCGTGGTCGAAGCAGAACGAAATCTTGTGAAGAACCAGAAATCCTGACTGGAAAGGAATAATATATGCCTTGCATTTTAACTCATATCGACGCCAATGGAGTTATTCTGGCGGCGTCCACGCATACTGCGACGAAGAAACTCGCAAACGAATGCTCACCGAAACCAGGAGAATTTGTAGCATTTTATAGGAGTGAATTTAAAAAACTATCCTCAGGTTATATTTTGCGACAAGAACAATCTGGCAATCGGATATTTCAAGATTGGATTAAAAAGATAGAAGAAGCTAACATCCCCAATAAATCGTGTGATGTACAACTGAAAACAGACCATCCTAATGAAATAAAAACACATATGGGAATTAACTGCCGAACAGATGTTAAGGATGCGATGCACGAAGCGGCAAAGAAAAGAGGATACAGCATTACTGGCTTAATAGAAACAATCTTTATCAACTGGCTTAACGCAAATGAAACTGGCAAGAAGTTAATCGCCAGCCCAACGCGGGCCACAGAACAAAGCGCCTATAATTTTGGGCTACTGGTGGCCAAAGAATTTGAGATATATGGTAAAGTAGATTTATCAGACTGTATCTTTAATTCAATTAGCAAAACAGTCAACAGATTAAAAAAGAGTTTTATACGTGATAATAAATATACACCTGAAATTGGAGGCATTATAAATACTATTTCATCGAAATCACAATATGTCCCGCTACACCCGCATTATTACATATGGTTTTTCGCGGGTTTCTGCGGGATAGATTGGGCGACAATAGCGGAGCAAAAGATATGAACACAGATGAATCATTTGAAGAGTTTTTGTTGGACGGCGTTCCCTGTAAAATCAGTATTGATTCAGAGGATTCTAAAACAGTTACCATTGATATTACTCCGTCCCCATCTAACAACGATGATGAGGAAACTATAAAGCAACTGGCGCAAGCCGCTGGCCTAAACAAACAAAACCAATGGACTGTTTTAGGCCCGGCATCTGACCGTTATTTCCGGTACCTGTATTATACACTGGAAGAAAACTGGCGACTGGAATCGCTACCAAGCGAAAACGAACTCGACGAGTATATTCACGCTATGGAAACGATAGCGAAAGTGCCGGTAGAAGAAATAGTAGAGGGATTGATAAAAGAAAACTTCCCAACTGACGCGATAGAACCGTTCAAAAAACTTGCCGTTGAATACTTTAAAATGTTTAACTGCCTTATTGGAAGTGATTTCTGGAAGTGTAAAAAAGAAGGGGCGATTTGAGCGTATAGCAGTATGCTACGCCAGTCACACTGGCGTAGCTGGCGTAGCATACTATTCATTGTGGCCGCTTACTGGCTCTAATGAGCGTTTGTATAGCGTGATCGACTAATTGTTTTTCGTCGTCGCCCAGGCGGACGTATGCTTGTAGTATATCAACGGCTACTGGCGGCAGTTGCAACGCTATTTTAACTGTATCAATGATCTCATCTTTTGAAAGCGTTTTGGGCGGAGCGAACATCTCCCCCCTGCCTTCCACTAGCCAGACAACATTGATATTATAGCATTGGCATATAGCAATACAATTTTTGCGATTGATATAACCTTGCTCAAAATAACTGATCGAGGATGTCGATAGCCCTAGCGGTTTGCCAAAGGACGTTTGGCATAACTTCATCTGCTTGCGGACGGTTTTTAGTCTTGCATCGATCTCCGGGCGACAAAAATCTTCACGTGCCATAGCTGTTCCTTCTGAAAGAACCTAACCTATTTTAACTATCGGCTCTATCTTACCGCAAAATTTAAATAATTGAAGAAATCTCCTGATTTTTTTGAAAAACTTCCATATCCTGTAATGCTGAAAGGCGTTGAGCACTTGAACTGAAGATGTTCGATGCCATTAAAAACGGCTTCCATATCCTGTAATGTCGAAAGGCGTTGAGCATGTATGGATCAGCAACTCTTTTTAAGTCCCCAACCGCTCATAATACCGTTTCAGCATCTCGTCGCACACCGAAACGATCTCGGTTTTGTCGTCCGGACTCAGTTTTTTCCAGACGGCGGAATCGACCGCGATAATCCCCAGGGTCTTTGTATGGCGCATCATATCCATGTCTTCGAACCGTTTGAACGGGTTGACCAGGATGTTCCGTTCGACCTGTTTGTCCGTATATCCGCCTTTCGCGTAAATGCTGTTCGCCTTTTCGACCTTCTTTCCGTCCCGGCGCCGGGTCTCGTAGTAGGTTTTGAAATAGGTTACAAGGTCGGCGATTTTGACGTGACCTTTGCCGTCGGCGTGTTCCAGAACGGCTTTGACGAGGACCGGCTTATAGGAATAGCTCATATCCATCTGCCGGATCATTTCCATAAAGATCTCTTTACGGTTCGAATCGCTGATCAGACGCCAGCCGAACTGCTCGGCGGCGGCGCGCAGCGTCTCTTCGTTGAAATAACGCAGAACCCGACGTTCGCTCATCGGAACGGTCAGGTCGGGAACAAGCAGTTTTTCTTTGATATACCGGTCGATCGTTTCCGTCTGAACGTCGACGCGGCGGACGAATTCCATTTGGCTTATCATACCGGCGGCTTCTTCCTGCCAGTTGAAAACGTCGACCAGTTCGTAGTCGGTCGCGCTTACCGGAAAATCGATCACGGCTTCCGGCTTTTCGCCCCGCCGATAGAGAGCCTCGTCGGCTTCCCGCGCCCCTTTGGGTCCGAGCACCGTCTCGCCCGGTCGGTAATCTTTCAGCCGCAACAGACGGTGGAGGGAATAAGGGGCGTTGTACCGGTTGGCGTTATCGACGAAATCGAAGACAAACAGGTTCCGTTTTCCCGGCGCGTTCCGCATTCCGCGCCCGAGCTGCTGGGTATAGAGCACCTTCGACATGGTCGGCCGCGCCATGAAAAGGACTTCGGTTTCGGGACAGTCCCATCCTTCGTTGAGCAGATCGCAGGCGCAGAGAACGTTCAGATCGCCCGATTTGAACTTTTCGAGACACTCGTTTCGGTCCGAAGTTTTCATGCCGCCCGAAACGGCGACGGCGTCGACGCCTCGGCCGCGGAAAAGAGAGGCGATCGTTTCGGCGTGTTTGACGGAAACGCAAAAAACGACCGTGCGTCGGCCTTTGACGAAATTCAGCCACGTGTCGACGATTAAGTTGTTCCGTTCGGTCACGCTGATCTTCACGTCGAGATCTTGAATATTGTACCGGACGGAGTTAAACCGCACTTTGGTCATGTCGATATTCGTGTGTATTCGGAAACATCGAACCGGGACGAGCGCGCCGATTTCAACCGCCGTCCGAATATCGAGTTTATGAGCCGTGTTCCGGAAGATGCCGAGGATGTCGTTCTCGTCGGCCCGTTCCGGCGTCGCGGTCAGTCCGAGCGTGAACTTGGGTTTAAAGTAGGCGAGTATTTTCTGATAGGTTTCGGCGGAAGCGTGATGCGCCTCGTCGATAATGAGGTAATCGAACTCGTCTTCCCGAAACGCGTCGAGGTTGAGCGCGACGCTCTGAACGCTCCCGCAGACGACGTCGGTTTCCGTTTCCCTGTAGCCGCCGACGTAACGTCCGGCGGCCGCTTCCGGATAAAGGGTTCGGAACGACTCGTACGCCTGGTAAACGAGTTCGTGCGTGTGCGCGACGAACAGAACTTTTCCCCCGTGAGCTTTCGCGTCCAGCACGGCGACGAGCGTTTTGCCCGTTCCGGTCGCCTGGTACAGCAACGCGATGGTTTCGTGGTTCTCCCGCATCCGGCGGAGCGAGTCGAGCGCCTCTTTTTGGTAGCCGCGGAGTTCGAGGTGTTCGCCGTTTAACGATTTGCCGAGCTGCCGGGGAAGGTAATCTTCGATCTCTTTGAAATGGGGCGAGTCGCCGAGAAAAACCCGCAGTTCGTCCTTAACGGACTCGGGATGAGTCTTCATCTGGCGAACGGTCCATCGATATACATCCCAGCCCAGATAAATCATGCTGTTCTGTTTGAGGAGATCGTCGCCGTGCTTGTCGTGCGAAACCAAGCCCGGGTGATGGGTCGCGTCGTCGTCGATTTCGATGGCGATCCGTTTCGGCCCGTTTTCGATCAGAAAATCGGCGCGTCGGCTGTTCTGGTAAATGTCGTAGAAGGGATATTGAGCGTAAAGGTACGAGGTCTTCTCGGCGCCGAACGTTTCGGTAAACAGATCGATGAAAAGGTCTTCCGCCTTGCTGCCTGTGATCGAGCCGCGCTTCATTCGGCACTCTCTTCCACGGAAATCAGCTTAATCCTCTTCTCGAAACCGCCCCGCTTTTCGGCCTTTTCGGCTCGAATCCGTTCGAGGTCTTCAAACGGGATCCCCCGGGCTTTCAGAAGCGCGTAAAAAACTTCCAGCAGATCGGCAAGTTCTTCCGGTTCTTTACCGGCAAGGTATTCTTCCAGCTCTTCCGAAAGTTTGGTCTCGAGCGCCTCGACGTATTCCTCTTCCGGCATCACGGCGCAGTTTGCCGTTTTCCCATGACTGCGGATGATTTCGGGAATCTTATCCCGAACGAGTTTGTTGTAAACGACGGTTTTCATATCGGACTCGCGGAACGGGTAAAAATAACGGGGTTGATATTGCGTCTGACGGTTGACTTTCATCCGGAATTATAAGGGTTTGCCGTTCAAATATCAACTAAACGATCTTGCCGGGAATGAAAATTCTTGGGTCGGCGGAGCGATAAACGCCCCCCGCCGTTACGGGATCAGCAGATGAACGCCGCGAATGAAGACGACCGAAAACATGACGAACCCGATAAACCAAGCGAGCCCGATCAGCCAGGGGTATTTCATTTCGGCGGCGAAACGTTTGGTGATCAGCGCCGATAAGCCCGCCGCCGCCAGGAGCGCCAGCGTCACGAGAAAGCCGTAGCCCAGGAACGCGAAAAACAGGACGAACAGAATGAAAATCAAGATCGCCACGGGGCCCTCCGCAATCGCCCGGCCGAAAAGCCGACAAATCAAAACGATCTTCACGGCGCGGGCGGTTTCGGCCGAACCCGGAAAACTTCCGCGCCGCGTCTACTTCGTATACCGCTTGTTGATCCGCTCGAAAATCTCTTTCACGCGGCTTTCGACCAGGTCGTGCAGCTCTTCCTCTTTCAGGTCTTTGTAGTCGGCCGGCGTGATCGGCTCGCCGTATTCGACG
>CADBQY010000155.1 GCA_902796885.1 uncultured Planctomycetota bacterium
CAGCCCCCTGCAAAGTCCCTGCACATACCGCAGAGAGCACAAAAACCCCCATTTTTAACAAGTTGCGCATTTTAACCTCCCTTAATCTGTGCTTGGCGCTGTTCTCCATAACAGCGTCTCCGAAGTTATCGGCTGCCTCAGCCGTTAATATTAAGCTATTCGTCAAAAACCCTAAAAAAGGAACGCCTTTCCGAACGCTAATTCCTTGCGCCGCCTTTTCGTGAAAATTCGTAAACCGCCCCATTCGTCTTGCATCTCCTCTAAGAATGTGCATATAATTATGGGGGGAGTTTCACTCAAAACAAGCTCTGAAATAGAGTATTTCGCAACAATTTCTCGGAGGAATTAAAGTTATGTCCAATGACAACGCCGGGGCAGCTTCTGCCGAAGTCAAAAAGCCGGGGTGCATTTATCCTCGACTGCAGTTAGCGTATCTTTTCCAATTTGCCATTTGGGGAAGTTGGAGCATCGCTTTGGGAGCTTATCTCGCCGGTAAGCTCGGAGAAGTCGATTTCTGCGGAATCCACATGGGAACCGGCTGGATCTACAACGCCTATCCGATCGGCGTGATCCTGGCCGCCCTCTTTATCGGTCCTCTGGCCGACCGGTTCTTCCCGGCACAGAAGGTGCTCGGTTTCCTGCAGATCATCAACGGTCTGGCACTCGTCGGAAGCGGTTGCCTTTGCCAAAAAGCCGTCGAGGCGGGAGATCCGATTAAATTCTGGCCTCTGATGGGTCTGATGCTCATCTCGGGGATGTGCTACCTTCCGTCCATCCCGATGATCAACGCGGTTGTCTTTAAAAATATCCCGAACAAAGACAAAGCGCCGAACGTCTTCATCTTCGGAACGCTCGGCTGGATTCTGGTCAATCTGGTCATCGAATGCTTCTGCGGCGGCGCCTCCACCCCGAATTTCTTCTATGTCGGCGGCGGGATTGCGCTGGTCTATGGTCTCTACGCCTTCACCCTCCCGAACACCCCGCCGAAGGGGAAACCGGCCGAAGGCGAAAAGAGCGACGCGTTGGGTCTCGGCGCTTTCGCCATGTTCAAAGACTGGAAATTCACCTGTTTCCTCCTCTGCGCGTTCCTGGTCAGCATCTTCGGAAGCAACTTCTACTTCCCGGCGCTTGGACCGTATCTGGTCGACCACGGATATCCAGCGCCGGTCGCCCTGGGAACATTCAACCAGTTCTCGGAACTCTTCTTCATGGCCCTTCTGGCGGTTGCGGTCGCCCGAATCGGTCTGAAATGGGTTCTTGCGCTCGGTATGGCCGCTTGGGCGATTCGCTACGTCCTCTTCATGCAGAACGGTTTCGGAATCGCGATGGTCGCCATTCTTCTTCACGGGATGGCCTACGCGTTCCTTTACACCGCCAGCTACATGTTCGGTGACAAGGTCGCTCCCGACAATCTCAAGGCAAGCGTTCAGGCCCTCCTGGCCTTCCTCCTCTTGGGGGTCGGTCAGCTTCTGAGTGGCGTCATGTACGATTACCAGATGGGCAAGTCGGCTCCGAAAGCGATCGAAGGCGTCGAAACCCAACTCGTCGACTGGGGCGCCAAAGACTCCAATCTTAAATACCTCGAACTGGCCAAATCGCTCAAATACGCGATGGGCGAAAAGAACGCGTTCGACACGGTTACCCTGGCCAACTACGAACAAGAAAACGGCAACCTTTCGGTGGCTGACCTGACGAAAGACAAGATCGCCGGCCTCTATGAGAACGACGAAGCTTTCAAAGACGCTTTGGCCAATCTCCAGGACGGTCAGATTCTCCTGGGCTCCTACCCGGACTTCAAAGCTGTGAATGTCGACGAAGTCAGTGCTCAGATCAAGGCCGTCGCCGCCGCCCGGGAGAAAGGCGACACCCTGACCCGCACCGATTGGCTTGAAGTTCAGCGCCGCGACTGGAAAACCTTCTTCAAAATCCCGGCCTGTTTCGTGATTTTCTGGACCGTTTTCTTCGTGATCTTTGGTCGTGAACCGAAAGCCGCGGAAGCCGAAACCGCGAAAGCGTAATGTTTCAGACTGAGCAGTATCAGCTCCTTGACTTTGGCGGGGGGAGAAAGCTCGAACGGTTCGGAGAGATCCTGACCGACCGGCCTTCTCCCCCCGCGTTCGGTTCCGCGCCCCGCGCCCCGCACCGTTGGCGTGAGGCGGATCTCTATTTCCAAACCGACGAAAAAGAGAAATCCGCCTCTTCGCTCGGCATACGCGGCAGCTGGCGGGCGCGCACGCCGAAAGGAACCGCGTTTCTCGAATCCGGAGGAACGGTTCTCCATACGTCTCCCGACTTCGCTCTTGAACTGAAAGGCTCGCCGTTCGGTCACCTGGGAATCTTCCCAGAACAGTCTTCGAATTGGGACCGCCTCTACGGTCTCTGCCGACGGGGAGCCGAAATGCTCTCCCGCCCGATCCGTGTTCTGAACCTTTTCGCCTATACCGGCGGGAGCAGCCTGGCATGCGCCGCCGCCGGAGCGGAAGTCACCCACGTCGACGCCGCACGGAACATCGTCGCCCAAAGCCGCCGAAACGCCGAACTTTCGGGTCTGAACGATGCGTCGATCCGTTGGATCGCCGACGACGCGGTCAAATACGTCAGGAGGGAAGAGAAACGTGAAAAAGTATACGAAGGGATCGTCCTGGATCCTCCGGCGTACGGGCACGGCGCTCGGGGCGAAGTCTGGCGCCTGACCCGTGACCTTCCGAAGCTTTTATCGCTCCTTTCGCGTATCCTCGCGCCGGAATTCCATTTTATCCTGTTGACCTGCCATTCCCCGGGATTCGACGCCTCCCGTCTGTCGGGAATCCTCTCCGGCCTGCAAACCCGCCCCGCGAGAAAAATCGAGTCGGGCGCGATGGAGATCATCGCCGCGACCGGGGCGAAACTACCGGCGGGATACTTCGCGCTTCTTTCCTCACCGCGGTAAACCGCCCCAAATGCGTTCGAATCGACAAGATTGGGTTACTTCTCATCACCCTCTTTATGATAGAGCTTCTCGAAAACGTTATGAAAAGAGCGCTTCTTTGCCGGAGCCGGTTCCTCGTCTCCTTCAGGCGCTGAATCGGAACAAACCGTCCCTTCGTCGTTCTTCTCGAATGAATCGAGTCCGGTCTGCATCTTTCGGATCTTACAGATGACGTTTCCCGCACGCGAGACTTCCATTTCCATCAGGCGGAGTTCTTCCATACATCGGTCAGTTTCCTCGTCAAGATCGCCGCCGTCGATATTCTCGACGGTACAGGCGGATTCGGCCGTACCGGCGTTATTCTCCTCGGGAAACTCGTTCAGCAGTTTTTCGCGAATCATCGAGTCGTAGGTCAGGTCGGCGCCCGTCTCGTCGATGATCTCGTCGTCCTCCTCCCACCGTTCGGCATCGTCGGCGACGCTGTTCCGCTCGGCGCTCTCGTGCCAGTCGATCGAACGGTCGTCGATCGAAATTGACTCGTCCGCCTCGCCATCATCGGCGTCGGTCCGCCCGGATGGAACAATCGTCTCTTCCGCTTCGGGAAGGGTCTTTTTCGGAACAAACCGAATCACGTCCTTGTCGCGGGACGTTTCGGAAATAGGCGCGGAATTAGCCGGTGGGGCCAACGGGTCGTCGTCGAGACTTCCGAACTCGACCACGCCGTCTGAGGCGTCCCCATCCTTGGGTTCTTCTTCCTTTTGACCCGGCGAGCGGAACAAGAGACCGTCGGAGTCGGAATCGAGTTCCCCGAATTCGACGACCGACGAACTTTCCGTCTCTTCTGGCGGGAAATACACTTCGGAGGGGGAAGACGCGCTTTCCGGGCGAAGGTCCGCCGACGAATCCTCTTCGTCCGGAATCTGCTGGAGAAGTCCCCAGGCCTTCCGAATGATCTTTTCCGAAATGACCGACTCGCTCCCCTCGTTCAGATAGAGAGCCAAGTCACAGATCTGATTGATCACGCGAGGAACCCCGTCGGCAAATTTATGAACCTGTTTCGCCGCGTCGGCGCTGAACGTCAGCCCGTTCAACTCATCGGCGGCTCGTTTGAGCTGCCGGTCGATGTATCCCTTTGTTTCGTCGCGGGCGAACGGTTCGAGCCACGAACGGGAGACGATCCGCTGGGAAAATCGGGCGAACCGTGGCGCGTTCAGACGTTCCTCAAACCGAGAGGTTCCGGCAAACGCCGCGCGGAATCGGGGCCCCCCCCGGCTTTCGATATCGAGGAGTGAGCGAACCTCGTCGAAAACGGAAAGCGGGAGCGTATCCGCGTTATCAAAGAGGAAAACGTAATAGGGATAATCGCTATGGCGCAAATGTTCGAAAAAACGAACGCGCAGTTCATCCTCGTCGGACGAAGTAAAATCGCACCGAAGCTGAAAGAGAAGGTCGAGATAGAACGACCGCCGATTGGCGATATGGGCGTTCGAAAAGAGGAGAACCGGGGCGTCCAGCTCAAACTTCCCGGCGAGAAGCCGTAGCGCGAGAGTCTTGCCGAGCCCGGCGTCGCCGAAAAGGAGAGCGATCCCCTCGCCGCGATCCAGGGTCCGGTAGATCCGACGGTGTGCCGTCTCGGCCGACGCCAGGGGCTAATACGCTTCAATATCGGGAATCGACGAAAACGGACGGCGAACCATCCTCTCCTCCTGACCGTTCATACCTCATCCTAAAAATGCGGTTTCTGCCGTGTCAAAAAGAACGATTAAGACACTTCCATTAGTTTTATCGGTTATTTTAAAACGAAACTTAAACGCCGACCCGCGCAGGATTACCGTTTCGGGAGCATCAGTTTCATTCCCTCGGTCACCGTACGATCCGAATTGATCCGAAATGAGTTGACATCGTAGTAGCGGGCCGCCTCTTCGGCCGAGAGACCGAATTTCGCGGCAATACCGTCCCAGTTCTCGCCGGGACCGGCGGTATAGATCGAAACAGCCATCGGACTTGACACGGACGACCGTACCGGCTCCTGGTAATAGGCGCTCCTCGAATACTGCGCCGAGGCTTCGTTCGGAAGGGTCGCCGTCACCTGACTGATCAGCCCCTCTTCGGCGGCGGGTGCCAACGATTCGACCGTCGCGGCCTGCGTCCCGCTCGACGGGGTGAGAGTATTCATCGGTAAAGGAGTGGCATCGTCGGTTTGCGGCGCGGGATTCGAGGTTTCGGCAATCTGCTCGGCGGGACGCTGAGTCGGGAACGGAAAACGTCCGTCATCCGGCGAACCGGCGGAAATCGCCGACTGAACCTCCGGCTGGGCTGCGGTCGGCAGCGGCTTCGGTTCGTCGGCGGCAAGCGAAACGGATTCTTCCGAATTCGGTTCCGAAAGAATCGGCGCGGGATCGGTTTCAGCGGGCGAATCCGCGTTTTCACTATCTGCCGTAGTCCCTGCCTGAACGATCAGAGACTCCTCCTCAACGGCGGACTCTTCGGAATGATCGACCGCGGCTTCTCCTTCTTCGGCCGCCGCCACCGAATCGGCGTCTTGTGAACTCTCCTGGGATCCCTCTTCGGCCGTCTCGGACGAAGAGGATGTTTCCCCTTCCTCCCACTCGGCCCCCAAGGGACTCATCGGAGGCGCCAGTTCCTGGGGGTCTGCCACGGGAGCGTCGAAAATTGAGTCGTCCTCCCATTTCGGACGTTCGTCGACAGTAATTTCGGGAATCGCGTCGTTTTCGACCTTGATTTCATCGCTCCAACGCTGAACGCGTTCTTCGTTCTGAAGATCATCCGAAGATTCGGACGCGTCTTCGCCGTCCGTCTTGGCGGTCTCCTCGTCCTTCTGACCGAAGAAATCGGAATCGTAATCGATCGTCACGCTCCGCTTTTCCGGATCCCAGTTCTCCTTATCCTGACTCCAGAGACGCTGATATTCCGAATTTTCAACGGAAAGCTCCCCGTCGGCACCGGTCACAGGCCGACGTGCCAGGAACGAGGAAGACGTTTTGTCCCACGGTGCCTCGCTTCGGGGGATCATCGAGGCGATGAGCCACCCCAGAAAGAGAACCACAACGGCCAAAACGACCTTCAGGCTTTGGGAATTACTCGATAAAGGTATCATACCGTGAAAAATCCTTATGAAGTGAACTTCAATTAACATTATAACCATACGCCGTTCAGCTTTAGTCGATTCTGTCGCTTTTTCTTCGTTTTTTAAAATAAAAACAGCCGCCAACACAAATAACCGATACAACCGTTGCAGCTTACCAAAAAACAAAAGGAATGTTCCGTTTTCTTTCGGACCTTGCACATAACCAAATGGGTGCTATAATAACAGAGATTGCTCATAGAGAGGCGGCCTTCTGTGAAGGTCCTTGCAATGGGAACCTGTGAACCTGGTCAGGTGAGAAATCAAGCAGCCATAAGCATCCGTTCTCATGTGCCGGGACCTTCATAGAATGTCGCCTTTTTCATTTTTCTTCTGCCGAACGGGCGGGAAAACCCGCCGCAATCCACGGCAAAAGAACAGGTCATGACCGTAAATAAACAAAACGCCGACCCCCTTCCCGTTTCAAATGATGACAACGCCTCGTACCAAGTGGTGGCGCGGCGTTATCGACCGCAGGAATTCGGCGCGCTGATCGGTCAAGATCATGTCGCCAAGGCGCTCACCGGCGCGATCACCAGCGGACGAATCGGACACGCTTATCTCTTTACCGGCGCGCGCGGAGTCGGGAAGACTTCATCGGCGCGTATCCTGGCCAAGGCGCTCAACTGTGTTCACGGGCCGACCCCGACCCCTTGCAATCAGTGCGACATCTGCCGCGACATCAGTACCGGCGACGATATCGACGTGTTGGAAATCGACGGAGCCAGCAACCGCGGAATCGACGAGATCCGCCAGCTCCGTCAAAGCGCGGTCATCCGACCAAGCCGCGCGCGCTACAAAATCTACATTATCGACGAAGTTCATATGCTCACGCGGGAAGCGTTTAACGCGCTCCTGAAAATTCTCGAAGAGCCTCCCGAGCACGTCAAATTTATCTTCTGCACCACCGAACCGAACAAACTGCCGATCACCATCCTTTCGCGATGTCAGCGTTTCGATTTCGCCGGGATCAACGGGCGAATGATCGCCGACCACCTGAATCACATCGCGCAAAACGAGGGTGTTGCCGTCGAAGACGGCGTCTGTGAAGCCTTGGCCCGCCGAGCGAACGGCTCGATGCGCGACGCGCAATCCCTTTTGGAACAGCTCCTTTCGTTCGCCGCCGAACATATCACTCTGGCCGACGTCAACCGAATGCTTGGTACCGTCGACGACCAAAAGATATTCGATTTGGCCGCCGCCATAAAGAACGACGATCCCGGGGCGCTTTTCCCCATCTTGGCGAAAGCTTCGGCCGAAGGGGTCGATTTCGGCGTCCTTCTCGAACAAACGATCGAGATGTTCCGCGATATGCTCGTCGTCTCGTGCGGATGCCCGGAAGAAGCGCTTGTCTATTCCGGACCCGGACGATATGACGAGCTTAAAGAATTCGCTGAGAGGTTCGGTACCGAACGAATCTTGGCGTCAATGCAGGTCATCTCCCAGACGATCTCGCGAATGCGTTACAGTACACAAGGGCAAATTCTTACCGAGATGGCGTTGGTACGCCTTTGCGGACTCGGCCGTCTGACCGACGCGGTTCGCCTGGTCGACCAGCTCCGAAGCGGGCAGATTCCCGCGCCGGACGCCGCCGTCCCCATTCCCTCCCCTCAAAAAAAAAGCCCTGATCTAGCCGCGCGCCGTCCTGCGGCGGCCCATTCGGCGCTTCCGCGTCACGCGGCCCCCGCTAAACTCGCGCCGCCGAACCGCTTCGATACACCCGAACCCGCCCGCGAGCCCGACGCTCTCCCTCCCGCCCCGAAACCCGCTCTGGCCGATCTGAGTCGCGACGAGTTAACGAAAACGTGGCGACAGGTCATCGGCCGGTTCGGAGTTTCTCTTTCGTGCGCCGCCACCGCGGCGACCCGGGTCGAATGGACAGGAGGTAAACTCCGGCTTGAATTTTCGGCCGATCGGGCGGGAGAGCAATCCGCCGACATCTGCCGGAAAGGAACCAAATCGATCGTCGCGGCTTTCACCGAATTCGTTTCCGACGCCGACATTCCGATTGAAATATTCCGTGCCGAAGAGAAACCCGCTCCGACCCAATCGCGTCCAGCTCCGATCTCCCAGACCGCCAAGCGGGAAGAATTCCGTAAGAAGATCCAGAACCCGATGGTGAAAAAGATCGAATCGCTCTTCGGCGGAAAACTTGAAGAGCTCGGCGATCACGCCCCGCCTGTCGGTCAAAAAAAACCACACTAAAAAAGGAGAACCCACCGGAGTCCCCCGACGATGACGCCCAACATCTTTCAGTTCACTCCCGGCGTCTGTCCCTGCAGTGCGCTTTGCGGAACGCTGCCGCGTCTTTTTCTCGCATTTTACACGGCGGCGTTCGTTGCCGAACTCTGCCGAATCAGGCACGACGGGCGACTGACGCGCGCCGTCGCGCTCGGCGGAGTCCTGGCGGGTCTCTGCGCTCACACCGTCTTGATTTTCAACATTCCGATGGGATCCGCGGCGCAGACCGCCACCGGTGCGGGCCAGTGGTTTTACGTACTGGCGTGGGGATTGGTTCTCCTCGAAACCGTTCTCTTTTTCGGCTACCCGAAAACCCCGTTCGGAGCATTTCTCCTGCCGGCGGTCTTCGTCGCGATTGTCACGGGATCCGCGCTTGCCGACACGCAGTTTCGTGAAGCCAGCCGCATTTTCGGAACCCTTCACGGCGTTTCTCTTTTAGCGGCCACCGTTTTTCTCCTTTACGGCTTTATCACCGGCGCGATGTTCTTCCTACAGCGCGCCAAGATCAAAAGCCGCAAAGGATTTCTGCGGGGAGTTCCCCTTCCGAGCCTCGAATGGCTCCGGAAATCGAATCGCGTTTCGGCGCGTCTTTCCCTCTTTTTTCTGGGAATCGGCATCTTTTTCGGCCTGGTCATCCGACGAGCGGCGGTCACCGACGGAATCCCGACCCGAGGAGACCTTATGGTCTGGGGCGGAATCTTACTTTTCCTCTCCATGGCGTTTGCGCTCTTTCTGATTTCCAGGTCCGACCCGAGCCGGAACGACGGGCGAACCGCGCTGTTGTGCATCGTCAGTTTTCTGATTCTGATCGTCATTCTGGGTTACGGAACGTTCGCGTCTAAAGCGCATTGGCTTTTTACCCGAAACGACGAACCCGCCGTCGGCGCGTTCACCGTCCCTGACAAGGAGAGCGCCCGGTGAAGATCTGTATGTTCGGCATTGACCATAAAACGGCGTCGGTCGCCGTGCGCGAATCGTACGCGTTTTCGGCGGAAGGCGCGCGCGCCTTCCTCGACGGTTGGCGTTCCGCCTTTCCCGACGTGGAGGCGGTTCTCCTTTCGACCTGCAACCGAACCGAACTCTACCTTGGCACGCAGGAAGACGAATTCCCGGACGACGGTGCGATCGCTCGTTTTCTGACCGAAACCGCGGGCCGACAGGGCGAAACGTCCCCTCGGCCGGACCAGCTCCGCGCCTTGCGCGGCGGGGACGCCGTCCGTCACATCTTTTCGGTCGCCGCCAGTCTCGAAAGTATGGTTCTGGGAGAACCGCAAATTCTGGCGCAGATCAAAGAGGCGTACAACGTCGCCTCTGAGGAGGGGACTGCGGGGATCGCCCTCCATTCCCTCTTCCAAAGGGCGCTGAAAGCCGCCAAACGCGTTTCGGTCGAGACCGAGCTGTTCCGTCATCGGATCAGTCTTCCGGCGGTGGCTGTTTCGGATTTCGCCCTCGAGCTCTTCGAAAGGCTCTCCGATAAACGAACGCTTGTACTCGGCGCGGGCGAGATGGCCGAAGAGACGCTTCGCTACCTCAAAGACGCCGGCGAAAAAGAGATCGTCGTGGCAAATCGAAGCCGTGAAAAAGCCGAAACTCTCGCCGAACGGTTCGGAGGACACGCAGCCGACTGGAACGCGCGCCTTACCGAGCTGGCGGCCGCCGACCTGGTGATCGCCGCGACCGGCGCGGACGAACCGGTCATCACCGCCGAAGACTATCGCTCGATCGCCGCCGACCGTTCCGACCGTCCTCTTTTCATGGTCGACCTTTCGGTCCCCCGCAATCTGGACGAACGTCTGGGTCGAATCCCGAACGTTTATCTTTACACGATCGACGATCTCGAAGAGGCGTGTCAGCGAAACCGAAAAGCGCGGGAACGCGAAATTCCGAAAGCAAACCGCATCGTTACTCAGGAGGCCGAATCGTTCTTAAAAGAACTCCGTCTGCGCGACTCGGGCGAACTGATCGGCGAACTTCGCCGCCGGTGGAACGAAGTCAAAGACGAGGAGATTCAGCGTCTGTTCAACAAATGCGGTCCCCTTCCCTCCGAAACCGAATCGGAAATCCGCTACGCGTTCGACCGGCTCATCAACAAACTCCTTCACGCGCCGATGCGTACGCTCCGCGACGAATCGACGCGGGGAAAACCGAACGGTCTGTTGGACGCCATGTTCAAGCTCTTCCGATTCCAGGACAAGCAGAATTAGCGCAGACCGCCCGTTATCGCCGGTGCGGCGGCATGAACAGCGCCGCGGCGGCCAGAATTGTCAGCTCGGGAAGAATCGGCGCGCGATATCTCAGCGACGCGACAAAGATCATGTGCAGGAGCGTGATATAGGCCGCAGGAATCCAAAGGAGCCGGGCGAGCGGCACGCCGCGGAACTTCCAGACACCCCAAAGCGCGGCGAGCAAAAGCGGGGTGAACGACAGAAAGATCGTCCATTTTGCCGCGGGATTTGAAAACGCCGGCTCATTCGGAACAACGTTCCAGAGCCGCAGGAACTTCACCCCCGCCAGGCGAATCGCCTTTCCGGGGTTTTCTTTCGCCCAGCGTAGCGCGGCGTCTTTCATCGTCCGGTCGAGCCGCGCCTCATAAAATTCGCCGTTCCGATTTCCCTCCGAATCAATCGCTCGATCGAGTTCGTCCCGGAACCGGTCGACGAACGCCATGTCGCTCCCGCCGTCAGCCGTCGGCGAGAGACCGTCGTAGAGACTCGCGCCGACCTGGAGCGTGGTCGGTACGAACCGCCCGGTCAGCCGGACATTGCGAATCCACCAGGGAGTCATCAGCGCCGAAAAAACGGCGAACGCGACGATCAAACTGACCCCCGCGCGCCGCGCGTAACGGGCGACGAACCGCCGCGCGTCCGGAAAGAGAAACGTCACGCACGCGACGAACGGCGGAAGAAGGAGCGCGTCCGGACGCGCGTAGACACCCAGCGCCCAGAAAAAGCCGACACACGCTCCCCATCTCGCGGAAAAATGGTTCCGCGCCAGCGCAACGGCCGCCAGAAGAAGCGCCAAGTTCAGCACGCAGCTCAGCTCTTCAGAAAGGACGACCGCCGACTGAACAACGAGTTCCGGCAGAATCGCGACAAATCCCATTCCCCAGAGCGCGACCCACCGATCGCGAAAGATCGCCAGCGCCGCCCAGCCGGTCAGCAGGACGGTCAACGTGCCGAGAAAGACATTTTCGAGCCGCGCCGCGCGGACCGGCGGATCGTCGCTTACCCAAAAGAGGGGTGCCAGAACCAGAGGATACCCCGGCATGCGAAAGACCTGCCAGCGCCGCTCCTCGTCGTGTTCGTAGGGGGCGCCGGTCGCCAGAGCGCGCCCTAACTGCCAGTAGGAATCGCTGTCGCCGAAAAAAAAGCGCGCTTCCCCGCGCGATGCGGTGAAGCGCCCCAAGACGGCGGCCCCGCCCAGACGCAGGACAAACGCCGCCAGAAGGATCAGCGCCGCGAATGTGCAATACAGACGCCGATCCATCATTCAGCTTTCAATTTCGGCCGAAAAAGTCGGCATCACTTCGAGACACCCCAAACTTCCAGTTCGGCGATCCCTTTCGGCGCGGCAAGTTTTTCACAGACCAGACCGGTCAGACGAACCGAGGTCGTCTCCCGCCGGTCGAAGGTGATCGACTGCTTTTCGGTCGTCCGGTCGAACTGAACGTCGACCGCCGTCCCGTCCGAAAACTCAAGTTTTCCGCTCGTCCAAACATCGGCGTCCTCTTCGTTCAGATCAAAAACGACGTCGATACGATCGACCAGTGCCTCGTGCCCCAGGTCAATTTCGATAAACGCGTCGCGTCGGCAGTTCGGCCGCCACGCGCTTTCCCCTTGCGGCGCCGCGCCGTCGATCGCAGACTTGGCGCTGTTCGTTTCGAGGTATCCCGATTCGCTGTTCGTCCATGCGTGCGGATAGGTCACCGGCTCGGTCCCCTGAACGTCGTCGGGATTCAGCGCCAGATTCCGATAGACGTTTTCGGCGCCAGACTTTTTCGTCGTGGCGGGAATCTCGCGATCGACCCAATCGGCGCGGTATTTCGCCTTAAAATCAACCCCGCCGAACGCAAAATAGGGAAACTCCGACCGATCGGGTACCGGCGCTCCCGCAGCAACGGCCACCAGCTTTTCAATATTGACCCGTTCGACTTCCTCCGACGCCTCCCGTTTCTTCACGTAGAATTCATAGAGCGACTTCTCATGGATATTCCAGAGATTCGCCTCGTCGTACGAACCACAGAACGGCACGAACAGGTCGATCCAGAGGGCGATCTTCCGCAGATCGATCTCGGAAAGGCGCACGTCGGCGTGCGCGCCGGAAGGATTCCGGAGCATCTCCATCATCGGACTGTTCGCCGCGCCGGCAATCGGAGCTTTCATCAGATACGGGGGCGAGTGGATATCGGGCCAATCGATATACGTTCTGTTTTTCGCGCCGCCGTCGACGAGTTGATAATACGATTCGCTAAAATCGCGTTCCGGTTTCAGGCCGGGCGTTTCCTGAGTCGGATGGTAGTCGGCGGTCAGATTCGGCCGGGGCGCCGACTCGCTCCCGTCGTGGCAGGACACACAGTTCTTGTCGAGGATCGGCTGAATGTCGCGCACATAACTGAACCCGTCGTTCTGACGATATCCCGGTCCCGGTTCGTAGAAATTTCGAGGAATCGCGATCGGCTTTTTCAGAGCTTCGGTCGTCTGTCCGGACGTGTTGGCCATAATATTGTCTTTCGGTTCGTGACACCCGACGCAGCCGAACAGTTCACCCGGCTGCAGGGTCGACCAGCTGCGCATCGTCTGCACGGTATCGTGGTTTTCGTCGAGAAGCTGGAAATAGACCGGCGTTCGCGCGGGCACCTCGAAATACGCCGATCCGTCTGATTCGACCGGCACCTCGCCGATCACCTTTTTCGCGTCCCACGTTCCGTTGATCGAAACCGGGGTCGAGACGTTCGAATCGCTTACTTCGCCCCAATTCCAGTTGTATCCCAGACCGCACGGGCGGTAGAGGAGCGAGACGATGCGGATCGACTTGATCGTCCCCGGCTCGATCCCGTTCAGTCCCGGTCCCTCGTAGACGTTTTGCACGTAATACCGTCCGGTCGACTTCGAGTAATCGACGTCGGAAGGCCGTGGCAAGGGCGCCTCGCGTGCCGCCAGCTGTACCGGCTGATTGCAGCTGATCGCCGGATCGAACGCCAGAAGCTCGCGGCGTCCGTCAATATCGAACCAATAGACTCCGAACGGCGTCTTGTACCAGTCGCTTCGTCCGATCGGGTTATACGTCACGATAAACTCCGAATCGCTCAGCGGGAACGGATAGGCGAACAGCTCGCCGTCCTGCCCGTAAACATCGATTCGATCGGCGGGCGTTTCGCGAACCGGGGCGATCAGCGTGGCGCCCTCGTTCTCCTGCGTCCCTTTCGTCCGGTCGATCATGATCAGTTTTCCGTGCTGATAGGTATGATGCCCGGCGGCGATTCCGACCGCCTTACTTCCGGAATTCGGAATTCCGCGCGCGTGAAGAATCGAGGTCGGGAAGAACGAGTTGTTCCCGTAGAACTCGGTCTGCGCCGTCCCGTCGGCATTCATCACAAAAAGGGGTTGTGGGAACGTATGCCCGCGGTCGTTATAGTCCCAGCGTGTGTAAAGAATGCGCCCGTCGGAAAGAGGTTTCGGATAATTGACCGTCACCTGGTCGAATGTGATCCGGCGAAGGAACCGGCCGTCCCCGTCGCACATAAAAATATTCGACACTTCGGTCCACCAGCAGTCGGTCAGCTGAATTCCGCGGGTCGAATCGAAAACGATGTCGCCGTTCGGAAGATATGCCGGCTCGATGTCGGCGACCCCCGGTCCGAACGTGATCTGACGCACTTGGCCGGTTTCCACGGAATATTCGTAGAGATGATAGTCGTCGGTCTCGAAACTGGTCCGCATCGAGAAAACGATCCGTTTCCCGTCGTAGGAAACGTCGGGATCGCGAATCGAACCGTCCGCGACTTCGTAGAGCACCTTTGTTTCGGTCGTCCCGTCCGAATTGATTTTCAGCGTACACAGCTGACCGCCCGGCTTGCGGTTCACACTGATATCCTTGAACTCTTCGTCACTCACGTCTTCGGTATAGGCGTAATGGCTGGCACCGAGAACATAATGTTTCGTAAAGACGAACAGCGGCGCCTCTTCGATCGGCGTTTCCAGACGAAAGACACGCCGCTGGCGGCAGATATCCAAGTACGTTTCCTTCCAACGGGGATCGTTGGCCGGCACGTTGGCGTCGGCGAGTTCTTTCGCGGCGGCAAGTTTTTCCGCCGCCAGGTCTTCGTCGTACTCGGCCAATTCTTCCGCCGCCTTGTTGATCACCGTCATCTCCTGTTCGAATCCCTCTTCGGCGGCGAAGATCGTTCCCGGATTCCCTCCGTCCTGCATAATCCAGTCGGCGCCGAGCCAGTCGGCGAACCCCTTTTCAATATCTCGTTCGCCCCACGGATCGGCGGCGGCGCGGGATAAGGCCAGAAGAAGGAAGCAAACGCCGACAATCGCGGCTTTCGCGCAGTGGAAAGATTTCATAAAACACTCCGTAACGTGTGCGAGCGCCCTTCCCGCCCGAAAATAAAAGGAGGGAAGAGCGGAAACCTGGTGAATGATTCTCTGACATCCTTAATTTTATATGGAATAGGGAGAAAAAGCAAGTCGTCGAGAGGGCGCGGGCGAATGGGGGACACGAATGAAAAACCGACGCCAAACAAGGACGGTAAAGTTCCTTCCGACAATGCTTACCTTCCGACGCGAAGACGCCTCACAGCTTCAAGAACTTCGACCGGCGCGGCCACTCGTTCGGGCCAGGTGTTTCCCGAAATTTCGACATCGGTTGCCGAATCGATCGTCAGGGGCGCGGGAAGCGATTCGAGCCCCCCTTCGTCGAGAATTGAGGGACTCGGCTCGGTTACGGTGTTCCCGCGAACCACGGCGCCTGTCACGTGGGAAAGCCAGATGGCGGTCTCGTTACGGCGGTCTTTGATGAGGTTCCCCTCGATGATCAGATTGCGGTGGAGCTGATAAGCGGGATCGGCGGTCGCGGGTCCGTCGCCGCAAAAGGCGATCGGGGCGAAAAGACGGATTTTCGGGTCGGCATAGCCCGTCCCGACGAACAGATTGTTTCGGATCGTCAGGTTTGAAACGAACCCGAACTCAGGCCAGGCAATCGATTCCGGCTGCCCCAGGATTCCAGCGGTACGGACATCGCGAAACGTGCAGTGCTCGACGAGTCCGTCACCCGCCTTAATCAGAAGGCCGCGGCTTCGAATCCGTTCGACGACGGTATTGCGGACCGTGAAACCGGAAGACTGGGCGCAGGCATTCTGGAGAACGACGTCGGTCGTCGGAAGCTCGAGCCGGTCGGAAACCGTAAGTTTTCCGTTTTCAACGGGACCGGCCGCCGAAGTTTCGGCGAGGAGTTTAGAGTCGTGCGTAAGGACGCGGATCGTGTCCCCCTTTTTGAAACTGGCGGTATGAGAGGCGTAGGTGCCGTACATAACGGTATAGCTTTTCACGATGGAAAAAGTGTGCGTTTCCGAATCGTACCCGTCTGTCACGGCGTAATGGCCGTTGACGTTCATCCCGTCGTCGGTCATATCGGTAAAAACGGAATCTTCGACAAACGGTCCGAGACGCACATTCGAGAAGTGGGAAGCGTCGCAGGTGGAATGGACGCGTTCTTCGGCCGCGCCCTCCGGTTTCGGGCCGGGAACCACAAGGGTACGGAGAATCGAAACGCGCCCGGCCCCCTGCCAGACATTAAAGGCAAACGCGCTTCCACTCCATATAGTCATATCGCGAAAGGTAATGTTTCCGGAATCGGCAATGTCGAAGACGTGACCACCCAGACCGCGGATCGTAAACCGATCCCCGACGGAAAGGCCGGAAACCTTGCTCACAGTAAACGTGCCGTCTTCGTTCTTCACGTAATGCAGTTCGTAACAATCCATATACGGAAGCCGGTCGTCGGCGTGAAACGCGTGACCGATTCCGACCGGGCTGAAAAAAGCGGGATCGGCGAGATCGAATCCGTATCCCTCGTCAGGTTTCCAGACAAAGCTTTTTCCGTCGATCGCAACGACGGTCCCCTGGGCGTTGGCGACGCGCATATGGTCGGTGGTCAGCCCTTCCGCCGCGAAATCGTCGCATCGGATAATCCCGACCGACGTCACGGCATAATTTTTGAATCGGATCAGAGCGCCGTACGCCGCCAGAGTGAAGTTCCGGCGGTCGGTAAAACCGAGCGGCTCCGCATTCAGATAAACACCGGGCGGAAGAATGAACTCTTCGTCGGAAGAAGCCGCCGCCGAAGCCGCACACTCGTTCAGAGAAACGAAAGTACCGCCGAAATAGACTTTTTCCCGAACGGTA
>CADBQY010000156.1 GCA_902796885.1 uncultured Planctomycetota bacterium
AGGGAAAGCGCGGGTGTCGGGGACGGCCGTCGATGTCGGGGCGGTTGAGTGGCAGGGGTGAGTTATCAAATAAAACTTGAATACTGAAAACAGGGATGATAAAAATGGCTAAGAAGAAAACCGTGACGAAGGAAAAAACCGCGCCCGCCACCGTGAAAACAGCACCGGTTGCGGAAACCAAAAGCGGGGGCGCGATGCTCCGCTTTTTTCTTTACGGGGCGGTCTGGCTCTGCATCTTCTGCGCGGTGAGCGGGGGATGCCGCGCCGCGCGATGGATCAACGAAAAACGGCAGCTGATCAGTCTCATCCTTAACGGCGATTTCGGCGGGTTCGATCTGCCGAATCCCGTTCTCCCGAAAGGGGACGGCGAGCTCGCCCGATGGATTAAGAAGAACCTCCCCGCCGAAAAAACAGAGGAACGGCCGGCGGTCGCCGCCGTCTTCGCGAACGTCGCCGGAATGCTCCGCCGCGGCGAACTGACCGGGGGACGGGACGCCATGGCCGAAACGATCGCGCAGCTGCAGCCGGTCTGCACGCGCCGGGTCTGGCTCGGGTTCCTGACGAAACTCGGGACCACCCTCGCCGCGCAGCTGAAAGACGCCGGACCGGAACAGGTCGCCGGCGCGTTCGAGACGGTCGCCGACGCGATCGGCGGGGGTGTGAAAGCGCCGCCGGACCCGGAGCCCGGGTTGGCAATGATTGGCGTCAGCTCGTTGGCTGACGCAGCAGCTTCTGCGACCGCGGAGCCGGAGCCTGCGGAACCGCCCGAAGAAACCGATTCGAACGCGGATGCCGTTGCGAACCGGGACTGCCAGGACGGGAATTGCCCGAGTTCGGGAACCGGGGCAGTTTCCGGCGGATACGGATATTACGGAAGGGGATGGTGGTACTGATGACTCGAGCTCTCGGACTGGAACCGATTTCTCCCCGGCACCGGGATCTGCAGAAAGCGCAGGCCGCCGGCGCCGTTTCGCTGCCGGAATACGCGTGGCAGTTTCAGAGCGAGATGCCGGTGATTAAATGGGACGCCGCGTTCGACGCGTGGCTCGATCGGCGGATCGCCCTGGCCGATAAATACGCCGCGGCGGGTTATTCGCTCCGGCCGTGGGACGTGTTCCGCGTTCTGCCCGACAAGGCGAAACGGTCGGATATTTTCGCGTGGGATCAGGGGGCGATCCCCTCCTGCTCGATGCACGGCGCCGCCCACGCTTATCAGTGCATGACCCTCACGTCGATCGCGCTGGGGGCGCCGCTCTACTACGAGGCGTTTAACCCGATTTATCCGTTCTACGCCGCGCGCGGGGGGAACCTCGCCGGCGGGCTCGACCTGTATACGGTCGCCGAGTGGGTGAACGAAAAAGGAATGACGCCGGTCTCGCTGGTCGGGGACGACAACCTGCGCGTGGCGCGGGCTCAGCTCGACAAGATGAACGAGGGGGTTAAGTGGCAGGCGGGGATCGTCCTGCTGGAAGACGATTTCGACGAGCGGATCCGACGCGCGTGCCGCGCGCTCTGCTCGGTCTGTTTCGGCGCGGGACACTTCTATTCCCGATCGAAAATCGACCGCCGGGGGGTCCGCGTCATGGACGGCCGCGCCTACGGGGGACACGCCCAGGCGTTCACCGCGTGGATGGAAATCGACGGCGAGGAGTACGTCTATAACCTCAATTCGCACGGGGATATTTATCGCGCGGGAAACGGGGAACCGGAAAACGGCGCGTGGATCGGAACCGCGGCCCTCGGCCGGTACGCGTCGGATATGGAAATGTACGGGCTGCCGTTCATCCCGTTCGCCGAAGGGGAGTTCCGAAGGGACAGCGCGCTGGTCAACGATTTCGAACTGCCGCGGGCCGCGGAATCCGCGTGAGAGAAAGGATCGGAAATAATGGTCGATAACGGATTTCTGGGGAACTTGGCCGACGCGCTCGGGGGGATCGCCCAGGCGAGAGAGTGGGGGCTGATCATCCTGCTGGTGGTCGTCCTCCTCCTGATGCTCCGGTCGATGCTCTCGACCGTGACCCGCTCGATGCACGAAAGAGACAGGATCTCCGGCGAACGCGAAGAGCGGCTGATCCGCGTCCTCGTCGGGTTCAGCGACTCGCTGCCGAAACTCGCCAGCGCCATCGACGGGCTCCGCACGTGGCTCGGCGAGAGGTTTTCCGACGTGAACGACGATCTCGACGAAATCAAAGCCACCCACGGGGAACTCGCACGGAAAGTCGACGATCACGAAGGACGAATCTCCGACCTGGAAGAATCGGCCACCG
>CADBQY010000157.1 GCA_902796885.1 uncultured Planctomycetota bacterium
AACGTCGAGCGAAATATCCCAACGGTTTTCGCCGGTCAGTTCCATCAGGCGACGGAGCGCGCCGGGCGAGATTGGCGAACGGCCGTAGTCGTGGTCGGGGTATGCGGATCCGTAATAGGGGTAATACGGGGCGTTGATATCGATCCAGGTCACGATCCGATCAAACGACTCCGGGTCGGAATCCTTATCGAGCCAAAGGCCCATTTCACGGCGCCGTCGATCGATCATCGGGTCGAGGTGGCCCGAAAGAAGAATCTTTCCCAGACGGCTGACCGCGGAACCCCACTCGCGCGGCTTTAAGACGTTGTGCGGACCGGCACCCGGGACGCGGACATAGTCGTTGAGCCGGAGCTGGCTGTACGAAACGTTGAAGACAACGCCGCGGTCCCGCGCCAGGACGAGTTTCGCTCCCGCCGGTTTGCCGTAGTCGTGGCACTCGACACAATACCGATCGAAAACCGGCTGGACTTCTTCGAGGTAACTGAACATCCGCGGCGGGCCGTACCATGGGGATAACTTTTCGGTTTTTCCCGCGATCGAAGACGCCGAAAGGTTGGCCGAGGCGGGCGCGGTGAGCCGGTCTTCATGACAGCCGACGCAGGCGTTGGTTTCGCCGGGCCGAACCATGATTCCGCTACGCATCGACTGGATCAGCATTTTGTTCTCGTCGAGAAGTTGAAAATAGACGAACCGCTCGGCGGGAACCTCAAACGCGACGCTCCCGTCTTCGGCGACCGGAACGGTGCCGAGAATCCGCTTGTTGTTGAAGTCGTTCCACGCCATCGCCGGTGCCTGCGCCCCGGTGGTTTCCCAATATTCGCGGGTCCAGACCCGTTTTTCGGGGGATTCGACGACCCGCAGGTATTTTACGCTTCCCGGAGCGACTCCTTTCATGCCGAATCCCTCGTAAACGTTCGAAACGACAAAGGTGCCGGTCTCTTTCGTGCGGTCAACCCTGTTGCCGATCACCGGCGGAGGCGTCGAGGGGACGATCGGCATCGGATCGAAGCACGACTCGGGATCGTTATGGAGAAGGATCATTTGTCCCTCGGTATCGAGCCCCCAAATTCCGGTCTGTTCCCCCTCGACGACACCGGCGGCCAGGAAAAAGTCTTCGGACAACGGCCAGGGGTCTTCGAATTTGCGCGGCGAATTGCCGAAAGCGTCGTAACGGACAAGAGGTCTGATCGGATCGGCCGGATGAGGTTCGGCGACGACCCAATCCCGCGTTTCGGCGGGCCATGTCATCAGGACGGCTTCTTTTCCGTCGATCCCGGCGCGTCGGTCGACCAGGGCCACGGCGCCCCAGGGGCGGTCGTGGCACGAGGTAAAGACGCAGACAAATATCGAATCGGATCCGGGAAGCACCCGAGCGTCGATGACGCCGCCGGGCACGGCGGTGTTATTTCCCCAGTAGATCTCGTGTTTCGTGCCGTCGGGATTGGCGACCCAGATTCCCTGCGCGTCTCCGAAGTTGCGGTCGACATATTCCCAACGGTCATACAGAATTCGGCCGTCGGACATGAGGGAAGGGTGTCCCTCAAAGAGGGTGTTCTTCCCGATCTGCTCGATGTTCGAACCGTCCGGGTTCATGACGCAGAGGTTCGCCATGATATGACGGTTACACATACAGTATTTCGGTTCGCGCGTTGAGGAGAAGAGGATTCTTCCGTCAGGAAGATAGATCGGGTCGATATCCGAGACGCCGTCCAGGAAGGTGATCTGCCGAAATCCGGGGATCTCGCGAAGGTCGGTCTCTTGCGTGATGACGACCGGGGCGCGATTGAAATCGAGGTCGAGTTCCCCGATATGGTAGTCGGCGGCTTTGGAGGGACGGAACGAGAAGAGAACTTTTTTCCCGTCAAAGCTGACGGCCGGATCGCGAACGATCCCTTCGGGAAAGGAGAGAAGGGTTTTTACCGTGTCGGTTTCGGGAAACCAGACTTTCATCGCGCCGCCGCCGTTGAAGTTGTCGGCGTTGATCTCTCCGCGCTGAAAGAGGGTGGCGGTGTTGTGGTGGTCAGGCGCGTATTGGTCGCGCGAAACGTAGAGGATCGGGCCGGGGAGTTCCGCGATCATCTCGCTCCGCGGATCGGCCGATAGGATCGCCGTTCCAAGGAGTACGATCCAAACAATGCTACAGAAGATACGGCGCATCAATATTCCTTTTTACCGAATGATTCCGGATTGTATATTTTTACCAAGATTTTCCCTCAAAAAGGCGCGCCGAGCGGTGTAGTGCCCGGCGCGCGGGACGCGAACGGTCTATGAAAGATGGTCTCCGTAACGTTCCTTTTCGATTTCGTCGAGGGTCTTGCCGGCGGTGTTCGGTGCGAAGAGGGTTCCGACCAAAAGGCTGAACACCATAAAGCCGACCATGATCGCGGCGGCGCGGGTAAAATGGCCTTCGCCGTTGATCTTGGTGAAGACGATATTCCAGATTCCCAGAATCAGCCGCGCGGTGAAGAAAGTGATCCCTTGGGCGAAGGCGCGGTATCGCGTCGGGTAGAGCTCGCTGTTCCAGAGCTGATAGAACGGCTGCTGGCACGAGCCGTTGTTGATCCCGAAGAGAACCACAAAGCCGACCAGAATCGCGACACTCGAAATATTGCGGTAGCCGGCGTATGTCAGAAGGGACCAAGCGGCGACGCCGCAGAGGGCGAGGACGAAGTAGAGGAAACGCCGGTTGACCCGGTCGCCGAGCCCCATAAAAATGAAGAATGTCGCCAGAACGGTGATCCCGAAATAGAGAGCCAGGAGCATATTCGCGGTCTGATTCGTCTGACCGAAAACATTTTCGCAGACGTGCTGCATATAGAACCCGACCGTACCGGCGGCGAGGTTCCAGACGGCGTAGACGCCGGTCAGGAAGAGGAGCGTTCGAATGTTGATCATCTTCCCGAAAAAGTCGCGCCAGGTGATCCGTTTCAGCTGTCCGCTGGCAACGAGCGCTTTCTCTTTTTCCTTATTCGCCTTCCAGTTTTCCGACTCGGGCATACCGAACCGCAGCAGCCAGGTGACGAGCGCGACGATAAACAGATGTCCGAAGACGATCCGGTTTCCCAACAGACCGAACTTTCCGAGAGGAACCGAGAGGAGAAGGACGATGGTCGGGCCGAGCGCCCAGGCAACCTGTGCTGCGCCGCAGTGCCGCGCGCGTTTTTCGCTCGGCGCCTGTTCGGCAATCAGCGTCCACGAGGCGGTGATCCCCGCGCCGACCGCCAGGCCGACGACGCAGTAGCCGATAAAAAGCATCACGAAGTTTTGCGCGAAGATGATCAGGAGCATCCCGAGCATATAGAACAGAAGGTCGTAGGTGTAGACGAACTTCCGGCCGAATTTGTCGCAGATCCGCCCGCCGATCAGCGCGCCGACTGCCGCCGAGATGGCGTTGGAACTGAACGCGCCCAGAAGGCCGAGCTGCGTGGCGGACATTCCGAACTCTTTTTCCCAAAGGGTCAGTCCCGCGCCGCCGGCGACGATCGAACCGGCGTCGATGTAGTTGGTCATCGCCGCAAGGATCGTCTGAGTCCAGGCCGAGGGTTCCTTCCGCTTCGCGTTTCGTTGAATTTCGCTCATAGATCTATTTCTTTCGTAATTCCGTTTGGGGGTCGCTCGGCCTCAGGAGAGACGGTTTCTGAAATCTTCGTAGTCGAACTGACGGTGAACGCGAATGAGTCCACCGTCGACCTGAGAATCGCACGAGACGATCGACGGGAGACGAATTCCGTTGAAGGTCGTGTTTTTGCAGGTGGTGTACTGCGACATGTCTTCAAAGACGAGTCGGTCGCCGATTCTGATCGGATGATTGAACGTGTAATCGCCGATGATGTCTCCGGAGAGGCAGGTCTTGCTTCCGATGATATATTTGTATCCGCCCTCGTCGAGTGGAGACTCGTAGTCGTCGATGTTCAGACGCGCGCCGAGAATCTCCGGCGTGTAGGGCATTTCGAGAACGTCGGGCATGTGCGCCGCCGCCGAGGTGTCGACGATCAGCACGTCGATCCCATTCGGGTTTTCGATGACGTCGAGTACCGTGGCGACCAGAAAACCGGTGTGCAGAACGTGGGTTTCGCCCGGTTCCATGATGACGTCGAGACCGTATTTTTCTTTAAAGTCGTTGATAATCCGGCAAAGGCGGTTGATGTCGTAGCCGCGCCGAGTGATATGATGCCCGCCGCCGAAATTGATCCATTTGACGCTGCCGAAATATTTTGCAAATCGTTCGCAGACGACTTGCACGGTACGCTGCAAGACGTCGGACCCCTGCTGGCACATCGTGTGAAAATGAAATCCGTCTATCCCGTCCAGGGCATTTTCGCCGGCATCGATGAGTCCTTCCAGCGGGACGCCGAACCGGCTACGCGTGGTGCATGGGTTGTAGATTTCAAGTTGCACTTCGGAATATTCCGGATTGATCCGAAGACCGACCTGGATCTTTTTCGGTGCGCTTTCGACGATCGGCCGGAACCGCTTCCACTGATCGAGGGAGTTGAAGACGATATGGTCGGCGATTTTGCAGATTGATTTCATCTCGTCGAGAGAATAGGCGGGGGAATAGACGTGAATTTCTTTTCCTTCGCCGAAATAATCCTTACCGAGCTGCGCTTCGTTCAGACTGCTTGCCGCCACGCCGTCGACGTGGGGGGAGATTTCATCGAAGACTCCCCAGGTTGAAAACGCTTTGAGCGCCAGAAGAATCCGCGCGCCCGTTCGCCGGCGGACGTCGGACAGAATTTCCATATTCCGACGGATCAGTGCGCGGTCAATAATGTAATACGGAGTGTCTATGTCGACTTTGGAATAATCAAATTTCGGATAGGGGAAAATCGGATTCATGTGACGCCCTCCTAAAAGTCGGCCGATTCGGGAAAGGTTTCTTCCCACGGGAGCCCCCAGAGACCGATTTCTTTCATGAACGGATCGGGATCGAACTCTTCGATGTTGAAGACCCCCGCGCCCTTCCACACGCCGGTCATCAGCATTTTTGCCGCCAGGGCGGCGGGGACTCCCGTTGTGTAACTGACCGCCTGCGCGCCGACTTCTTTGAACGCCTCTTGATGGTCGCAGATGTTGTAGATGTAATAGTTTTTCGGCAGACCGTCCTTTTCGCCGACGAATCGGCAGCCGATGCAGGTTTTGCCGACGGTGCGCGGTCCGAGGGACGCCGGGTCGGGAAGGAGGGCTTTGAGGAACTGCAGGGGGATGATTTCATGCCCTTCGAAGAGAATCGGTTTGATTCCGGTCATTCCGACGTTTTCGAGGACTTTGAGATGGGTTAGGTACGATTGTCCGAACGTCATCCAGAAACGCATCCGTCGGATTTCCGGATAATTCTTGGTGAGCGATTCCATTTCTTCGTGATAGAGGAGATAGATGTCGCGCTGACCGATCCCGCCCGGAAAATCGTAAACTTTTTTCTGTTCGAGCGGTTCGGTCTCGATCCAGCGACCGTCTTCAAAGTAGCGGCCTTTGGCCGAGACTTCACGAATATTGATTTCCGGATTGAAGTTGGTGGCGAACGGATAGCCGTGATCTCCGGCGTTGCAATCGATGATGTCGACAAAGTCGATCCGGTCAAACTGGTGTTTCCGCGCGTAGGCGACGTAGACGTTCGTCATGCCGGGATCGAATCCGCACCCCAGAAGGGCGGTCAGTCCCGCTTTTTGGAACTCGCCGTTCATTTCCCACTGAGGCGCGTAGCAGAAGTGCGCCTCATCGGGGTGTTCGTAATTGGCGGTGTCGATGTAATGCGTCCCGGTTTTGAGGCAGGCGCGCATGATCGAAAGATCCTGATAAGGGAGAGCGACGTTGACGACCAGTTCCGGCTTGTGCTTTCCGATCAGTGCGGCCAGTGCGTCGACGTCATCGGCGTCGACAGCCGCCGTGGTGATTTTTGAACGAGGCGAAGCGACTTCCGAGGCGATCGCTTCGCATTTGGAAACGGTACGGCTGGCAAAAAGGATTTCTTTAAAGATTTCCGGATGTTGGACGCATTTCCGAAACACAACCCGGCCGACGCCGCCGGCGCCGATGATCATCACTCGTTCCATTTCGATACGATTTCCTTTCTCTTGTAAGACTTTCCTTTCGCTATTTTTCGGCTTCTTCGTAATACTGCTTCATTGCTTCGAAGCAGATGTCGGGCCGGTCGGTGCCGAATCCGGCGGCGCCGAGGTCAGCCAGACGTTTGTAATGGTCGACGGTTTCCGCCGCGTGAAGGTCCCAAGGCATCAGCTGGACTTCAACAGCGGGGTAGTTTTCATGGATATAGTCGAGCGTTTCGGCCAAAAACTTTTCACTCGGACGAGTCGAACCGTCTTCGTTGAAATGAACGTGAATCTGCATACGGTCGACACCGGCGAACTGATCTTTTTTGAGCTGCTCGACGATCGGGCCGACGGTTTCTTCGCCGGCGCCGAGCCCCATCCAGAAGAGCGTCTCGCTGTCGGGAGCGACCTTTTTCCAGGCGACCACGTCTTGATAACGGCCGGTGGCGAGAATCACGCGGTCGCGGAGACCTTCCGTTTCGCGAGCGAGCTGGTCGAAATCGACGCTCTTGACGTCGATCAAGACTTTACGGCGGGGATCGTCGCGGAGCGCCTCGCAGACTTCGGCCAGGGAGACGATCTTCTGTCCCTTGAACTTGTCGCCTCGGAACGCACCGATGTCGAGTTTCCGCGCCTCGTCCCAGGTCAGGTCTTCGAGCCGCTTATTCCGGAGTTCTTCGGGCGCGTCGGGGAGGATGCGGCGGAAGTTTCCGTCGTGGAACATCGCCAGAACGCCGTCTTTTGTGGTGCGAATATCGACTTCGGGAACGCCGTCGGATCCCTGAAGCCCCCAGGTGAAAACGAGCGAAGGGAGCGCGTTTTCCGGAGCGAGATCTCCCGCGCCGCGGTGGACGAAGACGGAAACGTCGGCTCGGTCGATATGGTCGCGCATATTCCACTTCGCCTTGATTTTCTCGTCGGCGTGAACAAACGCCGCGGCGAGGAGAATGACGAAAAAACAGAAAGACAATTCGGTTCGTGGCATGGATATTTCCTTTCCGGGGTCAGTCGATCATCGATCGAAGGAGTGAGAGGATTTCGCCGCGCGGGACGTTTCCGAATCCGCGGAACGCCATTTCGGTTAGAATTCGGAGTATCGTTTTCTCGTCGGGAGAAAAACGTGTCGTCGCGGTTTCCTTGCCGGGAGTGTAGAAATCGGCGGGGGATTTTCGCAGTATCGACAGTGAGGTCATTCTTCTTTGATGGGCGACGATCACGCGGAGCATTCGCAGAACGTCTTCCTGGGTCGGTCGGGAGCCGGGGAACTCGTAGTTCCAATAGAGGTGCCACATCCGTAAGATGGCGTCGTCGCCGCCGGAGATGAGCGCCGACTGCGTGATGTTGACCGCCAGGCAGTTGGCGCCGGCAGTCTTTCCTGTGAGCGTCCGTTCGAGTTTGCCGCTCGGTATGTTCCAGAGACGGATCGTGCCGTCTTTCCCCGCCGAGACGAGCCGCCGCCCGTCGGGAAGGAAAAGGAGCGAAGTGACTCCCCCCAGGTGCCCCTCAAGACTCTTGGGCGTCTGTTTTCCTTCGGCCTCCATATCGAAAAGGAGAATTTCCCCTTCGGCATCGGCTCCGGCGCCCCATTTTCGATCGGGGGAAAGCGCCGAGGCGGTCACATCGTTACCGAACCCTTCGAAGTGACGCAGGGGGGAAAGGTCGCGCGCGTTCCAGAGGGTGATTCGCCGCGCGCCGCCCGAAAGGATGTACGCGCCGTCTCGGCTGAACTGGAGAGAAAGGAGATTTTCGTCGCCGGCGGAGGTGCTGTTGATCTTTTCGCCCGTCTTGGCGTTCCACAGGGCGATCTCCCCCCATCCGCTGGACGAAGCGACCGTGGCGCCGTCGGGCGCAATTCGAACTTGAGTGATGTTCTTGACCGGTTCGGCCATCTTGCGAACCATCTTGCCGGTGGTGAGATCCCAGAGACGGATGGTTTTATCCCAACTGCCCGAGACGGCGAAATGCCCGTCGATCGTCATATCGACAGACCGAACCCAGTCGTAGTGCGCGGTCATTTCGGAGACGAGTTCTCCCTTCGGGAAACGCCAGAGGCGAATGACGTGATCTTTTCCCGACGAGATGGCGAGATTTCCGTCGTACGAAATGGCGACGGTCGAGATGGAGTCTTCGTGCGCCTGAAACATCGCCGCCGAAACGGCGTCGTCGAGCGTCGTGGCCGCCGAATGGGTGCCAAGGAGTGTCGGCAGACCGAGCGAGCCGCGGATATTCTGCCAGCCGTCGATTTGACGCGCCTTGTTGAACGCGGCGATCGCGTCGGCGTATCGCTTTTCGGAAACCGCCGTTTTCATTTCGGCAATTCGGGATTCCATTTCGTTCTGGCGCTGCGAGACTTCTTCGGAACTGCTGACCATACAGATCATCAGCGGCGCGACGATCTGGGAAGCGCGGTTACAGAGCAGGTCGATTGACCAGACCTGGAGCGAACTTCCCTGAACCTGTGTTAAAAGGAAACGGTGTTTGGAATCGATCCATATCGCGTTGACCGCTCCCGACAGACCTTTGCAGGTGCGCTGGCATCGGCCGCTGCGGACACGCCAGATCTTAAAAGAGGAATCGAAAGAACCGGTCGCGCTCCATTCCCCATCGGGTGTGACGTAGAGGGCGGTCACGTCGCTTTTGTGTCCCGCCATCGTCAGGGTCTTTTCGCCGGTCGCCGTGTTGAACTGGCAGACGACGTCCCCGACGATCGAAAGGCGGATTGTGCCGTCCCTGTTTATGGCGTCCTGTTTCTTTCCCCAATTGATCCGGCAGAACGGTTCGTCGGCGGCCAGCGAGGCGAGAAGTTTGGCGTCTTCGGGCTGGAGAGACGAGGGGGTGTCCCCTCCTTTGTATCGAAGAATTACGGTGCGGTTGTCTTTTTTTACGATGTCGCGCCGGTAGTCGGTGCTGATCGCCAGGAGCTTTTCGTCGTCGTCCGAGTCGAAGTTGGCCGTTTTAAATTCGGCGAGGACATCGCCCGAGGCCGCCGAAACGAGACGCATCTGGTTCTGCGCCGTCGGAACGATGTAGAGGTCTTCGGAGGAGTTGGCATAGACCGCCGGAGACTCTTCGTCGGGCGCCGTCCAGAGAATGAAACGCCCGGTACACCGCAGCTCGTCGGCGGCGACCTTCCGGCACCGGTCGCGCGCCTTGAGGAACTCGGGCCGCTGCGGATCGAGTTCCGCCGCCTTGTCGAGCGACTGGAGCGCGCCTCGGGGGTTGGCGCGCTCGCGCTGGAGAAGTCCGAGCGCGTAATGCGAGTACGGGTCCGAGGCGTTGTGTTTGGTGAGCTCTTCCATTCGGTCTTGAGCCTGAACGTCGGTAATCAGGCCGAACCGCCAGTCGATCATCGTCGAGTTGAAGGTGATCTGCGGATGCCAATTGCACATCGACGCCGCTTTATGGATGTCTTTAACCGCCTCGCGCGTTTTTCCCAGATCAAGCATCGAGATGGCGCGGTTGCTCAGCGATTCGGCGTTCGAGGCGGTGTCGGCCGGCCTCGTGCGCGGATAGGAGCGTCCGAAGACTTGCCGATAGATATCGGTCAGGCGGTCGGCGACCGCTCCCATCGACTCGGGCCGGTCGGCGGGATTCTTCCGAAAACAGTGGCGCAAAAGTTCGATCATCGGGGCGGGGATCGAAGGCCGCTTTTCGGACGGCGGAGTTTTCAGGAAGATTTCGAAGACCTGCGCGGCGGTTTGCCCTCCCTTCTTACAGGGGGACCGTCCGTGAAACATGGTGAGAATCGAGATCGCCCACGACCAGATATCGGACTGTTTTGTGATTTCCGGCGGCTGACCGAGCGTGATCAGGTCGTCGTCGCCGTTTTCGCTCTGCGGAGAGAGGAATTTGCTTCCCGACGGCGAACCGTTCCCTTTGACGTTGGTTTTTGTCTCTTCCTGAAAACGCGAGAACGCGTCGTATTGCTCGGGTGAGCAATACGACGGGGTCATCCCGTCGCATGACTGCGCAGAGCCGTCGCCCGCACGCTCGCGTTCTTCGCCGATCGCCTTGGCCAGTCCAAAGTCGGTGACCTTGGCGGTCATGCCGGACATCATGACGTTTCCCGGCTTGACGTCGAGATGGAGAAGTCCCTTGCTGTGCGCGTGGTCGAGTCCCCAGGCGAACTGGATCGAAATGTCGAGGATCCGTTCGAGAATCTCCTCTTTGGTTCCTTCGTAGAGACGACCGTCGGCGACCCAGTCTTTGAGGGTGCCGTCGGCCACGTATTCGGCGAAAACACGGGGAATTCCGCTGATCCGGCGGAAAAAATAGCATGTGACGACGTTGGTGTGCAGCCCCAGATCCATCCAGGTTTTGCATTCCCGCTCGAACGACTGTTTTCCGTTTTCGGAAAGGACGAACGCCGGTTTCGGACTTTTAACGGCAAAGTCGATGTCCCATTCCTGGTGATGCACGCGATGAACCATTCCCACTCCCCCCTCGGCGTAGGGGACGCCCGGTGCCAATTCGCGCACTAAATATTTTTTCCCCAAGAGGAGATCGCCAGGTTTCCAAATTCGGAACTCGTCCCCTTCGGACTTGTCCCGTTCGGCGTCGCCCAGCCCCAACTGTCGAGTCACGGTGGCGATCCGCTGATCGGAGTCGTCGGTCGGGCGGAGATTCATCGTCGATTGCGACGAGGCCGTCACGACGGTCGTTTTTTTGCCGGTTGTCTCTTCTTTCGGTTTTTTCTTTCCCGCCGGTTTTTTTTGATCGGAGCGGTTCGATGAGCGGTGGGTCACGGTAAAGATCAGGCTTTTATGGCATTCCGGGCAAGAGATTCTCCCGCCGTCCATCTCGGTGTCGAGCTGGATCGTCGCGTGGCATCGCGGGCATTGGACATTGCGTGCGGTCATCGAACCTCGCCGCCGAAAGCGACGGGAAAGCCCCTTAGCCGACGGCGGGGGCGATTCCGTCTCCATTCGGATCGATTTAATCTTTGGGAACGCTTTTGTATTCGTCGAAGAGCGACTGCAGTTCGTCGAACGAAAGGGGATCGTCGTGGATGAGAACCCGGTAGTGGAACGCGAGGGAGTCGTCCTTGTCGAGAACGACCGTTCCGTCAAGCCGGGCTTCCGGCTCGAACTCTTTGATTCCGAACGGATTGACCGCAAAAAGGCCGTATGTCCGAACGTGATACCACGAAGGATACCGGAATCCCGCCGGATGGTTCATGATATCGACCCCGGCGGCGGTCAACGGAAGCGCGTCGGGATTTGCGGGATCGATCGAACCGAGTTCGGACTCGGAAAGGCGTTTCGTAACCGGACCGTAGTAGTCGACCCAGGAGGCGCGTTTTCCCCAGGCGGCTTCGTCGCGGTCTCCCTCGCTGTTGACGATATGCCCCCCCCATTTTTCGGAACGCTGTTTCGCGTCGACGTCCATCGAACCGGGGGTACGGTATCCGAACGTTCCCTCTTTGGTATCGGCCAGCGTGACCCGGTCGGCGTACGCCGACAATTTGACGTCGTAGTCAACGTAGCGGATTTCGGGCCGCGTGGGAAGAACGCCGAAAGTGATCGTGCGGATATCGACGCAAAGGGGTTTTTCGTTCGGCGCCGGCACCCAGGCGGTAAAGACCTTGACCGAGACCGAATGAGCCTCTTCGGTGATCGAGAAGACCCCCTGCTGAAGGATCTGGCCGCGGTCGGGCCCCCAGAAATCGACTCCGTTGACGTCGCCGTGGTTGAACCAGAGGGAGCGGTGGTGAACGTGGTCTTTATTCGCGGTGAGACTTCCCAGACGCGAATTTTCGAGGAGGTTTTTCATGAGCGGATCGTTCGCCGCTTCGGGAAGATTCCGCTCGTCCATCGGGAACCCGCGGGTCATCAGCGTTCCCGCCGCCGAACAGATCGGCCAGACGATCGGCGTGCCAAGGATCCCGTGGCTATCGTAGGAACCGGTTACGTCCCCCTCTTCGGGCGCCGGATCGGGGACAGGACGGTACTGCGCGAAAAACTCGCCGTCGACGCGGAAGGTGAATACGCCGTCATTTCCCTTTTCGTAGGTGACGATTCCTTTCGGTTCATCCGCGAGGAGCGAAGCCCCCGTCGCGAGAAACGCGGCGGCAAGAAGGAGAGCCGTTTTTCTGAAATCGGAAAAAATATTTACGGGGGACATGGGACAAAAGCCTTTCTATGTTGGAAGGGAGGGCGCGCGGCGATCAGGCGACCCGCCCATTACATTGTACCGACCTGAGCATTTTATAACAAAAATTTCTCCGATGTCCAGGGAAAGGAAGGGGGAGCGGAACAAATAAAAAACGTTCGTCTCATTTTGATGAGATTTGCCAGGAGAATCGTCAAGACCGTTGTAATTGGAATTCCGCGGTTTGTAAAAGGAAAAAAGACGGCGTAAAGGAGGTTTTGCCGAAGGGGGGCGATTATAGTGATACTTGTAAAATTCCGATTCGCCGATCCTTCCGGAGAAACCTGAAATGAGAACCGACGCTCTTTGTACCATCCTCTGTCTGACCGGTGCGACGATCCTTTCAGCCGCCGTTCGGGGAGAGTCGCAATGTCAGTCGGAAGGATGTCTGTGGGGGAAATTGGGAGAACGAACCACGTATCAGCAGCCGTACTGTCCGGCGATGGCGCCGGAAATCCCGTTCGGTCCCACGGCGCAGGAACAGGAGATGATGAAACGGAAACTCCCGATGCGTCCGGAAGACGCCCTGACGGTGGTGATGTCGGACGGCTGTACCTACCGGGTCTATTATCGGGAGGCGGTGCGGCTTCAGCCGGTCGCGGAATATCAGACGGTGTTCGAACCGATGCGCCGCGTCGAACGGGTTCCCGTTCAGCAGATCAATCCGTATACCGGGATCCCCGAGACCGTCTGGATTGACCAACAGACCGAAACGCCGTACCCGGTTCTCCACGAAAAAGAGACGGTTCGCTACGTGCCGACCAAAGTCCTCGAACGGGTTTTCCTGCCGGGAACGCCTTCGTCCGATTCTTCCTTCGGCGGCGCCGATCCCGGTTCGGCGGAACTGCGCTTCGAGACGGACATCCGGTAAGACCGCGCCGGAAGATTGACAGAACAGGCGCGCCGTGGTATCTTTCGGGTATCGGCGCGCCCCGTTCGTTATCGGGCGCGTTTCCGTTTCCACCAAACCGGAGAAGTCCGTCTACTATGTCTCAGATTACCGCCCTGGTCACTCGCTTTCTTGCGGGAGAACTCACAAACGAAACGTTTCGCGCCGAGGCGGCCGCGCTTCTGCGCGAACGGACTCAAGCCGATCTGGGCGAGACGACGCTCGACCTCGGACGCGAGGCGCGGTGCGGACTGCCGGAGGTCGTTTACGGGGCAGGAAAGAGCGCCGAAGAGATCGTGCGGATCGTTGCCAGGCAGAAAGAGCTTGGGATTTCGCCGCTGGTGACCCGCGTTTCGCCCGAGAAAGCCGAACTGATTCGGCTCGAGTTTCCCGATCTGCGATACAACGCCGCCGCCTCGCTGATTCGCGCCGACGCCGATCGATCGCCCCGACGCGGGCGGGTCGCCGTCGTTTCGGCGGGGACGAGCGACCGGTCGGTCGCCGAAGAGGCGTTTGAAACCGCCGATTGGACCGGAGCCGAAACCGTTTTGATTTCCGACGTCGGGGTGGCGGGGCCGTACCGGTTGGCGGCGCGGCTCGACGAGATCCGCCGTGCCGACGCCGTCGTGGTGGTCGCGGGGATGGAAGGCGCGCTTCCGAGCGTGGTGGGCGGATACATTTCCGCGCCGATTATTGCCGTACCGACCAGCGTCGGGTACGGGACCGCGCTGGGCGGATTTGCCGCTCTTTTAGGTATGCTCAACAGCTGCGCCTCGAACGTCGTCGTGGTCAATATCGACGCAGGGTTCAAGGCGGGATATGTCGCCGGGCTGATCGCCAAACGCGCCGCCGGAAACGTTCCGCAACCCGAGAATTGAAAGGACCGAGCCGTGCCGGAAAAATCGTTTCCGTTTCCCGTCCGACGCCGAAGAGTTTGCGCCCTTCTCAAAAAGGAGGGGCTCGACGCGATCCTGATTTCCGATCCGCTGAACGTCTTTTATCTGACCGGTTTTACCGGCGGGGACAGCTGGCTTTTCCTTTCGCCGGAACGGGCCGTTCTGATCAGCGACCCGCGCTACGAGCTCCAGATCGCCGAAGAGGCGCCCGATATCGAGCCGTTGATCCGCCGCGCGCCGACGACGCTGTTCGGCGCGGTGCGCACGATCACCGCGCCTTCGATGAAAATCGGGGTCGAGTCCGACTCGATCACGCTCGGCGAATTCGACCGGCTGGTTCGCACCGTCGAGGCGGAGTGGCGTCCCGCCGCGCAGCTGGTCGAACGGCTGCGCGAGATCAAGGATAAACACGAAATCGCCGCGATTCGGGACTCGGTCCGTATTGCCGCCGCCGCCTTCGAGGTGATCCGGCTGACGCTCCGCCCCGAGATGACCGAGGCTCAGGTGCGGGACGAACTGGAGTATCAGATGCGGCGGCTCGGCGCCGATCACACGGCGTTCCCGACGATCGCCGCCGTCGGCGCGCGCAGCGCGTTGCCGCACGCCGTGCCGACGCGCCGCGTCCGCGCGGGGGAAGGGGACCTTCTTCTGATCGACTGGGGCGCGAAGAAGAACATGTATCTGAGCGACTTGACCCGCGTGCTGGTGACCGCGCCGCGGCCGGGCGCGCTTTTGAAAAAGATATACAAAACCGTCCTCGACGCGCAAAACGCCGCGCTGGAGATCCTCCGTCCCGGAATCACGGGGGCCGAAGCCGACGCCGCCGCCCGAGGCGTGATCGAACGCGCCGGGTACGGCAAGATGTTCAACCACGGACTGGGGCACGGGATCGGCCTGTTCGTACATGAGCGGGGCCGTCTTTCGGCGGGGGCCGACCG
>CADBQY010000158.1 GCA_902796885.1 uncultured Planctomycetota bacterium
GACGCGGCGGGTGCACTGCTGCGGCGGGAGCTGAACCTGAACGTCCTGATATTTGCAGGCGACCTGGCACGGATTGCACGGATCGCAAGATTTCGCGCAAGGGTCGGCGACCGCGACGCGGCGGGTCACCACCTGGCCGGGAACCGTGTAGGTCTGCGTTTCCCAACGGCCCGACTGATAGGGGACCGTCTGAGTGCAGGTTTGCGGAACCAGCTGGGTGTACGGAACCTGCTTCTGCTGCATCGTCATCACCGGACGGCAAACCGTGTAGGTCTGCTGACGGGTCTCGTAGACCGGCTTGCAAACGGTGTAGGGAACCTGCTTCTGAACCGTCTGCCAAACGGGACGGCAAACCATATACTGCTTCTGACGCTGTTCGTAGACGGTGCGGCAGACCGTATACGGAACCTGCTTCTGCATATCGACCCAAACCGGGCGGCAGACCATGTAGGTCTTCTGGCGCGTCTCGTAGACCGGACGGCAGACCGTATACGGAACCTGCTTCTGCATCGTCTGCCAGACGGGACGGCTCACCATGTAGGTCTTCTGGCGGGTCTCGTAGACCGGACGGCAGACCGTATAGGGAACCTGCTTCTGCATCGTCTGCCAGACGGGGCGGCAAACCGTATACTGGCGCTGGCGCGTCTCGTAAACCGGACGGCAGACCGTATAGGGAACCTGCTTCTGCATCGTCTGCCAGACAGGACGGCAAACCGTGTACTGCTTCTGACGGGTCTCGTAGACCGGTTCGCAGACGGTGTAGGGAACCTGCTTCTGGCAGGTCTGCCAGACCGGGCGGCAAACCGTGTACTGGCGCTGACGCATCTCGTACACCGGACGGGTGACCGTATAGGGAACCTGTTTCTGATGGGTTTCCCAGACAGGACGGCAAACCGTAAACTGCTTCTGGCGGGTTTCGTAGACCGGGCGGCAAACCGTATACGGAACCTGCTTGCTGCATTCTTTCCAAACCGGACGGTTCACGGTGTACTGAACCTGCTTGACACAATCCTGCCAAACCGGACGGCAAACCGTGTACGGAACCTGTTTTTGGCAAACCTGTGGAACATAGCGGGTGCACAGGATCCGCTGCGGCACGGCGACCTTCTCCAGCACCGTTCTGTAGCAGGTGACCTGCTCTTGTTCGTAAACCACCTTGCGGCAGGTTTTCATCACGGTACTGCACTGTTGGGTGAAGTCGCAAGCCGTCGGGCGGCACCAGCGGTATGACGCGGCTCCGCACCACGCCGCCTGCGCCTGGCTCCCACTAAAGACCGATGTCAGCGCGAAAAACGCCGCCATCAAGGTCAATCCGACTACCTTCTTCATTTCTCCTCCTTCATCACAGATGCCAGATATGTTGTCTGTAATGTTGTTGAATCGGAAATCACTCCGTTTATCTCTCTCTCCGTAGAGAATCTTTCATCTTTTCGCCCAAATGACGGGGATAAATTGAAAAAATCAAGACCCCGCCATCTGAATTCTACTCGATCTAAAATATACGTTCGGTGTAATCGGCCAAAAAAACCTAAGTTTTCCATTTTACCATTCCGAGAATGACCCTTTTAGCGATTCTACGGAATCGTCATCTGAATATCGGCGAAATCGGCCGCCTCTCTTCATCGGAATTAGTAAAAATGGGGGATTTTGCCGATCGAAGGGGATCGAATCGAGCCGCCCTCTTTCCGCCCGGCGGCGGGCGGTTTCACTCGAGGCGGCCCGCTTTTCCGCAAATTTCGCGGTTCTCACGCCGTCCCCCCCAACGGGAGAGCCGATCCGTAAAATTAGGCAAACGAGGAAAGATAAAAGGCGATAATATCCGGACGGCGAAATCGAACCCCGCCGTTCGCGAAAAGTCTGCGGCGACTCCCGGCATCGGGCCGGATAACAAAAAACCGGTGGGGATTGAAAGGAACCGAAATGCGTGTTAATATATATGGAGCTACCCGGTGGTGTAATGGCAGCACCAGGGATTTTGGTTCCCTTAGTCAAGGTTCGAGTCCTTGCCGGGTAATTTGGGATGGCGTTTCCCCTCCCCCGACGTTCGTTTCGTTTAGTCCCCTCGTTAAGCCCCAAACCGCAAATCGGCTCCGCTTTAACGGCGTCCGTCCAAGAAATCCGGCGAGAGTCCCCCTTTCCCGCTCCCGCACGTCCTTCCGGTTCCCGTAACCCCCGCCCCCTGACCGCGGCCGTCCCGTTTCGTCTTCGTGTCCGGAAAGCCCCCCCGCGCCTTCGCTTCCCTTAAAAAATTTTTCGCCCCCCCTTTTCTCATTTGAAATTTTATGTTAGTACATTACATATGATGAAAGTTTTATGGTATAATTAAATAAACAAACCCACTGTTAAAAAGCTCTCGGTTCGGCGTCGGTTCGAACCGCACCCCGGCGGAGCCGGGCTGGTTGTTCTCAAAAAGGGCCGTTCTCCCGTAAAACGATTCGGGACTTTGCTAATCGGCCGGTTATTTCAGTAAGACGGTCCGCGCCGCCGGTTCCGATCTTCGGTTCGTTCTCTCAAAAGCCCCGGCGAGGGGCCCGTTTTCCGACTCTGCGATTGAAAAACTCCGCCATGGAAAATTCCTCGCGGCAAGCTCTGGTTTTGCCGTTTGAACTCTCTGTTACCAAAGGTTCCAAACAAGCCCCTCCGTTGACCGGTGGACACGGTACGATTTGACACGTTTTCTTGTCTGCCTAAAGAAAGTGGGGGGACAATTCGCCAAATCGGCGGAAATTTACTTTCCTAAACCGCGTATTTTACCTAAATCAACTAGAGAGCTCAAAAATGAAAAAGAATCCCGCAGAAGGAAACGGAGAAAATCGCCGTCCGAAAGAAAAAATCTTGGCGAGTACGGGCAAGAAACCGGAATCGGAAAAGAAAAAAATGAAGCCGGATCCCGATTTGGAGCGGCTGAAAGAGGATGCCCGCCGGGGGAACCCCGAAGCGCAGTCGGAACTGGCGGCCCGTTACGCCGAGGGGAACGGGGTCAGGAAAAATTCAACGAGGGCCCGCGAACTGTTCGCCCTTGCCGCCGAACAGGGAAACCCGAAAGGGATCAACGGTCTGGGCGTCCTTTACAGCACCGGCCGGGGGGTCAAAAAAGATTTCCGGCGGGCCTTCGAGCTGTTCCAAAAGGCCGCGGATCTCGGTTACCGTTCGGCGATGACCAACCTGGGCAACTGCTACGACAGAGGCGAAGGAGTCGCCCAAAACGAGGAGACGGCGGTCCAGTACTACCGAAAGGGGGCGGAGCTGGGCTGTGACGGAGCGCAGCTCGCCCTGGGCCGCTGTCTCCTGTGGGGTCACGGCGTCGGGCGGAACAAGACCGAAGCGGCCAAATGGATCCGAAAAGCCGCCGAGCGGGGAAACGCCGAGGCGCAGAACCAGCTGGGAATCCTTTTTCACCGGGGAGAGGGCGTCAAGAAAGACCTCGGTAAGGCGCGCCGCCGGCTCAAAAAGGCGGTGAGCCGAAATTACCCCCCCGCCCTGCTCCTTCTGGGCGCCGTTTACAAGGACGGCCTCGGCGTCAAACGGAACGAAAGCCTGGCGGCCGAGTGGTACCGCAAGGCGGCGGGGCTGGGAAACGCCAAGGCGCAGTTCCAACTCGGCGCATGTTACGAGCGCGGGATCGGGGTGCATCGAAATCTCGAGGAGGCCGCAAAATGGTTCCGCCAATCGGCCGATCTGGGATATCCGCCGGCGCGATACAAATTGAAATACGAGGCGTTTCTGCTTCGGAACGTTTCGGAGAGGCTTCCGGCCGCCGGCCGGGCGGATTGATCCGAGCGCATGTTCCGCGACACATTACGACGAATTCACTCTCAATATTAACACAGACTCAGGAAGCGATCATGAAAGAAGAAAACAAGTTGCAAGAATGCGGAACCGCAATCGTCGACTCCGACCGAATCCGTCTCCTCGCCGAACAGGGGAACGCGCGGGCGCAGGTACGCCTGGGAGAATGTTATCTGGAAGGACGCGGCGTCGGCCGGTCCGAATCGGAAGCGGCGGCCTGGTTCGCCAGAGCCGACCGGCAGAACAATTCCGACGGCGCTTTCCGGCTGGCGTACTGCTATCTCTGCGGAAAAGGCGTCGGACAGGATCTCGTCCGGGCGGCGAAACTGTATCAAAGAACGGAAGCGCTCGTTCGGACGGTCTCGCTCGACGACGAACAGCTTATCTCGCTTCGGCGGCGTGCCGAGCTCGGCCATCCCGATTCGCAGAAGCTGCTGGGCGAATACTGCCTGAAGCGGCGCGACTGCGGCCGCGACAAGGCGGAAGGAGTCCGATGGCTGAGGCGGGCCGCCGAACAGAACGACGCCGAGGCGTGCCTTTATCTGGGCGACTGCTGCCGCAAGGGGCTCGGGGTCGAACGGAGCGAAACCGAAGCGATTCGCTGGTACCGGATCGCCGCCAAACGGGGCCTGTCCCGAGCGAATCACGCTCTGGCGAACTGCTATTACACGGGCTGCGGGGTCGAAAAGGACCTGAAAGAGGCGATCCGCTGGTTTCGGCGCGCCGCCGATCAGGGGCTGGCGGCGTCGCAATATGCGTTGGGGGAACTTTACTTTCACGGGATCGGCGTCAGGCGGGATCCGCAGACGGCGGTCGGGTACTACCGGCGAGCCGCCCGGCGCCGATGGCGTCAGTCCGAAATCACGTCCAAAGCCCGCTATAAGCTCGGGCTCTGCTATATGAACGGAACGGGCGTTATGCAAAGCGACTTCGAAGCGGCGAAATGGCTCGTCAAGGCCGTCGAGGAGGGGAGCGAGGAGGCGGCCCGGCGGTTCCCGGAACTCCGGCTGACGCCGGAACAGAAAGACTGGCTCTTCTGCAGACGGTCGGCGCAGACGGGAACTCAAAACTAGACGAATTCGACACACTTCAAGAAAGGTTAGACCAATGAACGAACAACACAACGAGAACGAACGGACGATCGAGCAGATTCAAGGCGTTCTGAAAGAGGTGAGCCGGCGAATTCAGAAAAATCTCGAACTTTTAGACTCGCTCCGGCAAGCGAGGGAGATATTGGAAACGATCCTGGAAGAAGCCAGGGCGCGAAAAGCCGAAAAGGAACCGAAAACCGACAATAATACGCAAGAGAAGGACGATCCGCTCTATCCCGACGCGGTTAAACTGTTCCGAAAGGAAAAACGCATTTCAGTTTCGTTTTTGCAGCGGAGCTTTGCCATCGGATACGGCCGCGCGAAAAAACTTCTCACAACGATGGCCGCCGAAGGGATTTTTGACGGGACGCCCATAAACGAAGACGAACGTCCGCCGCGCGGCAGAATCATTAAACTCGACGAATCGGAGGACGAAAACGCCTCGAGCGACGACGAACCGAAGGAATGATCGCGGAAGACGGGGCTAGACGTCAACACCGTAAAGACACAGAGAAAGGGTAAAAATGATGACAGAAAAACGGATTCATCAGTACACCGAAAAAGAAATCGAACGTCTCCGACGCGACGCGGAACGGGGCGACGCCGACGCGCAGAACAAACTCGGACTCTGCTACGCCATGGGCGACGGCGTCAAACAAGACAGCAGACTGGGCGCCGAATGGTACCGGAAAGCCGCCGAACAGGGAAACGCCGAAGCGCAGAACAACCTGGGCGTCTGCTATATCGGCGGGCTCGGCGTCGAACGGAATGACTGCGAAGCGGTGAAATGGTTCCGGAAATCGGCGGAACAAGGAACGGCGGCGGCGCAGAATCACCTGGCGCGGTGCCTCAACGATGGGATGGGAGTTGACCAAGATGAAGTTGAGGCGGAAAAGTGGTTTCGGAAAGCGGCGGAACAAGGTCATACCGGCGCTCAACTCTCTTTGAGTTCGTGCTATACTAACGATCAGGGAATTGTTCCGGATCACGAAGAGGCCGCTCGATGGCTCAGAAAAGCCGCGGAACAGGGAGATGCCGTAGCCCAGACCGCTTTGAGCCTATGGTGCCATAAGGGGAACGGAGACGAACAGAATGACGGCGAAGCCGTAAAATGGGCGCGGATGGCAGCGGAACAGGAATATGCCAAGGCCCAGTACATCCTGGGGATTTATTATTACGAAGGAAAAGGAGTCGTTCAAGACCGTGCCGAAGCGGTAACGTGCTTTCAAAAAGCGTCGGCAAACGGAGATAAGCACGCACAGACGGCTCTTGGAAACTGCTTTCTCGACGGAGTGGGCGTCAAATCGAATCCGCAAGAAGCGGCAAAGTGGTTCCGAAGGGCCGCGGAGCAAGATTTTCCTCCCGCGATGGAAAGGATGGGTTACGTTTATGAATACGGCAAAGGCGTTTCTCAAGACACACTCATCGCGGCGATCTGGTACGGCAGAGCCGCTCAACAAGATAATCCTTGGTCATATCAGAAAATGAATCGATTGCGGACAGCCGCCGAATATGAAGTCAGAATCCGGAGGGGGAAGGCGTCGAAAGGCGACGCTCAGTCGCAATACGTTATGGGACTATGCTGTTCGGAAGAGGTCGGAATAAAACAAGACCTTGTTCAGGCTTTCGAATGGTTTCTCCTCGCCGCGAACCAGGGGCACCCTCAGGCTCAGTACCATTTGGGTGAGTGTTATTATTCAGGAATTGGCACCGAAAGAAATGTGTCCGCTGCTATCGAGTGGTACCGCAAAGCGGCGTTGCAAGGAGAAGCGAAAGCTCAATACGAAATGGGTATTTTTTACGATGAGGGAGTGGAAGTCGAGCAGGACTCGAAGCAGGCCGAGCAGTGGTTTCAAAAAGCGGCGGCGCAAGGATTCGGACTCCTGCCCGATTCGGTCGATGACACCTTTCCGGCAAAAACAGCCGGAGAAGGAACGGTATCGTTTGAAGAAGTCTTCCGTCTCGCTCAGTCTGTCATGCGAAGATCCAGACGACCTTGGTAGCGGCAATCGGCAGTCAAATAAAACGAAATTCCATTTAAGATTCATCAGAAACGACGAAATGAAAACCGAATCTGACTATCAATTTGCCTCAAAATGGCTGAGAAACATCTTCAAAGACGCGGAATCGGGAAACTGTTGCGCCCAACTACGTCTGGGACTTTGTTATCTTTTCGGAAATGAACTCCGGCAGGATGACGGCAAAGCTTTCGAATGGGTCAAACGCTCCGCCGAACAAGGGTTTGCTCCGGCGCAACGGTTCTTGGGCGAATTCTATGAAGAAGGAACGGGCGTCGACCGATGCTACACACTTGCCGCCCAATGGATGAGGAGGGCCGCCGAGCAGGGGGACGATCTGGCTCAGCTTATGTTGGGAAAATACTACTCTGAAGGAAAGGGAGTTCGTTCCAATTTTGAAATGATGTTCCGATGGTTTCGGAAAGCGGCGGAACAGGGAAATGTATTCGCTCTTTTTAATTTAGGGGTCCATTACTTCTTCGGGAGAGGTGTCCCTGAAAATAAAGCGGAAGGGGCAAAGTGGTTTTGGATGGCAGCGGAACGGGGTTATGGCAGTGCACAATACAACCTAGCTCTTTGCTATTTCAGGGGGCTGGGAGTATTCCAAGACGACCGGAAAGGTTTCTTCTGGCTGCGAAACGCCGCGCAACACGGACACATTGAAGCGATCTGTGAGCTCGGTCGCCGTTATCAATACGGTATAGGAATCGAACAGGATATAGAGAAAGCGAAAAAATGGTATTTGAAAGGCTATGAGGAAGGAAGCGAAGATGCCGAATTCTATTTTGATGAAATTATTTGGCGTCAAGATCATGAAGAAAACGACATTGACATTCTTCGTGACGAGGAGGAACCGGCGATCAGAAGAAGCAAAAAACAAATACGGTATGAGAAAATGAACCATAAACGGCGACGAACAGGTAACAAAACCTTTTCGTCAACAATCCCAGTTAATCAGACGAAGAAAGGTTAGACCAATGAGCGAACATAACAACGAGAACGAACGGAATGCCGAGATGTCGGAACAGCTTAACTGCAAATTGAAAGGAGCGGACAGGTGGATTCAAAATGTAGAACGGAACCTTTCCTGCCTGTTTGATGAGTTGGAAAAGACGAACGAAAGTATTCAAGAGCTTCATAAATCTTTAACACGTCTTTTGGAAATAAGGAGAGAAACACTTGCCGCGGCGGAGAGTCTGCGAATACCGAATCGGCCGGCGGTGCGAGGGATCATTCCGGAGATTCCGAAGAAGGAGCCGTCCGGCCGGTTAGTCCCGAACGGGATATCGATCCGCTCTGTCGTGACGCGATAGAGCTGGTTTTTTCCGAGGGGTACGTAACCACCACGCTTTTGCAGCGGAGATTATCCATCGGATACGGACGGGCGGTAAAGATTCTTGAAACGCTAGAGAACGAAGGGACCGCCTGTCTGAAACGGCAGGCCGGCGTTACGTCGACACAAATGTACAAAGTCGTCAAACCGGAAGGACTCCATACGGACCGTTTCGATTCCAATGGCCCCCGGGCGGGCGGTGTAATCCTCGGGCGCGCAAAAGAGGCGCCGTTTTGTGAAAGCGGTCCGACGCGGGATGACGACCCTCTTTACGAGCGAGCGGTTGTGCTCGTTAGGTATTACAAGTTTGTCACCAATAAGCTTTTTATGACTAGCCTGCCTATCGGACGAGAACGCGCCGCAAAACTGATCGAAAGGATAAAAGACGAAGGGATTTTGGACCCGATCTGAAAAGAGGACGCAAAGCCGGCCCCGTTCAAATCAAAGAATAACGATGAAAAGAAAGAAGAATAACCCCTTCCCCTTCACACACATTCCCTCAAAACACACATACGAAAGGACTTTAAGATGACAACGTCCGACGAAGAACGACGGCCGCGCAAAGACCTGCGCGCGCTCGCGCCGTATTTGACTCGGGAAAGAGAGAAATCTCTTTCGGAAGACCGCCGTCTGAACAGCAAATGGGATGACCAATGTTTCGCGAGCCGCTGGCTTGACCAAGCCATCCTCAACAATCGCATCCCCCCGCAACGCGAGATTGCCGACTCGAATTGGAAAGACTCTTGTCCCGAACCGCATCTTATTCCGTGCGACGAATACGATTCCTACGAAGACGCCGTGGACGCGGTTCTGGCGCAATTTCGGGAAGACGCCCTTCGGGGAGACGTCAACGCCCAGCGGTTTTTCGCGTTCATCCATAAGATCGGATTTTACGTCGAAGAATCCTTGGAAGAGACCGTTTGGTGGTACCGGCGCGCGGCCGAGCTGGGAGACGTCGATTCGATGGTCGATCTGGGCAACTACTGCGCTTCGGGATTCGACGGAGAGCGGGATTTCCGGGAAGCCGCCGCCTGGTACCGAAAGGCCGCCGACAGCGGCAATCGGGAAGCCCTATGCAGACTGGCTCTCCTCTATGCCGACGGAGCGGACTTTGACATTTCCCCGCAAGAAGCGCTCTCCTATTTGCGCCGGTCGGCGGAGGAACAATTCGCGCCCGCGGAATATTTTCTGGGTCTCTGTTATCTCGAAGGGATCGGCGTCGAGCTGGACGAGGCCGAGGCGGTTCGATGGTTCGGAAAAGCCGCGGATCAGCAAGACCCCGAAGCCCAGTTGCGGCTCGGAATCTGTTACGGCGGCGGGATCGGCGTCAAACGCGACCCTTCCGAATCGGTCAAATGGCTGGAGACCGCCGCCGGGAACGGATGCGTTGAGGCGAAATATCATCTGGGGCTCCGCTATCTGACCGGCGACGGCGTCCAAAAAAACAAACGGCGCGCGTTTTCGCTCTTTCTTTCCGCCGCCGAGGCGGGGAACGACAAAGCCCAGTATTTTCTCGGCGCCTGTTACCGAAGCGGGATCGGTACGGAAAAAGACGAGTTCCGCGCGGCTCAGTGGTTCTGGAAAGCGTACGGACAGGGGAATCGGGAAGCCGAAGACGCGCTTCACGATCTTCTAAGCCTCTCGCCGCCCCCTGAACCGGACGATTTCTAGAATTTTTGATCCGGCCCGCCGCCCGCCCCCGCGGGCGGCGCCGAACCGAACGCGAAGACCGCCCGTCCCGATTCGCGGGCCCGCTTTCTCATCTTTCCTAACCGCTCTTTCCGAAACAAAAGATCCGCATTTTTCACACAAATCAATCCGACCCCTTGACGAACGGGGCCGGAAGCAATTACCATAAAATAAGGGTTCGTTATTCTCCTTTCTCTTGACCAAAACGGAGAGAAACTTTGATGTCCGACACCGACCAAAAAACCGACCCGTCCCGGGAATCTGCTCCGCGCTCCGCGTGGGAGAAGGCGCTGATGGGAATATTTCTGCTGGGTCTCGCGGTACTCATTCCGCTCGCCGTCCGCGACTATATCAAGCGGTACAAAAAGTCAAAGCTGCCGAAGATCGAATGTTTCCGCCAGTCCGCCGAAGAGGGTTACGCCGACGCGCAGTACTACCTTGGTCTTTGTTATAACCTGGGGGTCGACGTGCCGCAGGACGTCGAAAAAGCGGTCGGTCTCTATCGGCAGTCCGCCGAAAACGGGTTCGCTGAGGCCATGTGCGCGCTGGGCGTCTGCTATCAGCGGGGGACCGTCGTCGAAAAGGACGACGCGCAGGCGGTCGAGTGGTACCGCAAAGCCGCTCAAAAGGGGTTCGCCCCGGCCATGTACAATCTGGCCGAATGTTACGTTCACGGCGA
>CADBQY010000159.1 GCA_902796885.1 uncultured Planctomycetota bacterium
GGATCTTGCCGGCAATCCGCGCGTTGACGGGCTCACCGTTGACTACGGCGCGTTCGAATACCAGGGGATCAAGGCCTACGTCGTGGTCACGCTGTCCGACGCGCTTCCGAACCAGGAAACCTCGACCGACATGCCGGTTTCGACGATCTCCAGCGCCGAATTCGGCGACACGGTCTACGCCCAGGTCTGGGTCAAGAGCGTCGACGGTTCGACCAACAGCCTCTCGGGCGGTTACGTTGATGTCAATTACAACGCCAACGTTCTCGACGTCGTCAGCGCCGACGCTTCGAGCCTCTTCGCCGACGAATTCATCGCCGACATCACGGTTGACGGTGTGGTTTCGGCGTTCGGCGGTCTGGCCGGTATCGACAGCGGCGCGATCGGCGTCGATTCCTGGGCGCTCCTGGGAACGATCACCTTCACCGTCGCTTCCGGCGAAGGCGAAGTCTACGCCGCGATTCCGACCATCGGCGGCAAAGAGATCGAAGCCCTCGACATTGCCCGTCAGGGCGACGGCTCGATTGCCGATGCCAGCATCGTTTACAAGAACGCTTCGATCAGCGCCACCCCGGGTATCCCGACTGTGACGGTCGCTTCGAACGGCGCGAACACCCAGCTCGTCAGCTGGACCGATGCCGGCGCGGCTTCCTACACGGTCGCCTACACCACCGACGGCGAGAACTGGACCGAAGTCACGGTCGACGGTACCAGCACGGTCATCACCGGCCTGACCTACGGCGCCAACGTGACCTATAAGGTCAAGGCCGCCGGCGGCGAGTACTCCGACACCGTCACGCTGAACGTCTGCCCGATGGATATCAACGGCGACGGCAGCATCGGCAACGCCGATTACATGCTCCTGCGCGAGGCTTACCTCGCCGAGGAAGGGGACGAGAACTGGAATCCGGCCGCCGATATCGACGGCGACGGTATTGTCGGTCCTGCCGACTACTCGTTCCTGCGCGCGAACTGGCTCAAGGATGCCGGCGATGAAGACATCGTCTATCCGGCCGCCCTGGCTGATCTCGACGCCGCGTTCGATTCGCTCGACGCCGACGATCTGGGAGTCGACTTCGACGTCTTCTGAGACGTTTTGTCCGTGAACCTTCCGCGGTTTCGGTTCTGAAACCGTGCCGCGGAACCGGTTCCGAAGCCTAACGAAACCGCCCGCACTTGCCCTTCGCCGGGTAAGTGCGGGCGGTTCTTTTTGGGCCGGGGGGCGGCCTAAATTTCAGATTTTAGGATCCTTTTTCGCTCCCGGCTAAAGCTATTCTTATAATCCTTATAATCAGACCAGGGACGCTTTTCATCCGCTACTTTTGTCGGGAAAGCTGTTTTCGGGGGGGCGGATTATACTATAATAGTAAAATGGCGGATTGTTTTTTCGTTTCAAGTTGTTAAAATAGACAAACGCCGTTAAATAGGTGCTATGAACAGACCGGATTGGTTCCGGTCCGTCGCCGTATTGTTGCCGGGAGGTTTTTATGAATACGCTGTTCCGCTTCCTTGATATTTGCCGCGAAAGACTGAATCTTCAAAGCGGTCGGTTTTCGGGCGGTGCCTTTGGCCGCCGTTCCGGGAAACAATCCGGAAAATCACTTTCAAAGAAAGTTCTTCGGATTGAGGGACTGGAAGAGCGGCAGCTTTTGGCGGTGACGGCGGGGATGGAACAGATTGACGCTTCGGGGTTGATTGCGCCGACTGGTGACGAGCAGCTGATCCTTATCCGGGACGATTCCACCAATGCTGTTCCTTCTGACGCGTCTTATGAGAGGGTGGCAGAGGATATTCGTCGAATCAACGCTTATTTTGACGATCCCGCTTACAAGAAGGTCAAAACGAAGGATTACGCCGTTTTCTTTTCCGGCGGCGTCGACGTCGAGAACAACCGTTATCGCTATTACGCCAACATGGTTGAGTTTTACGCGACGGTGACAGTCGAACTGAATATCGTACCCGAGAATATCATCATACTCTATGCCGACGGAACCGATCCGGCCGTTGACCGCGAGGATTACCAGAACTCGGATATGGCTTTCGCCACCGATCACGGAACCGCGGTCTATTCGGCGAAACAGGCGAATCTTTCCGAAGTGATGGATCTCCTCGCCGAAAAGATGGACCCGGATTCCCATCTTCTCTTTAATGTTTACGATCACGGCGCCGGGGCGACTCCCGACGACGACCCGGAAGGTTACGCCACCAACTATCGCGACTTTGTCTGGGGGTGGAGCGGTAACGGAGCGCAGGAACTCCTTTTGGGGGAAACGGTCGCGACCGAGGTCTTTAAGGTTCAGGAAGGATATGTGACCTGTGTTTTCTCGGAATGTTTCAGCGGCGGGATCCTTGACGACATTTACGTCGTGTCGACCAAAGAACTGAATCCGCGCTATACGGGAAACGCCCACTTTTTCGGGATGGCAGGGGCGAATCACTATGAAGAGACGTGGACCGGTACGGCTATGGACGGATCGTATCGGGGAGCGGCCCAGGCATTCGTCTCGTCGTTGAGCGCCGACGGTGGCGGTTTGCTCAATACGTGGGAATCTTATGAGTATACATTTGCCAATAATCCCTATTCCGCAAAAGATGAGGAATACGCTCCGAACGAGGGCGTGTATTCCCGTAACGAAGAGGGAGTTCATACAGCCGTCGAACATCCCTGGGCGATGGGCGAGTCGTTCGATATCTTCGGGTATGTTTTGGACGAGACGCCCGATTATTCGCTGACTTATGTGGTGACCACGCTCGACGACGTGGTCGATCCGAACGACGGCGAGGTTTCTCTGCGCGAGGCGATTCAGGGGGCGAACATCAGCGTGCCGGAACTCGGGGGAGCCGCGCAGATCACGTTCGCCGAGAACCTGGCTGGGGGCGTGATTACGCTGACCCAAGGACAGCTTGAGATTACCGTGCCGACGACGATCGACGCCTCGTCGCTCGGCGCGAAAGGAATTACCGTCGACGCCGCGGGGAATTCGCGCGTTTTCTATATTACCTACGGGACCGACGACGAGCCGACGACGATTGTCAACGTGACCGTTTCGGGCGGTTCGGAACTTCTCGGCGGCGGTATCTACAATTCCGGAAATCTTTCGCTTGAAGATTGCGTTATCACGCAAAACGTCGCACAGAACGACGGCGGCGGGATCTACAACACCGGCCGTCTGACGATGGCAAACGTCGATCTGCGCGCCAACCGTTCGGGAAACTCGGCCGGCGCGCTCTACAATTCGGGAAACGTGACCGCCGAAAAGACCGCGTTCGCCAATAATACCGTCGAAGGGACCGACACGCACCGGCTCGGCGGCGCGATTCTCAACCAAAACGGAACTCTCGTTTTGACCGACGTCGTGATCGAAGCGAATCAGGCGGGCGCCGGTTCGGCGCTGGCGAGTCTTTACGGCGACGTTTCGATCGCCACAAGCGATTTCCGCGGGATTTCGAATACGATTTCGGGGAACTACGCCGATTCGTCGGCGGCGATCTATCTTGTCGGCGGGACCTTCTCACTGGAAGGGGCCGAAGTCGCCGGGAATCGAAGCGCGTCGAACGGCGGAGCGATCTATGCCGACGGCGTCGGCGTGACGATCGTCAATTCGGCGGTGACACGGAATACCGGCGCGCTCGGCGCGGGACTCTACCAAACCGGCGGAAGCCTGACCGCGACGAACTCGCAGTTTACCCGTAATATGGGGACGGGCGAAGGGGGCGGTCTTTGGATCTCCGGCGCCGGAAACGTCCGTCTTGTGAACGTTACCGTAGCCGGGAACAGTACCGGTATTTGGTCCGATTCCGACTTGGATATCGCCAACTCGATTATCGCGGTGAACGGCGGCGAGGATCTGACCCTTTCGGCCGGCGCCGGCGCGGTCGCCAACGCCGTTCTTTCGTCGTTCAGCGGCTGGGATTCGGGAAAAGGGAATCTGATTTACGACGCGTCTCTGCCGCTGTTTACCAACGCCGCGGCCGGTGAGTATTTCCTGGCCGCCGACTCGCAGGCGATCGACGCCGGACTAAACGATCTGGCGGTCTATTCGGACGGCGAAGAGATCGCTTATGATCTGACCGGCATGACGCGCCGCAGCGCGGCGATCGTCGACCTGGGCGCGTACGAATATCAGGCCGCGACGGAGATCTCGCTTGTCGTGACCACGGCGGCGGACGTCATTGATCCCTACGACGGGCTGACCTCGCTGCGCGAGGCGATTCAGTATGCTCGGGAATACGCCGATCGGCTCGGGACGACCATCACCTTCGACGACTCTCTGGCGGGCGAGACGATTACGCTCGACTCCGCGCTCGGCGCGCTTTCGATCACGTCGTCGATGACGATCGACGCTTCGTCGCTTTGGGACGACGAAAACGGAAAACCGGGACTTACGATCGACGCCGCCGCGAATGAAGAAGACCTTCGCCGCGTCTTTGAGATCGAAGGGGCCGGTTCCGGCATCGAAGTGACGATCAACGGCCTGGAGATCACCGGCGGCTACTGGGAGTGCGAAGAATTCGAAACGCCCGGCGCTGGGGTTTACGCCCGCGGCGTGAACCTGACGCTGATCGATTCGGTCGTGACCGGCAACCGCGTCGTCGGCCGCAACGCGAGCGGGGCGGGGGTTTATTTTAACGGCGAGACGCTAAAGCTGAAAAGGACCGTCGTTTCCGACAACGTCGCTTCGGGATACTATTCCTACGGCGGCGGCGTTTACGCGTTGGGCGAGTATATCGTTGAAGATTCGCTCATCACGCGAAATATTTCCTACGCCTCTGGGAGCGAAAACGACTCGTACGCTTACGGCGGCGGGTTCTACGGCGCGTTGGGGAGCACGGGATATATCGCCAATACCGACATCTCGGCGAACGTCGCCGGGTACGCGAGTCTCGACGACGAGGACGATTATTCACGGAACGGAACCTTCTACGCCTACGGCGGCGGGCTCTACGTTATGAGCGAAACCCTTTCGCTCGTTAATGTGACGGTCGCCGGCAACGCGGCTTCGGCCGACTATACGGGGTTCGGCGGCGGTATCTTCTTCGGGAATCCCGCGGGGGAATACACGCTGGTCAACTCAGTGATTCTGAAGAATTTCGCGACGACTTACGGGGAAGAGATATACGCACAGACACTCGGATTGAACGGCGAACGTCAAAAACGCGATGTTTACGCCGTTATCTCAACGTATGAAGATTGGACGAATCTTTCCGACGACGCGTATTATCAATACAATCCCGATTTCAAACTTTTTACCGTTGACCCCGTGTTTGAAGACGGAATTCTGAAAAATGTTGATACATTTGATCTCGCACCCTTGATCGATTCCCAGATCGTCAACCGCGGATATGACGAAATGGCTCTTTATGCCGACGGCAGTGTCATCGAATACGATATTCGCGGCGGACAGCGTATTTACGCTTCGGTTCGAATCGATTTAGGCGCATACGAGTATCAGGGAGTTTCATCGGAACCGAAATCGATTGTCGTTACGATCCTCGACGATATTGTTGACGAAACCGACGGAGATATTTCGCTGCGCGAGGCGATCCTCTATGCCGCAGAACTTGGCGAAAATCAGATGGTCACGTTTAGCGACCTACTTGCGGGGGGGACAATATATGTCGATTCCGCTCTGGGTGAGCTTGTGATTACGAGCTCAGTTTCGATCAATGCTGACGCACTCTACGACACATATGACGATATTCCCGGAATCACGATCGACGCTCAGAGCCTCTCGCGTATCTTCCGGATCACCTCCGACGCCGAAGACGTGACGATCTCCGGCGTTAAGATGGTTAACGCCTCTTACACGGCCGGCGAAACGGCTCTGGGGGGCGCTATTTACGCCGAGAATACGGGAACGCTTTACCTGGCGAACGGATCTCTTTCGAACGTTTCCCTGATCGGTGAGTATGTGTCGGGCGGCGCGGTTTATACCGAATCGAACTTACAGCTTGACACCTTTGAAATCAGCGAAACGAAGGCTGTCGCCTCGGTGACCGGCGCCGGCGGGGCGATTTACGCGAAAGGAACGGTGAGTCTTTTCGGTTCCGCGGTACAAAAGAACACGATTTCGGCCTATAACGAAATGTACGGCGGCGGGATCTACGCGGGAGGGGACGTTCTTCTCGACGCCGAAAGCGTCGTCTCGGATAACGTGCTCCGGGCGGCTTCCGCCACGGCTTTTCTCTCGGCGGACAGCTCGGTGCTGGCTCCCGGCGTAACGCTCACCGCCAATGTCTATCCCGACGATCTTCCGCTCGTTTACGCCTGGTATCGCGGAACGAATCCGAACGAGATGACGCTGATCGAAGGCGCCGAAGAGGGACAGTACACTCTGACGAACGCGGACGCGGGCTGCTATGTTATGGTCAGCGTTACGCGCGTGGGGGGCGCCGCGGTCTACGCGATGACCGGCGATTATGTTTTCGGCGTTTCGCTTTCGACGCAAGCGCCGGTCGTCGGGCAGACGGTCACGGCCGAGGTCGTGCCGGGCGACGCGGAATTTACCTGTCGGTGGTATCGAGTCGACGGAACCGAAGAGACGCTGATCGAGGGCGCCGAGTCGGCCGAATATACGGTGACTTCCGAGGACGTCGGTTTCGCTTTAAAAGCGGTCGCGGTCGGAACAGGCAAATATGAAGGGTATTCCGTCTCGGACACGACGGGCGCGGCGGCCGATTTTTCGATCGTTCTTTCGAACGTTCGGCCCCTGATTGGCGAGACGATTTCGGCTTCGATGAACCCCGCCGACGCCTCGGTGAGCTATCAGTGGTATCGCGTCGTCGGAACGACCCGCAGCGCGATTGACGGCGCGGTCGGCTCGTCGTATACCGTTACCGACCGGGACGCCGGAGCTCGGCTTCTGGTCGTCGCGACCGGTACCGGCGACTACGCCGGTCATACCGCGAGCGTTCAGACCGAAACCGCCGTTTTCGACGTCGAACTTTCGAATACCGCGCCCCGCCTGAACGAGGTCCTTTCCGCTAACCTTCTTCCTTCCGACGCGGACGCCCTTTACATCTGGTATCGCGGAACCGACCTGAGCAGCATGACCGCGACTGGTCAGTTCGGTTCGATCTATGCCGTGACTTCGGCCGATCAGGGGTGCTATATCCAGGTTGTAGCGATCGGTTCGGGAGACTACACCGGTATGTTCGCTTCGGCGGTTACCGAGGCGCGTCTGGCGGAATATACCGTTTCGCTCGACACTCTTAATCCGACGATCGGTCAGACCGTTACCGCGACGCTTGATCCGGCGGACGCGGCCGCGACGCTCCAGTGGTACCGCGTTCGCGGCGGCAGCGCGACGGCGATCGAAGGGGCGACCGGCGCTTCGTATACCGTGACGCCTGCCGATTCGGGGTATTTCCTCCGCGTGGTGGCCACCGGTCATTTGGATTGCGACGGTCAGCAGACGTATGCTCAGACGAGCACCATCGGTTCCGTTTCGGTCTCCCTCTCGAATCCGAATCCTGAATACGGCGAAACGATCTCGGTTTCGTGGATTCCCGAATCAATGACCGCCGACGTTCAGTGGTATCGGGTGATCGGTCTTGATCGGGTTAAAATCGAAGGCGCGACCGAAACGAGTTATACTATTTCGCTCGACGACGTCGGGTGCTATCTCGCGGTGCAAGTTACCGGAACCGGCGATTACGAGGGTGTGGTGAGGAACGCCTATACCGCCTCGGCCGTCGCCGCCGACGATTTGGCGATCACGCTCAGTACCACGGTTCCCGCGGTCGGTTCGGTAGTGACCGCCGCGCTCAACTATGATATCGACGCCGTGTGGCAGTGGTACCGCGTCGGGGGGCAGGGGGAGACGCTCATCGAAGGCGCCGTTTCCTCCGAATATACGGTGACGTCTGCCGATATCGGCTATTCGCTGAAAGTCACGGCGGTCGGCACGGGCGAGTACAGCGATCTCACGGCCGAGGCCGTTACCGCGCAACCTGTCGCCGTTCTTTCGGTCTCTCTTTCCGCGGATCAGCCCGTCGTTGGCGAGACCGTTTCCGCTCAGATCGCCCCGACCGCCGCCGAAGCGCTCTATCAGTGGTATCGCGGCAGCGATCCGCAGCGGATGCTTCCGATTACCGGAGCGTCGAGCGCCGACTATACCGTGACCGAGAGCGATCTCGGTTATTATCTGCGCGTGGTCGCGATCGGAACCGGTTCGTATACCGGTTATTTCGCGATGGCGACCTCGGCGGAAACGGTCACCGAAGCTGAAGGAGCGCCCCTGCCGACCGGCACGATCTTCCCCGAGGCGGTCGGTTACGGCGCCGGGATCTACTCGGCCGGTTCGGTGACGGTTACCGGCGAGTCGAGCGTTAAAGACAACGAGATGAGCGGAGTCTACGACTCTTACGGCGTCGGGATTTATGCGTCGGAGGATGTGAACCTTTTGGAAGGGAGTCAGGTTGCCGGGAATAAAACAGTGACACTTCACCATGGTTACGGCGGCGGGATCTACGCCAAAAATATTTCGGCCGAGAAGAGCGAAATTACAGGCAACTCGATTACCTTGACCATTAACGATGAACTGGTCGGTGAAGACTGGATTCCGGGTGATCCTGAATTTGCCGGCGGCGGCGCATACGCTTCGTCAAAACTGTCTATCGTTAGGACAGCTGTTTCCGGAAACACTCTTTCGGTGGATATTAACCTCGACAATTCCGACTATGCCGGTTACTATATCAAGCTCAGCGGCGCCGGTGCGTATTCGAATGGACAGACCGAAGTTCTTAAAAAATCCACCGTTACGGGGAATAAGATCACTATCAGCGGAGGAGTTCCCGAGTACGATTCCGGTTCGGCTTACGGCGCCGGTTTATATGCACGGGCGTTGACTCTTAGTCGGGCCGAAGTGTCGGAAAACGTTATCGTAACAACTCAGAACGAATATTTTGACGGATATGGCGCTGGCATCTATATTCCTGACGCGCGCGCTGGTAATTCCTCATTTGATATGATCGATTCAAGGATCAATAATAATAGTCTGACGACCGGGCAAGGTGGAGGCGCTGGGCTCTACGTTGGAACAAATGTAACGATCGGTGTTGGAACATCCTACACTGATCGAGTCACATATATGTCAAACGAAGTCAATGAAAACTCGCTCTTTGTTAAATACGACGGTTTTGGAGGCGGAATTTATCTTTCCGGTTCTGGTGAAATTCGCGCGATGACCATTCAAGACAATACGATTCAATCTTCATCCGGCGAGGCATCCGGAGCAGGTGTCTATTCCGCAAAAAAAGAAATCTCCTTTTATACGGTGAAGATTATCGGAAATAACGCCGAGGGATCGTCCGGTAAGGGCGGCGGTCTCTATAGTAACGGCGAGACGGTGATGGCAAACACACTGATTGCCCGTAATAAGGCGAAAGAAGTCGAAACGGCCTATTTCGGCGATACAACAAAAATCGTCAACTGTACGCTAGTCGGCGACGGGAGCGCTGTCTCGTTTAGCAAGGAGTCAAATATTTACAATTCGATCGTTATGTCAACGGTTGAAAACGGAGATTTGGTCAGCGCTTGGTATACCGTTTCGTCTTTTGCCGACTGGGCGAATAAGCCGGAGGAAGAGGGCGAAGGCGGCGGAGAAGGCGGAGAGGGCGAAGGCGGCGGAGAGGGTGCCGCGCTACCTCGCCCTGTCGGCGCAGAAGGGCCGGACGATAACGGAAATGTTCTTTATCAGCCGGGCGACGAACTATTCAGTACGAGAGGAGATTACTCGCTTTCGGATAATTCCATCGCAAACAGTGCCGGTCTTGTTGATTATTATAACGAGATACGAGGGGACGCCGGGAATTTTGATATTGTTGGGACGGAACGTCCTACTGATGGGAATGATGCCGGCGCTTTTGTTTATGTAGAGAATCCGCCTATTACCGATCCCTATTATATTACCGTTACAACAGGGGATGATAATATCGAAGCGGATGAATACATTTCTCTTCGAGAGGCGCTCAGTTACGCCTTTGACGGAGCGGTTATCCGATTTTCGGACGACGTCACCTCTATTGCCTTGAACACCGCCGCTTACGGGCTAATTTCGCTGCGAAAAGATCTCACGATTATCGGGAACGGATTGACGATTTCCGGTACTCCCGGTTATCCAATTTTCTATTTCATAGGGAGCGCCGAAGAGGGAAATCTGGAACTTGAAATCAGAAACCTGACTCTTTCCGGCGGCGGTGGGGTTGTCGTCAGCAATGTCGATCTGACGCTCACAAACGTGACGATAACCGGGAACAGCGCCTATAGCTCGTTCGGGAATTACAACGGGGGGGGATTAAACGTAACGGATTCGAATGTCGCTTTAAACCATGTTACCATATCGAATAATCAGGTCGTGGGAGGGAATTCCGGCGGCGGTATTTACGCGAGCGGTTCTACCCTGTCGCTGAACGATGTCACTGTCACAGGAAACTCCGTTACGAACGGCGACGCCACCGTTTCCGGCGGCGGAATCTTCCTGGTCAATTCTGAGTTAACATTCAATAATGGAAATGTTTCCGGTAATACATTAAGCGGGCGAAACACCAACGGTTCCGGCTTATACGCGGAGAATTCCCATATAATCCTGTCCGGTGTTTCGCTAGAAGATAATATATCAACCGCAATCAATCAGGGTAACGCTTTGGGCGGCGGCATTGTTCTCGGACAGTCAACTCTTGTTATGGACGGAGGAAAGCTGTCTGGGAATGAGATTTCGGGTTATACAGCTTCCGGCGGCGGTATGTATTCCGAACAGTCGGAGATTACGTTGACCGGAGTCGCTGTTCGAGACAACGAGGTAAATGGTGTTACAAGAGGGGTCGGCGGCGGTCTTTCACTTGTTTCCTCCACGATATTCCTCGACGGCACGAACATCGGGTGCGAAAAAGAGGGATACTACGGCACTTACAGTATTAAAACTCCGGGCAACTCGGCAATTTCCACCAACGGCACCGCTTCGGGCGGCGCCATCTGGGCCAATGAAAAATCTTCAATTTTGATTCACGATGCCATTATTCAGCAAAACAGCGCTGAAGGGTATATTGAGGGGTATGGGGGCGGAATATGGGTCAACAACGGCTCTCTCCAACTCTATAACTCTCAAATATCCGAAAATATCGCCTCAACTTCTGCCGGCGGTTCACTCACAAGCGGCGGCGGTATTTATTTTAGAGATGGAAATCTGAAACTGGTTAACTGCACCGTTACATTTAATTCCGCCGCGACGCTCAATAACACGCATTATTCCTACGGGGGAGGGATTTACGCCATACCGATTGGCGGAAATCATCCCAATGGAACACTGACCGTATACAATTCAATCGTCGCGGTGAACTATGCTTATTCCGGCGCCAATATTTCGCGGCCCGATATTTATGAAACCGCGTCATATATTGACGAAGGAAATAATAATATTATTGACTTTAATCCTTACTTTAACGAACCGGCGTTCTTTAACAGCTCCGGCGTTATCACAAACCCGGCTTATGTCGGTACATATACGTTACTTTCCGGGGAAAGCCGCGCTGTAAATACAGGGAACAACGTGTACGCATTTTATGAAGACGGTTCAAAGATAAGTTCGACACTGCAAGGCTGGCCTCGAATTTATTCCGGCGACGGCTATGGGATCGTTGACATCGGAGCCTGTGAATATCAAGGAACTCCCTATTCCGCCGCTCATCCTTCCGGTATCGTGACTTCACTCGAGGATACGATAGCCGACGATGGAGTTTGGACTTTGCGTGAAGCGATTTATTATGCCGTGGAAGATACAAAAATCACTTTTTTGCCTTCTCTGGCGTATGGGTATATGCAGCTGACGGACACCCTTTATATCGATAAGCCAGTTGAGATTGATTTTGGAAATATTTCCGTTATTGGAAACGGGTCTTTCCGAAATATCGTCGCCGCTGAATCGGCAACATTGTCCAATGTTTTCGTTCTGGGTGGATATGCTTGGTACGGCGGGGGAATTTATGCAACAGACCTTAGGGTATACAACAGCGAAATTGCCGCTTGTACCTCCTTATTTGACGGCGGAGCCGTTTACTCCATCGGTAGAGCAGAATTTTACGACACGACGATTGAATCCTGCGTCTCGTCGCAAGGAGGAGCGATCTATGTCGAGCATGGGAACACGAAGTATGGCCGAACAACACAGGGTGACGTGGGCGTCTTTATTTTTGAAGACGGTTATGTGCACGATTGTGTTTCGTCATATGCCGGAGCATTCTATTTGAACGACGCAACTTCCCTTATTAACCGTTCAGTGATCGATTCTAACACTGCTACGGGACCCGACTTTACTTATGCCGGCGCTATCTATGTCGATTTGTCGGCGGGAAAAACGATCATTAACGATTCCCGCATTACCAATAACAGCGCCGACTATGTCGTCGGTGATGTTTACAGCGTCGGGGGCGCGATTTACACCGAGACGCCGTTAGGACTTTGGGTGACCAATACACTTATTTCGGGCAACAGCGCACTTGACGGCGGAGCGATCTATTCCTACAACCTTGCGAATGTAAGCATTCTGAATTCGACGATCGCGGGGAATACCGCCGTTTACGGCGCAGGAATTTACGGATTTGGAACCATTAACCTTGAAAACAGCATTGTCGCTTTGAACAAGGCTTCTACGACTGGCGATGACGTTTATAAGGGCCCCGGTTCGCTCCAAGTTTATCTCCGCTCCGACATTTATGCCCACAATGTCCTTTCGGCTTATACCGAGTGGAATAACTTTGCCGATCCTGATTGCTGTGGATATCGTTACAATTCCAGCGAGCCTCTCTTTGTTGTCGATCCCAAATTCAACGCAATTGGAGGGTTGACGAATGGGACTGTGATGAACCTGGCTCTTGCTTCCAAATCACAAGCGGTGAATGTCGGTCGAATCGATCCCAAGACCGGTTCCGTCCTTTATCCCGATGTTGCGGGACACCTTTTTGTCAGTGCCGGGGAACCGATTCCATTCGGTAATAACGGAAACAGACCGACATCAGCTGAAGTTTCACGTATCGTCGGCGACGCAGTCGATCTTGGCGCTTTCGAGTACATAGATGCCTATGGGAATTTTGTGACGTCAACCGGGGTTGTGGTCACGACGCTCGACGATGTCGTCGACTACTCGGACGGCGAAATTTCCCTGCGCGAGGCGATCGAGCTGGCCGGTACGCAACTTGAAAACTTCAAGGTCGGTACGCTGATCACCTTTGACGAAAGTCTTGCCGATTCCGCTGAACTTGTGATCAATCTCGATCCGGAACTCGGCACCCTTCTGATCGACAAGTCGCTCACGATCGACGCATCGGCGATTCTGAGCGACGGCTCGCCGCAACTGCTGATCGATGCCGGAGGATCCGCCGATAACATTCTGCGCGTCTTCGAAATCGTCGGACAGGAAGGAACCGAAACGGCCGACGCCGTTGTGATCGACGTCGAACTGACCGGTCTGAAAATTTCGGGCGGGTATCTTAACGATGACTTCGCCGACGAGGATGGGGAATCGCTACTGCCGGTCGGCGCCGGGATTTACGCAGAGTACGCGAACCTGACCCTAGTCGACTGCTCGGTAACCGGGAACACGATCGATTCGACGCAGCGGATCGGCGGCGCCGGTCTCTACGCCGAAAACGGCGTGACGCTGAGCGTCAAGGGCTCTGTCTTCAAAGAGAATCACGCGACCGGCGAAATCGTTACCGGAGCCGGCGTTTCCGTGACCGGTTTCGAGTCGATCGTGATCGAGGATTCCGTCTTCACGGCGAATACGGCGGCCGCGACGCTCGACGCGCTCGGCGCCGGTCTTGCGGTGAACGGCGGCGTGACCCATATCGCGAACTCGCTCGTCTCGCTCAACAGCGCGCTGGGCAAGGTTCGTTCGCTCGGCGGCGGTCTGTTCGCGACCGGTACGGTTGATCTGGTGAACGTGACCGTCGGCGGGAACACCGCCGCGACGGCTCAGTCGAACGTCGGCGGGGGCGTTTACGTAACGGGCGAATTCTCGGCGGTGAACACGATCATCTCGGGGAACCGTGCCGATTCGAACAATGATGTCTACGGCGTGCTTGCCGACAGTGCGTATAATCTGATCGGAGTCGACGGTTTGTTTAAGAACGCCGCGGTCTTCGATTCCACGGGTCTGATTACAAACGCCGAGACCGCGGATTTCGATCTGGCGAAAGGGTCCGCGGCGATCGACGCCGGCGATTCCGACGCGGCGGTCTATTCCGACGGGGTGGAAATCACGCTCGACGTCGCCGGGAACCCCCGCGTTCAGGGGAACGCGGTCGATATCGGCGCGTATGAATATTCCCGTCTTGATCTTGTGGTGACGACTCTTGCCGACGGCTACGACTGGTCGGACGGGTATACGTCATTGCGCGAGGCGATCTATCTGGCCGGAACGCGGAGCGGTTCGAACTACTACGAATCGACGATCACGTTCGACGGCTCACTGGCCGGCGGGACGATTAACCTGGATCCCTCCCTTGGAAATCTTCTGATCGATAAAGACGTCGTGATCGATGCGACGAGCCTTTACAACGCCGAGACGGCGACCCCGGGGATCACGGTGAGCGGCGCGGGCCGGTCGCGCGTCTTTAAGATCGCCGGGCCCGCCGATCAGGACGCGATTACCGTCGAACTCGCCGCACTGGGGGTGACCGGCGGTACTCTCGACGGCGGTCTGAGCGACGCCTACGGCGCCGGGCTTTTCGTATCGAACGCCGATCTGGCTCTGACCGACGTTTCGGTTTACGGAAACAGCGTCGTCTCGCGTTCTCGCGCTTACGGCGGCGGTCTCTATCTGACCGACGCCTCGCTTCAAGTCGTGCGCGGGAAGATTTCGGATAACGCCGCGACCGGCGCGACCGGAAGTTTCGGCGGCGGACTCTGTCTGGCCGCCGACGCGCGCGACGCGGCGATCCGCGACGCTTTCCTGACCGGCAATGCCGCCTCGGTGACTCTCAGCGGGAAAGCGGGTTCGGGGGGCGCGGTCTATACCGATTCGACGGCTCTCCTTTCGATCGCCAATTCGCAGATTACCGGGAATACCGCGACCGACGGCGCGGGGGTCGCTTCGTTCGCGGCGTCGGAGATTCAACTTGTCAACGTGACGGTCGCCGGGAACAGCGCCGTCTACGGCGGCGGCGTCTTCGCTTTCGGTTCGGTCTCGCTCTATAACACCATCGTGGCGCGAAACACCGCGTCGGCCGATTCGGCGACGGCGGATGTCTGCCGCAGCGGCGGGACGCTCGACGTTTACGCCGACTCGGTCTATTCCGCCGACGCGGTTCTTTCAAGCTATACGAGCTGGGACGTCGCGCTCGGAACGAACTACGCCGACAATCCCGAACTTGAACTCTTTGCGATTGCCGAAACCGGCGAATATTTCCTCGCCGATTATTCTCAGGCGATCGACTGCGGCGATAACGGCGCCGCGCGATACGCCGACGGTTCGGCGATCAAACGCGATCTGGCGGGGAATCCCCGTATCGAAGGGGACGTCGTCGATCTGGGCGCGCTGGAATACGTCAATTACGGCGTTTCGATCTGCGTCGATACCGCCGAGGATGTTGTCGACGCCGACGACGGTCTGACCTCGCTGCGCGAGGCGATCGCGACGGCGACCGAACTCGACGCGGTCAGCCGGATCTATTTCGCCGACGCGATTTCGGGGAGTACGATCGCTCTGGAGAGCGAGCTTGTCGTGACCGCTTCGATGGTGATCGACGGGGCCGACAGCGGGATTACCGTCAGCGGCCGGGGCGAAAACCGAGTCTTTGTGATGGAGGGAACTTCGGCTAATCCGATTAACGTGGTGGTCAGCGGTCTGACGATCGCCGACGCCTATGCCGCCAGCGATACCGAGTCGACCTACGGCGCCGGGATCAGCGCCGAGTTTGTCAATCTGACGCTGCGCGACTGTACCGTGACCGGTAATACCGTTTCGCATACCGCGGGGATCACCTACGTTTACGCCTATGGCGCCGGACTCTACGCCAGCGGCGGGACGGTGACCGTTTCGGGTTGTACGTTTACCGATAACAGCGCGACCGACGGCGGCGGGGCGATTTACGTTTCGCAGTCGATCGTGATCACCGATTCGGCGATCCGCGGCAACACCGTGACCGGTTCGTACGGCTGCGGCGGCGGGATTTACTTCTCGAACGGAAGCATGATGATGTCGGGCGTCACGGTGTCGGGAAACAATGCCGAACACGAAGATTTCACCAAGGGGGGCGGCCTCTACTTGGACGGCGGCGACGTGAGTATCGTCAATTCGACCGTCTCGGGAAACAGCGCGGCCGCCGGCGGCGGAATCTATTCGTTCTACAATAACAGCGTCACGATCGACTCGTCGGAGATTGCCGAAAACGTCGCCGGAAATTCCGACGAGGGGAACGGATTCGGCGGCGGGATCTATTCGTGGGGCGACAACCTGACGATACAGAATGCGATGATCCGGGGGAACCGGTCCGTCGGACTGAAATCGCAGGGTGCCGGCGTCTATATAACATACGACTCTTCGGTTTCGATCGTGAACAGCGCCATCGTCGGAAACACGGCTTCGGTCTCGGCAAACAGCGAAGACGCGGCGTGCGGCGGCGGAATCTACGTCTATTACAGTACGATGACTCTTGCCAGCACGACGATTGCCGGAAATATCGCCGACGGCGGCGCGGGGCTCTATGTCTACGGTCTTTCTTCGACGAGACGGACTTCGGTGACGCTGCGCAATATGATTGCCGCTCTCAACACGACCTCGGAAGGCGCGGCCGCCGACATTGAAGTGAAAAACGCCGGTTACGTTACGCTGAAAGGTTCGAATGTTCTTTCCGGTTATACCGCTTGGAGCGGCGTCGAGAAGACGTATGTCTACAATTCGGCCAAGCCGCTCTTTACCGATCCGGCCTCGGGCGACTATTCGTTGGCCGCCGGCTCGCAGGCCGTCGATGTCGGAAACAACGTCTATATTTACTATGCCGACGGAACGGAGATCACCAATGACCTTGCGGGCGGGACGCGCGTCGTTTCGCACGTGGTCGATCTCGGCGCATACGAGTATCAGTCGGCGATCCCCGACGTTCTCGCGACTCCGGAAAACGCCGCGGTTTCCACTTATGGGGCGAATCGTCATCAGGTGAGCTGGTCGGCGGTCGAAAGCGCCGAGAGCTATGTGGTTCAGTGGTCGGTCGACCAGGCGGTCTGGAACGAAGTTTCGACGTCGGATACCCGCGCGGTGATCACCGGTCTTGAATACGGCGCGCGGATCTATTATCGCGTTAAGGCGACCGCCGACGGATACGCCGACTCGGATTACTCGGACGCGATTTCGCTCGTCGTCTGTCCGATGGATATCAACGGCGACGGAGATATTTCCGGCGCTGATTTTACGCTGCTCGCCGCGGCCTGGCTTTCCGAAGAGGGGGACGACAACTGGGATCCGCGCTGCGATATTGACGGCGACGGCGATGTTTCGAGCGGCGATCGTGCCTTTATGGTGATCAACTGGCTCAAGGAGGTTGGGGTTGACGAAATGGTCTATCCCGCGCCGCTGGCCGCGGACGCGGCGTTCGCGTCGGGCGTGTTCGATGACGATTTCCTCGACGTTGATCTTGACATTTTCTGAAATCGCCTGAGAATGAGACCGTGACAAACCGCTTTGAGCCATCTTGCGCGCAGGATGGCTCAAAATATTGAAAGATCGATGAAAGGAGAAGACAGAATGAAAGTGCTGGTTATCGGAAACGGCGGTCGGGAACACGCCCTGGCATGGAAACTGGGACAGAGCCGAAAAGTCGATAAAGTTTTCGTCGCGCCCGGAAACGCCGGAACGGCGGTCGATGCCGAAAACGTGCCGATTGCCGCCACGAATTTTCCGGAACTGATCCGGTTTGCCAAAGAGGAACGGATCGGTCTGACGGTGGTCGGGCCGGAACTTCCGCTCACTTTGGGAATCGTCGACGCCTTCGAAAAGGAAGGACTTCGCGTCTTCGGTCCGAATCGGCGCGCGGCCCAAATGGAAGGGAGCAAAATCTTCTGTAAGAAGATTCTCCGCGCCGGGAGCGTGCCGACCGCGGCGTATTCGGAATTCGATAATCAGCAGGACGCGGTCGCATACCTTAATCGAAACAGCGAACTTCCGGTGGTCGTTAAGGCCGACGGACTCGCCGCCGGAAAAGGCGTGATCGTCTGCGACAACGGAGCCGAGGCGATCGACGCGGTGAAGCGGATCTGTGCCGATCGGGAGTTCGGCGACGCCGGCAATCGGTTCATTATCGAGGAGCGCCTTTCGGGACAGGAGGCGAGCGTTCTGGCGATTACCGACTCGAAAACGATCATGACGCTCCAGCCGGCCCAGGATCATAAACCGGCTTTCGACGGAGATCGCGGTCCGAATACCGGCGGGATGGGCGCCTACTCTCCCGCTCCGCTGGTCGACGACGAGACGCTCCATTGGATTGAGTCGCATATTCTCGTTCCGACGGTTCATACGCTCAATAAGAACGAGACGCCGTTCAAAGGTGTCCTTTACGCGGGTTTGATGATGCAGTCCGGTATGAAGGTGCCCGCCAAAGTCCTCGAATATAACGCGCGGTTTGGCGATCCGGAATGCCAGCCCCTTTTGATGCGTCTGCAGACCGACCTGGTCGATGTCTTCGAGGCGGTGATCGATCAGCGTCTGGGGCTTCTTCCCCCGCTGGCGTTTGACGAACGTCCGGCGGTTTGCGTGGTGATGGCGTCGAAAGGGTATCCCGGTTCGAGCGAAAAAGGGTTCCCGATCACGGGAATCGAAGACGCCGAGTCGGTTCCCGACGTTAAGGTGTTCCACGCGGGTACCGCGCTCGATAAGGAGGGCCGTGTTGTGACCAACGGCGGTCGGGTTTTGGGCGTGACCGCTCTGGGCGAGACGATCGCCGACGCGAAACGCCGCGCCTACGAGGCGGTGTCGAAGATCCATTGGCAGGGAGCCTGGTATCGGAAAGACATTTCGGATAAAGCCATTTTTTGAGGGGATCGTTTGAATCGTTCCGCGCCTGAACTGAGAATCGGTCCGCTTTCATTCGCGCCGCCTGTAATGCAGGCGGCGCTGTCGGGGTATTCGGACGCGCCGATGCGGCGGATGGCAAAGCGGTTCGGCGCGCCGTTTACCCTCTGCGAAGTTTTTCTCGATCAGTTTGTTCTCAACGTGTCGAAAAAGCGAAAGGCGCGTTTTTATCTTGCGGTTAAAGAGTGCGACCACCCTTGCGGGGCCCAGGTCATGGGGAGCGATCCGAACGAGATTGTTCCCGCTGCGCTCCGTCTCGTCGAGTTCGGGTTTGATTTGATCGATCTGAATTTCGCCTGTCCCGTACCGAAGGTTCTCGCGCGGGGGAGGGGGGGCGCGCTGATGAAAGACGTGCCGCGCGCCCTTGAGATTGCCGCCCGAGTTCGCGACGCGCTCCCGGTACAGATTCCGCTGACGGTGAAACTGCGTAAAAGTTTCGATGATTCGCCCGAAAACGCGGAACATCTCTTTGACCTCTTAGACGGGCTTTTTCGGCTGGGAGTCAGCGCGGTGACCCTGCACGGCCGGACGGTGCGCGAAAGGTATACAGGCGTCGCCGACTGGGAGATTGTCCGCCGTGCCGCCGAGTTCGTTCATGCCCGCGGCGGGAAGATGCTCGGGAGCGGCGACCTTTTTTCGGCGGAAACGGCGTTAAAAAGAATGGCCGAAACGAACGTCGACGGCGTGGCCATCGCCCGCGGCGCAATCGGAAACCCCTGGATATTTCGCGATCTTAACGCTCTTTACGCCGGCGAGCCGCTCCCCTCGCCGCCGTCGGTTGCCGAGCAGCTCGACGTGATCCGGGAACACTGGTCCCTTTCGGAAGATCTTTACGGGTTCCGCCGAGCATCGACCGAGATGCGCAAGTTCCTTTTGAAATATGCCGAGTTCCATCCGCGGAAGGAGGAACTTCGGATGGCCTTTGTGAAGTTTAGGTCGGTCGATGAACTTGAACGGATTTTTAAGGTTTACTACGAAACCGCCGATGAGGGGAAGGGCGGCTTGTAAGTTCTCGCTTCTTGTTTTTCTTTCGTCTTTTTTGTAAAAAGGATCCGGTGGGTATTTTCACTTTCAACGAAACCAAACCGGAGATGCTTTCATGAAATACTTTTTTCTTTTGATCGCGGCCGTATTGAGCCTGGCGTGCGCCAGTCTCTTCGCCGACGAGTTTGCGCAAGTGGCCGGTCCGGATATCTCCGCGTCTTCGGCGAACTACCTGACGAACCGCGCTCCCCTTTCTCCCTCGATCTTTATGAAACTGCCGGTCGGCGCGGTGACGCCGACCGGATGGCTCGGCCGTTATATGGAGCTTCAGCGGGACGGATTGACCGGAAAGCTCGGCGAGCTGAGCATTTGGCTCGAAAAGGACGACAACGCCTGGCTTTCCAAAGGGGGAAGTCACGGTTGGGAAGAGGTCCCCTACTGGCTCCGGGGGTATGCCGATTTGGCCTATATTCTCAAAGATCCGGAAATGATTGCCGAAGCACAGGTCTGGATCGATTCGATTATCGACAGTCAGTCTCCTTCAGGTTATTTCGGACCCGTGGACGCCGCGGGAAATCCGCCGCAGGATCTCTGGCCGAACATGCTCGTCCTTTTTCTGATGCGTTCTTACTACGAATTCAGCAACGACGAACGCGTCATCCCTTTTCTGACCCGTTATTTCATGTGGGTTAAGGATCTTCCCGAGGAGAAATTCCTTAAAACGTATTGGGAAAATACCCGCGCCGGAGATATGCTTCTGATCTGCTTTTGGCTCTATAACGTCACCGGGAACGACGAGCTGATTTCGGTGGCCGAAAAGATCAAACGCAACGCCGCCGACTGGGAGGGGGATTCCTATCTGCCGAACTGGCATAACGTCAATATTGCCCAGTCGTTCCGTTTGCCGGCGGAGTGGTCGCTCCGCTCAAAGGACGAAGCGGATATTAAGGCGTCATATAACGACTTCTGGCTGGTTCGCGCCGTTTGCGGGCAGGTCCCCGGCGGAATGTTCGGCGGCGACGAGAACAGCCGTTTGGGGTATGTCGATCCGAGGCAGGGGATCGAGACGTGCGCGATCTTTGAGCAGATGACCAGCGACATGATTATGTTCCGTATCACCGGCGACTCATTCTGGGCGGACCACTGCGAAGACGTCGCGTTCAACACCGCTCCCGCGGCGGTGATGCCCGATTTCAAAGCTTTGCGTTACATCACGGCTCCGAATCAGACGGTTTCGGATCACCATAATCATCGCCCAGGAATCGACAACGGCGGTCCCATGATGACGATGAATCCGTTCAGTTCCCGCTGCTGTCAGCACAATCATTCGCACGGTTGGCCCTACTACGTTGAAAATCTCTGGATGGCGACTCCCGACGGAGGGCTTGCCGCGGTCCTTTACGGAGCGAACAGCATCACGGCGAAGGTTGCCGACGGCCGGGAAGTAACGATTACCGAAGAGACCCGATATCCTTTTGAGGAGAAAATTGATTTTACGGTACAAGTCGCCGAGCCTACGTCATTTCCCCTCTATTTTCGAATTCCCAAATGGGCCAAGGGGATGAGCCTGGCGTTAAACGGCGAGATTCTCGGAGCCGCCGCCGACGATACAATTCCCGGTTTCGGTCGCGTCTTTGAAAGCAACGACGCCGGTGTTCGCGGGAATACTTGGTTTAAAGTGGATCGTTCCTGGAAGCAGGGAGACCGTCTCTCCCTTTCGGTGCCGATGTCGTTTCAATGGCGTCGATGGCAACAGAATAAAGATTCGGCGAGTCTTAATTACGGGCCGCTTACTTTTTCGCTAAAAATCAAAGAGCGGTATGAGCAAATTCTCGGCACGTCCAGAGATGCCGCGATGGGCGATTCGTCTTGGCAGGCGGGAGCCGATCCGGCGGATTGGCCCGCCTTTGATATTTTGCCCGACTCCGATTGGAATTACGGACTGGTCGATCCGGATTCGGTCGACCCGGAATCGCTGAAGCTTCGGCGCGGGCCGTGGCCGGCCGACCAATTCCCCTGGAAAGCCGACGCGGTTCCTTATTCGGTGACGCTGAAGGCAAAAAAGATTCCCGGCTGGCAGGTCGACCGTTATCGACTGACCGCTCCGCTACCGCTGAATCCCTCGGCGGAAGGACCGGTCGAAGATGTTCTGTTGATTCCGATGGGCGCCGCTCGGCTCCGACTTTCGGCGTTGCCGGTTCTTGAAGATTAGAGAATAAAAGACGCTTTACCGGAAGGTGGCGGACGAGAAGATCTTTCTGTGTTTCAAAAATGGGACGCGCGCCGGCGAAACGGCGACGCTTGGGGAGAGCGTCAAAAATTTTTGAAAGCTCTCCTTGATTTTATATAACAAGAAAGGTATCCTTTTAGGAGTGGGGGCAGACGGTCTGAAACGAATTTACGGTTAGTATTTGTTTCCGTTAAATTCAGGTTTCCCTCCGCCGATAAAATCTGACATGGTCTGATTGTCAGACGAATCTCGGTTTTGTGTCGAAGCGCACCCCGTCAGTGCGCTGACTCCCAGGGTTAGCGTGAGAGCCACCAAAAGGAGAGCGGTAATGTCGGATACGGTTTTCATAGCTGTTCTCCGCAATGGGCAGTGAAGGATGTTCTTTTCTGCCTTGTCGTTGTAGTCGGCACAATACGTAGGGGTTATAAGTTTTTTCCGTATTTGGGGGAAGATCAGTTTTATTTGGAATTCGACGATATGACGCGCGGGCCTTTGCGGGGATTCGCATCCTTTCGGAGGACGCCATTGATGATAACCATCTTACTAATAGGAGTCACAAGATGAACAAAGTGGAAAAAGCATTTGAACTGGCCAAAGAACGTTATGCCGAGATCGGTGTGGATGTCGACGCGGCTCTGAAAAAAGTCGCCGGCGTCGCGATCTCGCTTCACTGCTGGCAGGGCGACGATGTCGGCGGGTTTGAATCGGCGGCGGGTCTGACCGGCGGCGGGATTCTTTCGACGGGGAATTATCCGGGGAAAGCGCGTACTCCCGACGAGCTTCGTCAAGATGCCGAAAAAGCCTTCTCGATGATTCCGGGGAAGCATCGTTTTAACCTTCACGCGATTTACCTTGAAAATCAAGGAAAGAAAATCCCGCGCGACGAAATCCAACCCGAACACTTCAAGGGGTGGATTGACTGGGCGAAGGCTCAGAAGCTCAACGGACTCGATTTCAACCCGACTTGCTTCTCTCACGAATTCGCCGCCGACGGTTTCACTCTTTCGCACCCCAAAAAAGCGATCCGAGATTTCTGGATCCGGCATGGGATTTGCTGCCGGAAAATCGGCGAAGCCATGGGGCGGGCGATGCGTTCTCCTTGCGTCATCAACCACTGGATGCCCGACGGAATGAAAGATATTCCGGCCGACCGCCTTGGCGCGCGCGAACGGATGAGAGATTCTCTCGACGCGATTTTGGCCGTCGATATTCCGAAACGCTATCTCCTCGACTCGGTGGAATGCAAACTGTTCGGGATCGGAAGCGAAAGTTACGTGGTCGGCAGTCATGAATTCTTCATGGGGTACGCGATGGCTCACGATACCCTTCTGACCCTCGATACCGGACATTTCCACCCGACCGAAGTGGTTGCGGATAAGCTTTCGTCGCTTTCTCTCTACATTAAAGAGTTCCTTCTCCACGTCAGCCGCGGCGTTCGCTGGGACAGCGACCACGTTGTGATCTGGAACGACGAACTCCGTTCGATTGCCGAAGAGCTCGTTCGAAACAACCTCCTCGGCCGAACGCATATTGGGCTGGACTTCTTTGACGGTACGATCAACCGCGTTGCCGCCTGGACAATCGGTACCCGGTCGATGATCAAGGCGCTCCTGGCCGCGATGCTCGATCCGATTGCCGAAATGCGCAAAGAAGAAAAGGCCGGAGATTATACCAGCCGACTCGCGACGCTCGAAGAGATGAAAACGATGCCGTTTGCCGCGGTTTGGGACTACTACTGTCAGTCGAAGGACGTTCCGGTCGGTCTGTCTTGGCTCAAAGAACTCAAAAAGTATGAGGCGGAAGTCCAGTCGAAACGTATCTGATTCCTTTTGGGAGAATAACCAATGAACCAAATTATATTAGGCGTTTTTTTCCTCGTTCTCGCCGGTATTGCGGCGGGCGGGTTCTATATGCCCTATAACGGGGTTAAAAAATGGTCCTGGGAGGTGTACTGGATCACCGGCGGGATCATGAGCTGGATCATCGCCCCCTGGGCGATGGCGTTTATTCTGACCAAAGACCCGGTTCACGCGATCGCGGCCACCTGGCAAGTCGATCGAGGCGCGGTGATTGCCGCCTACCTCTTCGGAATGATGTGGGGAGTCGGCGGGCTCTCGTACGGGCTGGCGATCCGGTATCTTGGGATGTCGCTCGGTATTGCGGTCGCCAACGGTTTCTGCACCGTGATCGGTACACTGATGCCTCTTTTCCTGAAAGGCGAATTCGCGTCAAAAATTCTGGCGACCGATGCCGGTCGAATCAATCTCTTCGGGCTGATTGCCTGCGCACTGGGGATTGCCCTGGCCGGCGCCGCCGGAATGTCTAAAGAGAAAGAAATGTCCGACGAGGCGAAAAAGGAATCGGTCAAAGAGTTCAATTTTGTCAAAGGGATGATCATCGCCACGATCGCCGGTGTTTTCAGCGCCGGAATGGCGTTTGCGATTGACAAAGCGACTCCGGTCGCCTTTTCGAGCGAGCATTTCGGGACCGAGACACTCTGGACCGGTCTTCCGAAACTCTGCGTCATTCTTCTTGGCGGGTTTACTACCAATTTTATTTGGTGCATGTACCTGCTGGCGAAGAATAAGACGTTCTATGAGTTCACCGGAAAATACCAGAAAGCCGATCTGGCCGCGCAAGGGATCGATTCTGGAAACGCCGCGGCGGTCGCACAGGCCGAAAAAGAAGGAAAACTCAAAGGGCTTCGGATCCCGATCCTCGCGAATGTCTTCTTCGCGATGTTCGCCGGACTCCTTTGGTATATGCAGTTCTTCTTCTATACGATGGGCGAGACCAAAATGGGATCGTTCAAGTTCTCCTGCTGGACGCTCCACATGGCGTTTGCCTTCATTTTCAGCACCTTCTTCGGTTTGGCGCTTCATGAATGGCGTGGGTCGAGCAAGTTCACCAAATCGCTCCTGATGATGGCGTTGGCGACTCTGATTTATTCGACTTTCCTGGTCGGGTACTCGAACTTCATGAATGCCGACGCCGATAACGTCGCCACAAGAGTTGTTCCGGCGCAGGCCTCCGAGGAAGGCGCCGCTCCTCTGCTCGTGACAGAACGGGCTTTAACCGACGAGCAGGCGCAGAAAATGACCGAGTCGCTTGAGTCGGCCGATCGGGAGAAAGCGGCGCTGAAAGAAAGGGAAGAGAGCGTCAAAGCCCAACTTGACGAGCTCTATCCTCAATCCGCCCCCGGTGGCAGTGCGGAGTAACCTTTTTCCATACCCCGGGATTTCCCGGGGTTTTTTATATTTACACGGCGTGAACCGGGCAGGCGGGAGGAGGGAAGTCCCACCGCCTGGTTGAAATTGAAGCACTCTGTTATGACAGGCATCTTATGAAGAACGACGGGAAATCTTCGACGCAAACTCAAACGTATCTGGCTTCGCTTTGGAAAGAGTATCAAGATCGTTTTGAGTCGGAGGACGAATTTCTCCGAACGGTCGCGGTCTGGCCGGTCTGTCCCGAATGCGGACGACGCCGTGAAGTCGGTTGTCCTGTCTGTCACCGAGCGGGAGATCTTTTTCCGCCGGCCGACGATGAGTTTTGGTTTTCTTCTGAGGAGACCGCCACCGCCGGTCAGACTCCCGCCTCCTTTTGCGGCTGCGGAAATGATATCTGTCGCGGCGATGGGCCCCATTCGGTAAATGGATCCGATCTATCCCAAGAGGGAACTCTTCTCGAGCCGTCGAAACTGATTTCGAGCGACGGCGTCGGCTCGGCGACAGATTTTGCCGCGTCTGAGGAGGCCGCCGATCATGGGACGGTCTGGCAATTTTCCGAGCCGGAGGCTGATTCTGTGCCAGGCTGGGGGAGCGAGGCCGCGAGCGATTCGATCTATACCGCGAGGACGTTTTCGGTTTCGACTCCGAATTACCATCGTTCGACGATGCAGACCCTCGATATGACTCCCGAAAAGAAGCGTTTACCCGAAGACTTCTCGCAGAAATTTCAAAAGGCGGGGCTTCGACTGGTGAAATGCCCGACTTGCGATGAGCCGTTCGTGCCGAAGTATCTTCCGGTTTGTATAGGGTGCGGCCATCGGTTCGACAGCTCTTCGGATTCGCCGGAGACGATGAACTTTTCCGATACCGGCGAATCTACGTTGGAAGCTGACGGCGGACGCATCGCTCTGATTGCGTTCGGTATGGTCATTGTGGCGATCCTCTTCGTTCTCTTTATCCTCTTTTTATAAAACAGATTCGCTTTCATCGGCATAGTGGCTTGCACTTTTTACGTTTCCGTGTACCGGAAGATGGGAGAGCATCTTATTTTAGTGATATCATCTTTCCTATTTTAACATTTGCAAAGTTCGTTTTTTGGAAACCTGGCAAAGTTTAACGTTTTTTTTAACTTTGACGACAAGATTGTCGATAACAGAGATGAGGATAATCCTCATTGACACTCCCTTTTCTTGATCGTTAGGAGGTTGACGGTCGAAAGGAGTGTTTTAATTCAAGGTTGTACCCCTAACAAGAGTATAGAACCAATGAGCAAAAAACTGTTGTCTGTCGGTTTTGTCGGTTTTTCTTTTTTGGTTTTTGGCGTGGGTGTCTATGCCGCCGATTTGCCCGAAAGTTCGCTCGGCGTCCAAGAGGGGACGCCGATCTCCGCTTTTGAGACGATTTCTTCCTCACCAACTTCGACGACGCAGGAAGTTATCGGATATCCGACTCCAATCGGCGAAAACAGCGGTGTTTTGAGCGAAGCCAATAGGTTCTATCAGGGGAAACACTTCTTTGACGCCGAGAAACTCTATAACCTCTATGTTAGTCAGAATGCTCAGTACGGCGTTTCGACCGATTTGGCGCTCGCCTATCATCGGCTCGGTCTGATCGCCAAAAGACGACAGCTTTACGACAAGGCCCAGCAGTATTTGATTTCGGCGATCAAGAGTGATCCGATGAAAGACCCGCAGATTACGCTCGACTACGCCATCATTCTTTTCGAGCTCGGCGAATATGAGCGTGCTGAAAAGCTTTTCCGGTTCCTGAGTGATAATAATCCGGATATGGAACAGGCGAAAATTTATCTCGGCAAAACACTCTTGGAAATTGATCCGAGTATCGATCTTCTTCCTCTCCTCGAAGCGGAGTACGGCCGAGTCGAAGCAGGTGAACTTCTGGCTGCCCGATGCCGAGCGGCCGGTAAAACAGATCAGGCGGAAAAACTTGAAAGGATGATTTTCGATGAGAAAGTGAAGGGGGACGAGGTCTTTTTTGTCCCGGCAGATCCAGCCGTCGCTTCCGCGGGTTTGCCTGCTCCGTCGGCTGATCAGCTGTCGCCGTCCGAGCCCGTCGCGCCGGGCGAGGTGACGACTCCCGCTCCGGCCGACAATTCCGCCGATTTTGAAGCTTTTGCCGCTACGGTACCGGCGGCTGCTGAGACCGGCGTTTATAAAGATTCCGATTTCGCCCCTTTCCGGACTGACGACACCTTAAACGTCCCGTTCAACGGAGGGGAAACATATAGCGGGCTTCCCTCACAGACGTTGGATGCCGCTCAGGAAGCTCGCGACGCCTTGACTTCGGATAAGGTCGCGGAGACCATGCCTTTTCGGGCTCCGCGGACGGATACA
>CADBQY010000160.1 GCA_902796885.1 uncultured Planctomycetota bacterium
CCGCCGATCTGCGTGTAGGTGATTCCCGAGGCGACCTGGTCGCGCGTCTTCGTTTCGGTAAAGACCGCCAGAATCGAGATCGCCTCTTCCGGCTGATCGACCTCTCCCAGATCGAGCCAGATGTGGTAGCTGTAACCGTTTTTCTTGTCGAACTTCCGCTGGCGGTTGAGCCGTTCGGAATCGACGACAAGCTTGTATTTCGGCCGGGTCAGTTCGATGCCGTCGTCGTGCCCCTCAAAGACGTAGACGACCAGCTCGCCGTCGACCGGAATCGAGCGCTCGAGGTCTTTCTCCTTGTAAAAGCGGAGTACCCCCGCCTTGCCGCGGCGCATCTTCTTGGTGCGGTCGTCGGGAAGGAAGGGGCCGTAGTCGGACCAGTGGTCTTCGAGCGTTTCCGGATGCTGGGGAACGATTTCCCCCCAGAAGATATACTGATGATGTTCCAGCGAGGAGCAACCCGGCAGGAGCGCGGAGAGTCCCAACGCCGCCGCCACGGCGCAGGCGAGTCGGATGAAAAACCGGTTCGGTCCGAGGGACGCTGGGCGCATCGTCTATCCTTTTACTTCTTAAACCACGAACTCCCCGTCGAGACTCGGGCGGTCTTTAAACTCGGGTTTTCCGATTTCTGCGAGTCGGAAGTCTTCGAACGGATCGTCGAGGGGGGAAGCTCTTCCATCTCGTCCATTTCGCGGAACGGGAGGAGTTCGGTGTCGCGCGAAGTACCCCGCGTGTTGAGCGGGTCGTTCAGTCCCATGTCGCCGTGTATCGCCATCGCGTCGGCCAGACACCAGCTCATTTTGCGCGCTTCGGCGCGTTTGATCGCTTCGGCGTCCTCGGAGTTGGCCACGACGCGCGGCGTCATGACGATCAGGAGCTCTTTGCGCGTTTCTGTATCGCTGTCGTATCGAAAGAGCCAGCCGAGAACCGGAATGTCCGAAATGTACGGAACCCCGCGCGAGATCTTCTCTTTCGTCGAGGAGATCATCCCGCCGAGCATGACCGTCTCGCCGTCCTGAGCGCTTACGGCGGTCATGAGCTGGGTCGTCTCGATCGTCGGCGAGGTGATGACCTGTCCTTCGGACGAGAAGACCGGGATCGCGTCGCTGGCGCTCCCCAGACTCGACTTTTCGGCGCCGATTTCCATAATGACGCGCCCGTCTTTGCTGATACGCGGCGTCACCAGCAGGATCAGCCCGACGTTGGCGTCGACCACGTTCGAGGTGACGCCGTAGGTGGTGGTGCTCGCCCCGCTGACGCGCGGCACGCGCTGGCCGACCAGAATGAACGCCTGCTGGTTGTCCATCGCCTGGATCTGCGGACGGCTCAGAACCTGCAGACGGTTCTTGTCGCGCAGCGCGCGCAGGATCACCTGGACCGACCGGCTGCTCGCCGAGAGGACCAGACCGCCGTATCCCAGATCGGAGTCGCTCCGTCCCATCCCGAAATTGCTCAGAATCTGCCCGGCGAGATATTCCGGATCGGTTGCCGAGTTATACGCGTTCCCCTGCGTGTTGTTCGTGATGAAGTCGTATCCGGGGTTGCCGATCGTCGACGACGAGTTGGTGACGTTCGTCACGATACTCCGGTCGAACGCGACCTTGTCTTGCAGACCCGCCTGGATTCCGAACTGTTCCTGGTCGGAGAGGGTCACCTCGGCGATCAGGACCTGAATGACGACCTGCTGCGGCTCGTTGTCGAGCTTTTCGATCATCGCCCTGATGTCGTCCAGGTATTTCGAAGTCGCGCTCAGGATGATCGAGTTGGTGTTCGCTTCCGGTATGACGATCACCTGCGACTCGAAGAGCTGGTGGTCCGAGATCGTGTCGCTCGTCAGCTCCAGACTCCGTTTTTCGTTGAGATACTGGTTGATGGCGTTGGCGACCGACGCGGCGCGGACCGTCCGCAGCTGAATCACTTCCAGCTGACGCTGTTCGTCGGTGTCGCGCCGGTCCAGCGCCGTGATCATCGCGTCGATCAGCCTCAAATCGCCCGGCGAGCCGGCGGCGAGGATCGAGTTCGTCCGCGTGTCGACGGTGAAACGAACCGGCACGAACGAGACTTCCCCCTTCGAATTCGGGATCGACGGCATTCCGCCGGGATTCGTCGCCAGAATCGACGAGAGGGTCTTCTGCATCTGGGTGGCGTCGCCGTTGCGGATTTCGAAGATCTTCAGCTGTCCGGTCTGCGCCGGCACGTCGAGCTCGTCGATCAGCGTCGCGATCAGTTCCATGCAGTCGGCCGGGGCGGTCACGATCAGCTGCTGTTTGTACGGGTTGGCGTTGATCTGGACGTCTTTCATAATCCCCGAAGAGATCAGTTTCTTACTTTCGGCGTCGACCGAAAGGATTTCCAGGATCGGGTACATCGAACCGCGCGCCGCCGCGCCGGCTGCCGCCGGCATGATGGCGGCGGCGATCGTCTGGCGCAGATCTTCGGCCAGCGTGTTTTTCAGCGTGAAGGTGCGGACTTCGAGCTTGACGTTCGAACGGTTGACGTCGATTTCCATCAGAATCCGCTGAATCTCCTCAAAGTCGTTCGCCGACGCCTGAATGACCAGCGAATTGGTCGGCTCGTCGGCGACGACGCGAATCCGAGGGGCCATTCCGCCGGTCGCCGACGCCGCGGGCGGGAACGACTCGGTCAGGAGCGCCGCCATCGACCGCGCCGCCTGGTGTTTCAGAAAGACCACGTGCAGATCGCTCCCCTCCGATTCCACCGGCTGGTCGAAGGTGCGGATCAGGTCTTTCATCGACTCGAGCGCCTTGCCCCAGCCGACCAGGAGGATCGCGTTGGGCGACTGCATCGGATAGGCGAGGACGCGTCCCTGCTTGGTGAGGAACATCTCGGAATAAAGACGCTGCAGGACGCCTCCGAGCGTCAGGGAATTGACATGCTTGAGTTGATACATCTCGATCGAGGGGTTCGCGTTGGCGGCGAGCTCCTCGATTTTGGCGATCATGTCGGTGATGCGTTTCGCCTCCGCCGGCGGGGCGTCGACGATGACGATGTCCAGGTCGGGCAAGACGGTCGGAACGAAATCGGAGACCATGTTCAGGTCGCCGGCCGAAGCGCCGCCGTCCCCGGAATCGTCTTGCGCGGCGGTCGGACGGATCGGCGCCCGGTCCGAATCGCTCGCGGTGTACTCGGCGGTACTGATTTTGCCTTTCGGCGCGGCCTGCGAAACGGGGGCGGATCCGCTCTGTCCGCGGATCGCGTCGTTCTGCATCCGAAAGATGGACTCGATCTTTTCCGAGTCGGCGTTCCGAATCTGAATGTAATACGGTGTCTGGCTCGAATGACCCTCGCGATCCATCGTTTCGATCAGCGTGCGCATCTGCTCGCAGAGAGAGCGGCTTCCGACCATCAGGATCGTCTGCATGCTCGGCTCGAAGTGAAGCTCGCACGACGGCGCGGGAGCGCCGGAACTTTTCGCTTTCTTGACGAAGCGCCAGACGCGGCGTTCTCTTTCGGCGGGGGTCAGGTTTTCCTGTCCGGGGGCCGGGAAGATCCGGGTCATCCGGTCGTTGAAAAGGGAAGTCAGCTGTGATTCGAGCGCGTCGAGGCTTTTGTAGACGGGAGAGTAGCCGATGCGGAACGCCGCGCCGCTTTCGACGGGCGCCGGTTCGCGGTTCGGAGCGGAGACGCTTTGCGCCGGGCCTCGGCGTTCGGGCGCGGCCGGCGCGATGTTGACCGAGGCCAGTTCCTGACGAATTCGTCCCTGAAGGGCCTGCGGCGCGTAGACCAGGATGATCTCGTCGTCGGCGTCGGACGTGATCATCACCGCGGGCGAATCTTTGTATTGCGCTTTCAGTCCGGCGGCGACCAGACCGATCTTCTCGCGCGGGCAGGAATAGACGGTGACGTCGGCGGTCTGCGGCGAAGTCTCCTTCGCGCCGCGGGCGTCGTCGCCGCCGAAAACGCGCGTTCCCATCTCTTCTTCGGTAACGGGGAAGATGGCGTCTCGGTTTTCCCAGCGCGTTTCGACCATCCGGTTTTCGTTCGGGTCGTAATACGCGCCGGCCGAGGGGGCGGGCTCGGTCTCTTCAACGGCGTCGGGACGAACCGGTTCGGCCACGCCGAACTCGACTCCATCGCCCGAAAGCTGAACGTTGGCGTCCATTCGCGGGATCAGCTGGTCGGCGGTCGCGATAATCTGCGGCGGCGCGGTGACGGTGAGGGTGCGCTCTTGGTCGTCGGCGCGCCAGTCGACCGAAGCGCGGTCGGCCGGCGGGATCAGCGCCATAAACCGCTCGGCCAGCCGGCTCGGCACCGACTCGGCGGGGTGATAAATACGCGTGTCGCGCGCGTCGGAATAGACGCTTGGGCGGGATAATTCGGTGGGGAACTCTTCGGCGTTCTCTTCGGAGACGGAAAGAGACGGCGGCGCGGGGGATTCCGAAACGATCTCGGCCGACGGGCGAGCCGCGCCGTCGTCGGCCGCGGCGGGCGAACGCGCGGAAAAGAGGACGGCGAGAAACACGCTTCCCGACAGGAGCGCGGTCAGAACCGAACGGCGCCAACCTTCTTCCGATTTTCCTTTTCGGCGGTCTCTGCGGTATATCGTTCGTGGCAGAATCTTCATCGGTGCATTTTCATTCCAGCATGTCAATATCCCATACCCCCCGGCTCGACACCGGGGAATGCGGCGGGATTGTAGAGAATAATCGGGAACGGCGCAAGGGGTTTTTTCCGCCGTCGCCGGTTTGAAACAAATCGAAAAGAAGGACGTTACTTTGCGGACAGGAAGAAAACGCCCCGAGCCGAACAAGTCCGTCCCGGGGTAAAAACGGAAAATGGGGAAACGGCCGAAAAGCGGTAAGCGAAGGAGACTACGGACCGACCGTGAAACTGACCGGCAGAACGACCTCTTCGGTTTTCATATCCCTGTCGATTTCGACGACGATTTCTCCCGTTTCGGCCAGTCCCGGCCCGGAGTATCGTTCCTGAGGAGACCCGGCGGGGATTTCGACCGTGACGTCCACCCATTTTACCGGCATCGACTTCTGCGCTTCGGCGTCGAGAAAATCGAGCGAGACGTTAAGCCATAAGGGACGGACGTTCGAGACGCGAACCGTCGACGCGTCGGCGATAAACTCTTGATCGTCGAAGGTCAGACGGAACGATTCCCGCGCGCCGGCCGCCGATGAGACCGGACCGATGACCAACTGACCGGTTTTGTGCTTGTCGTACTTCATTCCGGTGATCGTCACCGCGCCGGTCACCTGTCCTTCGACCATCAGTTCCAACAGCGGCTGATCCGGGCGGCGCGTCTTGAAACGAACCGTTTCCTGAAACGCCCCCTGGGGGAGACCCGGAGTGATGTAGAGGGTCCCTTTCACCAGCGAAGTCGCTTTGCTGATCACCGAGCTGTTCTTTTCGTCCTCCGTCAGATCGTCGAGCGTTCCCGGCTCCAGCGCGACCCGGAAATGATCCGGGTCCCAGAGGGTGACGTCTTCGTCGCCGATATCGAGCGGAAGGGGGTTCCCTTCCGAATCGGTACCGAATCCGAGAATGTGGAACTCGCGCGATTGCTCTTCGCTGTTCGACACTCCGGAAAAGATCAGGTGGTTCGGGTTGGCGATGACCGGCGACGAGAAGAGTCCTTTGACGTTGAAGAAAATTTCGGGGCGGACCGGGTCGTTCGTCGAAATGATGACCGACTGCTTAAACGCGCCGCCTCCCCGTTCGGCATCCCATTGGACGTTAACCGTGGTCGATTCGCCCGGCATGAGCTTCCTTTTGGCGATATGGAAATCGGTGCAGTAACAGGACTTGGTTTTTTCTTTAAGGGTCAGCGGAGCGGTGCCGGCGTTGATGATCGGGAAATCGTGCGAGCCGGTCACGTTCTCTTTGTTTTTCTCGCGAACGCCGAAATCGAACTCAATTTCGGGCGTTTCGACCCGAGGCGCTTTTACCTTGCCGGCCAGGGCGTCTTCGGCGGCGGCCAGTGCGGCCTGACGGCGCGACTCCCAATATTCGGGATGTTCGACCGAAAGATCCCAGCCGCGGCCGACCAGACTGATCAGTCCCAGAACAACGCCCAGAACGGCTCCGATCAGAATACCGAGCGCGGCGGCGAAGATTGTCTTTTTCATAGAGACTCCGACTCGTTAGGTGTCCGGGGACCTGTCATAAAGATTCCGATTTCGGCGGGGGGATAACTGCGGCGTTTCTTTTCGGGGATAGGAACCCCCAAAAGGCCGAAATCGAATCGCCGATCCGCCTCGATCACAAAGACCGAATCGCTCGGAGCGGCGGCGCGCAATTCCGTCAGAAGATCAAGCATATCGTTCCGGCGCGAGACGTAGAAATCGTACGGGGGGGAGCAGAAGACGAGCCACGGCCGGTCGGAGGGGAGAGGATGACGCAGATGCGCGGTCGAGACCGATTCGCCCCGTTCTTTCGCCCGGTTGTGTTCGGCGAGTTCTTTCCCCCAGAAGAAGACGTCGGTGATCGTCAGATCGATTCTTTCGGCGATCTCCGGGTCTTTCTCGGCTAAAAGGGCGATGTTCTGCCGGATGACCCGAGCCGAAGGAAAATGAATCTCGATGAGGGTCGCCGACTCGGCCCCCCGGCTGAGCGCTTCGAACGCCAGCGCGCCGGTTCCGGCGAAAAGGTCGATAACATGCCGCCCCGGAGCGTAGGTTCCCATGAGGTTAAAGACCGATTCGCGGATCCGATCTTTCATCGGCCGAACTCGATGGTCTCCGCCGTATTCGAGCCGAAGAGCCTTGAACCGCCCTCCGATGATCCGCAGACCCGCCGTTTTGCCGCGGTCTCCCGGCTGGCTGCCGACGTCCCCCCGGCCCTTCTTCTTTTTGGCGGGAGCGGTCGGCGCGCCGCTTTCGCGCGGCTCGTCCCCCAGCCGGAACGCCGCGGGATTCGCGCGATAGTAGTTCAGGAAATCCCGGCTGCTCAGACCGGAGGGGATCTTTTCGGAGGTTGTGTCGTGATGTCGTTTCTTCTTCGGAGGCATAGGGGTCCCGGGGGCGATAAAGTCTTGAGTCTTTCGTCGAACTCTTCTATAATAGCACAAACCGGCGTTTTTGTAACGGAGTCTCTCACCATAGACGACAGGAAAAATAATGAAAAGAAGCAGATTCATTCGACTGGCGGTCCTTTCAGTTCTTTCGCTCTTCATCCTGGGCGGAGCGCTTTCGGCCCAATCGGCTCCCGACGCGGTCGGCGCCTATCAGGCCCGGATGCAGACCTATAAAGACCACCTGAAGGAGCTCCGTTCGCTGAAAGAGGAGTATCAGACGGCGGCGCCCGAACGAAAAGACGAGATTCAGGCAAAGTTCAATCCCCTCCTGGCCGAAACGTCGACGCTCCAGAAGTCGCTCGTTCCCCTGGCGATCGAGGCGTTCAAGTCGCTTGATTCGCAGGACGAAGAACTTTCGGTCTTTCTGATGTCGATGCTCGATAAAATGGTCGTCACGACCGAAGAGTACGAAACGGCTTACAGCATCGCCAAGGCGCTCGACGGCGCAATTCCCGAGCAGTACAGTTACCTTTACGCCTACGGCGCCTACGCCGCGTTTAACGTGATGCAGCTCGACGACGCCGAGGCCTTCTATCAGAAAGCGAAAGAGACCGGCGGGCTCGAAGGACTCCGAAAACAGGACCCGCGCGGCGAAATGCAGATCCCCTCGATGATCACCCAGGTTTTGCCGCAGTATCGAAAACTTTGGCCGGAAGAACTCGCCGCGCGCGAAAAGGACGCCGCCGAAGAGCTACCGCGCGTACTCCTTCGCACCTCGAAGGGGGATATCGTTCTGGAACTCTTCCTGCGCGAGGCGCCCGAGTCGGTCGGGAACTTTATGACGCTGGTCAGCCAGAAGTACTATGACGGCGTCCCGTTCCACCGCGTTCTTCCCCACTTTATGGCTCAGGGGGGAGATCCGACCGGAACCGGCGCCGGGGGCCCCGGCTACTGCATCAAAGACGAATGTAAAAAACCGGGCGCGCGAATGCACTTTCGCGGCTCGCTGAGTATGGCCAAGACGGCGGCGCCCGACTCGGGAGGGTCGCAGTTTTTCCTCTGTTTCATTCCGACGGTCCACCTGAACGGCCAGCACACCGTCTTCGGGAGGGTTGTGGAAGGGATGGAAGTCCTTTCGGAGCTTCAGCGGATCAACCCCGAGGGACGGAATCTTCCCGCGCCCGACCGGATCGTCGAAGCGCGGATTCTCCGGGGCGAACCGACGCCGTTTACCAAACTGCGTGAAAAATAGTTACTACCGGACCCTTTGTCAAATTGGCGCGGTAAAATTTTCTTTAACCGCGTACAAGTGGTTGACGGCCGGGGATTTTTCGGTATACTGGAAATCAATTAGGATGCGTTTTTGTCCGAAATACGTATTTGTCCCCGTTTCCACTAATGCCTAACCCCCCGTTGGAGTGTTAGATAGGTTTGAATGTGATGAGTGAAGCAGCAGAAGAGAAAAAAACAACGATCCTGATTGTCGATGACGATCCCGAGATCTCCGAGTCGATGCGTCTCACCTTAGAGGCGAACGACTATCGCGTTCTTGTCGCTCGCGACGGAAACGCCGGTCTGGTGTTGGCCGAACGGGAGAATCCCGATCTGATCGTCCTCGATATGATGATGCCGAAACGGAGCGGTTTCCTGGTCATCGAGGCGTTGCGCCAAACCCAGTCGTTTACGACCCGTATCGTGATGGTGACGGCCAACGACGGTACGCGCCACAAAGATTACGCGCTCAAGCTGGGCGTGGACGCCTACATTCGCAAACCGTTCCCGATGGATCTTTTGCTGACCACCATCCGCCAGGTCATGGACGGCACTTATGTTCAGGAAAAGGACGATTCGAAAGAAAAAGAATAGTCGTTCTCACGATTCGACGGTTAAAACGGAGCCGAACGGCTCCGTTTTTTTATGGGGAGACGCGAATTTTGCGCGGAGAGACGGAATGTACTCAAAACTCTTCCGTCCGTCCGGAAACGCCCGAACTTTCGGGCGTTACTCTTCAGACTCGGGCGCTTTTTTGATTTGCACGTCAAACGTGTGGCCCCGCCGGACGCGGCGCACTTTGAACTCCACGCCGTTGATGACAAGCTGGTCGCCCCGCTGCGCCTCGCGTCCGAGCCGTTCCTCAATCCAGGTGTCGAGCTTTTTGGCGTCGTCGTTTTGCGAGACGAAATCGTACCCGCGGTTGCGCGGCGCGTGAAGGATGTCGTGGGTCACGGTTTTGCGTACGCGGTCCATTGAGCATCCCCCACCGATGATCAGCGACTGATTCTTGAGATGCTGGACATGTTTCGGAAGAGCGTCGAACTCGTCGTCGAGTTCGCCGACCAACTCTTCGATAATATCTTCGAGCGTGACCATTCCGACGCAGTCCCCCGCTTCGTTCCGAACCATCGCCAGGTGCTCATGTTTATGGGTAAAGAGGACGAGGAGTTCCGAGGCGGGATTGTCGACTTCCGTAAACGCGACCTGACGGACGACCCCCCCGATATGTTTGGCGGTCGGTTCAAGCTTCTGGTGAGCGATGATCTCCTTGAAATTAACGTAGCCGACGATATTCTTTTTGTTTTCTTTTTCGTAGACCGGAAATCGGGTGTGCGCGTCGACGTAGGCGATCTCGATCGCCTCGTCGAGCGTCAGGTCGTTCGGGAGGAGAACCACGTCTTCGATCGGGATCATCACGTCGGCGACCGTCTTGCGCGAAAGGCCCGCCGCGGCGACGATGATCCCCTCCTGTTCGGTTCCGATCTGCTGGTTCTGACGGGCCATCGCCGCCATATAGCGTATTTCGTCGGCTCCGGCGACATGTTCGGATTTCGGACCTTTCGGCTCAAAGGGACGGTTCAGCCAGTAGATCACGTTCGATATCGGCGTCAGAACGCGCGTCATCCAGAAAAGGGGATGCGCCAGCCAGCGGGCGATCGTCTTGTTGTTCCGTACGCCGATCGTCTTCGGAAGTATTTCTGTGTATTGCAACGTGGCGAAGGTGAAGAGAGCCGAAAAAACGATCAAAATCAGACGCTCTTTCGCCCCGTCCGAGCCGACCATCTCGGCCAACTCGTTTCCGGCGACCGTCGCCCCGATCGTGTGGGCGGCGGTGTTCAGAATGAGAATCGCCGAAATGGGATTGTCAATCGACTTCTTAAAACCGTTCCAGATCGCGCCGATTTTCGGCGACTCTTCGGTCAGTTCGGCAACCTGGATCGGGGTGATACTCAGGAGGACCGATTCCATGAGGGAGCAGAACGCGGAGATGATCAGCCCCCCGAAGACGCTAATGAGAAAAACGGTCATGTGGGGATTGTCGCCCGAAACCGGGGCGTCTCCCGCTCCGAAGAGACTGAGTGTCAAAAAGGACATGTGTGTGAAGGTTAACCTCTTTTCGTTGAAGAAACCCGCTCGGTGACGCGTTTCGGCCGCGGGCGAAGCCGAAGGGAGAGAAAACCGTCGCTCCCGCCGCATCGATTATATCAGACTTCAGCGAAAAGGGCAAACAGAAAGGCGCGCTCTTTTCGGAAAGTCAGCCGACGGGCGACTCGGCGCTGAAAAGCCCTTGGTAGTACGCCGAGTCTTTGATCAGTTCGCGGTGCGTTCCGATCCGGTCGATCTTCCCTTCGCTCATGATCACGATCCGGTCGGCCAGCGTCAGCGCGCCGGTGCGGTGGGTGACGATGACCGTGGTACGGTTTCCGATAAAACCGCGCAGGGCGTTGTGGAAGAGCTGCTCGCTTTGCATGTCGATCTGGCTGGTCGCCTCGTCGAGAAGGAGAATCCGCGGGTTTTTGAGGATCGCCCGCGCGATCGAAATACGCTGCATCTGTCCCCCCGAAAGAAGGCTCCCCCCCTGGCCGACCTGCGTGTCGTATCCGTGAGCCAGCTCGCCCGTGATAAAATCGTGCGCGAAGGCGCGTTTGGCCGCGTCGACCACGTCGTCGAAGCTTTTTCCTTCGGTTCCGTATCGGATATTCTCTTCGACAGTCCCGTCGAAAAGGATCGGCGTCTGCGAGATCAGACCGATCTCTTTACGCAGATCGAAAAGGGAAAGTTCGCCGATCGGGATTCCGTCGATCGCCGCGCGTCCTTCGACCGGATCGATGAAGCGCGGAATGAGCGACATCAGCGTACTTTTGCCGCTTCCGCTCGGTCCGATGATCGCCAGCGTCTCGCCGAACGGGATTTCGAGATTGATGTCCCGCAGGACGTAGCGCGGGTTTTCGATCAGTTTGGGGGGGTGATAGTGATCCTTTTCGGTCTTGCGGACCTCTTCGGCGATCCGATTCGATTCGACGTCATACGAAAACGAAACGTTTTCAAACGTGATCTTCTCGCGAAACCGTTCGAGCGGTTTGGGACGGGCGATTTCACGGATCGTGTTCTGCCGGTCGATGATTTCATAGACGCGGTCGGCGGCGGTCACGCCGCTTTGCAGGTTGACGAAGATATCGGACAGGCGGCGCGCCGGGTCGGCCGCGCCGATCAGAAACCCGTAAAAGAGAATGATTTCGCCGAGCGTGAGCGGATGGCTTGCCATCGGGAGCGGTCCGATATGCGTTTCCCCCGAAATCGCCAGCCAAGCCCCCAGAAGGATCGTGGTGATCAGGATCGTGATCCCGAGCGTTTCGGTGATCGGACTGACCAGCGAGCCGTATTTTGTCGTTTTCATCGCGCGGCGGTAGTTCGCGTCGTTCGTCTGCCGGAACCGTTCTTCCTCCCTCTTTTCCTGATTGAAGACCTTGACGATCCGAATCGAACGGAACGTCTCGCCGATCCGCGCGTACATCGAGACCATTTCCTGCATCGAGTTGCGGACGACCTTCTTCAGTTTGCGGGCCAGGGCGAAGATGATCCAGCCCGTGATCGGAACGAAAACAAACGTGGCGATCAGAAGCTGCCAGCTGACCAGAAGTGCCCCGGTCAGACACGCGGCCAACTTGAGCGGCTCGCGGATGAGCTTGCCGTAAAAAATGGTGATCCCCCCCGAAAGGGCCCCCATGTCGTTGGTGAAGCGGCTCATCGTATCGGCGACGCCCCGCTGGCTGTAATAGTCGACCTCCAGTTCGATCGCCCTGCGGAAAAAGAGCTCGCGCAGCTCGTAGACCCCCAACAGGCCGATCTTCGTCGAGTAATAGGCGTGACAGAAGGTGAAAATCGATTTAACGACCGTTCCGGCCATGACCAGCGCCATTAAAATCACGACGGTTCCGAACGGGGATTTCGGGGTATATTTTTCGACCCAGGGGGTTAGTTTTTCGAACCAGGCGACGCTTTTTTCGTAGAATTCCCGCTGATTTTCCGCCTCGCGCAGACGGCGGAACGCCTGTTTTTGTTCCGAATACGAGGGGGCGTTCTTTTCGAGGATCAGGCTCCCCCGGTCGTCGAGCCGATCGCCCAGTTCGGCGCGGAGCGAGTCGGCGGCGGCGCGGAGTTCGTCGATCTTGTCCCGTTTGGCGGCAAGCTGTCTTTCCCAGTACTGACCGACCGTCTCCCCCTGAAACGAGACTTCGACCAACGGAAGAACCGCCGTAATGTTGGCGCCCCAGAAGAAAGCGAGAAAGAGCGCGGAGAGAACGGTCGCAACGATGGTGACTTTATATTTAAACGTGAGCCGAACGGCCCGCCAGAAATTTTTCATCGGTTCGCCGCCGCGCCGACTCCTCCGCCGACAGGGAAACCCGTCATGCCTGAAGAGCGCCGCTCGGTAAGTGGGTGAATCTTCGTTTCGCCCCTTTCGGGGGTCTGCGGGATACCGCAGACGACCGCGCCATTATATTGTACCCCCATTTTTCGGTCAATCTCAATAGGAAAATAGGAAGTACGGCGTCTCCGGAAGGGGTCTGCAGATCCGAGACTTCAGAAAATTTTTTCGAAAAAGGATGAAGGAAAAAATTTTTTTTGCCGATTATAGGAAATTCCGCGTTTTTTCCGATTTTTCCAAAAGTAACGGTTATTCGGGGTCGAATATACCAGTAGGGAGTTCATTCCGATCCCCCGCTTTGGTCGTTTGCACCGTTGCATAAAGGAAAAATACGATGAATCGCTCCAAAAAGTTTTCGAAATGGCCGGTTTTCGCTCTGACGCTTCTCCTTTTGAGCGGCGGATCCACGGCTTTGCGCGCGCAGGACGGCGGCTGGTACAGTCCGATCGGCAAGACCGCATCGATGGATCGGATCGCGGCCGTCCACTCCCTTCAATATGTCGACGAGGGGGACGGCGCCGAAAGCGGGGCGATTCAGCAAACCTCCTATAATCAGGCGCCCCGCCGGATGCCGGCGCGCCGGCCGATCCCCCGCCGTCCGATGCGGATGGCGATGAACGGCGGCGACGATCTCTCGTGGTCCCTCGACGAGGATCCGAATTTCTCGTTCGCCGAGACCGCCGCGGCGATGCAGGGGCAGGCCGAGGTTCTGCCGGACGACGCGATCCGCGTTCGGCCGAAGGAAGCCCAACCGGCCGACGGCGCGTTGAACGCGGTTCCGGTGAGCGAATCGGACGAACCGGAAACCGGCTGGGAAGGGGACAATCGGAAAGGGTTCGAAGACCTGGTTCCGTCGTTCGACCCCGCCCGCGAAACCGCCCCGGCACGTGAAAACACCCCGGAACCGAGTTCCGACGCCCATACCGCCCGTCAGGTCAAACTCCCGCAGGCGGCGACGCAGATTGACCGGTTTGGGAATATCGGCCAGCTCGAAAACTACTACGCGTCGCGAACCGAGGACGGCGGTCTTTCGGGGAACCCCTATGCCGACGGCACCTATGATTTTCATCCGATGTACTTCCCCTGGGATCCCGCCCGCCAGACCCATACCCGAATGTTTCCGCCGGCCGAGTCGTATGGAACAAACAACTGCGGCGGTTGCTGTTACGGCGATTACTGCGGATACGGCTACGGTTGTTGCGGCGGCCTTCTCCGAAACACCGAGCTTTCGGCGGGGGTCTACTCCTATCAGGATCCGTTCGGGGTCAGCAAGAACGCCGATTTCGGGGTCGATTTGGGGATCAACTGGACTCTCCCGCGCCGAATTCTGGGACTGACCTGGCAGTCGGGGGCGCGCTATCTCCGGTCGGGGAAGGATAAAATCGACCTGGACCTGATTGCCGACGATCTCGAAGCGGACTATCATCGCACCCAGTTCTTCTGGACCGGCGGACTCTTCTTCGCCTGCCCGGGGAATCCGTGGAAATTCGGCGCGGTCTACGATGCGGTGCAGGACAAGACGATCCAAAAGTATACCGTCAGCCAGCTCCGGACCGAACTCTCCCGTTCGTTCTGCAACACCGATATCGGATTCCGCGGCGCGTTCCACATGGGGGAAGAGAAGTTCCGCTACGCGATCGGCGACGACATCTTCGAAGCGAAAGTTTCGTCGCAGACCTACTATACGGGGTTCATTCGCCACAAGTTCGTGACCGGCGCCGAGGGGACGATCAGCGCCGGGGCGACCGAGGACAGCGAAGCGATGATCGGCGGCCGCGTCGAGGTTCCCGTGACGAATCATTCCTGTATCCGGAACAACTTCGTCTACGTCTTCCCGAAGGACAGCAAGAAGGGGAACATGAAAGCCGACACCTGGAGCGCCTCGATTTCCTGGGTCGTCTATCTGGGCGGAAGCAGCCACGGCGGTCTGGCCAATCCGATGAAACCGCTCTTCGATGTGGCCGACAATACCACGCTCCTTCAGCGGTCGCATACCAAGCGGATTTTCTGAGGCGGATCGGGCGGTTTTGCCCCGAAAGAGAAGGAATCTTCTCTTTCGGGGCGCTTCAGCTTCTTGACGCTGTTCACGGACGGATTAAAATTCGGTTAACGGGGATTTGTGACTCGTTTTTCGAATACGCGAGTCATTTTAACGCGATCCGGCAGACGAAAAAAATTCGACCCAGTATATTAAACGGCAGCAGGCGATCGGCAATGAAAGAGAAGAACCAAGTACGTGAGCATTGGGGCGGGAGTCTCGGTTTTATTCTGGCGGCGGCCGGCTCGGCGATCGGGCTGGGGAATCTTTGGAAGTTCCCCTATGTTACCGGTCAGAACGGGGGCGGCGCGTTCATCCTGGTCTACTTGCTGGCGGTTCTGGTGATCGGCTTTCCGGTCATGGTCTGCGAAATCGCGATCGGTCGGAACGCGCAGTCCGATCCGATCACCGCGTTTCAAAAACTCTGCCCGAAAAAGACCGGCTCGACGCACATGACGGGGGTTCTTCTCCTTTTGGCGGCGTGCGGTCTTTTCTGTTTCGGTAAATTCGGGATGTCTGGGCTTTTTTTCCTGATTGCGCTGGTGATTTTTTGGTACGGCTGGGCGGCGGTCGGGATCCTTTCCGTCGTCACGCCATTTTTCATTCTTTCGTTCTACGGGACGGTCGGCGGTTGGACGATCGCCTACTTCTTTAAAGGGCTCTTTCAGCAACTCAACTTTACCGATCCCGATTCGGCCAAGCAGGTTTTCGACACTTTCGTCGCAACCCCTTCCCACGGGATATTCTTTCAGCTTCTCTTTACGCTGACGACCGGCTCGGTGATCTGGTTCGGGATCAAGAACGGGATCGAACTGGCGAGCAAGTTCCTGATGCCGGTTCTTTTGATCTTCATCCTGATTCTGATCATGCGCAGCGTGACGCTTCCCGGCGCCAACGCGGGGATCAGTTACCTGTTGACCCCCGATTTTTCGCAGATCACGCCGCACGTGTTTCTCTCGGCCCTGGGGCAGGCGTTTTTTTCGCTCAGCCTGGGGATGGGCGCGATTATGACGTACGGCAGTTACCTCGATTCGGAAAAGAACATTCTTTCGTCAAGCCTTTTTATTATCGTCGCCGACACGTTCTTCGCCCTTCTGGCGGGGCTGGCGATTTTCCCGGCGGTGATGGCGATGGGAATGGAACCCTCGGCGGGACCGGGTTTGGTGTTCCAAGTGATGCCCGCCACCTTCAACTCGATCGGGGATCATCTCGGCTGGCTCTGGTCGTCGATCTTTTTCTTCCTGATTTTCATCGCCGCGTTGACCAGCGCGATCAGCATCGCCGAAGGGTGCGTGACATGCCTGATCGATCATTTTAAGTTTCGGCGGAAGACGGCGGTTTTCTGGACGATTCTCCTCGTTTCCGTTTCCGGCATATTCTGCACGCTGAGCGTGACGAACTGGGATCGGCTTCCTTTCCTCCAGCGGGGGCTTGTCTGGGCGTTCGGCTCGACCAACGCGAGTCTGTTTGATCTGATGGATCAGTTTTCGTCGAACTACATGTTGCCGCTCGGCGGGTTGGGAACCTCTTTGTTCGTCGGCTGGCAGTGGGGAATGCGTTACGCGCTGACGGAACTTCGCAAAGGGGGGAGCGACGTGACCGACGTCAACTTTTTTGCTCTCCTGGCCGGCCTGAAAGACGACCCGCTCAGCAAGGGAACCCACTCGCTGACCCTTGCTCTGATTCTGGGAATCCTGATTCGTTTCATCAGTCCGATCTGCGTGATCCTCGTATTTCTTTACAACATCGGGTGGCTTTCGCTCAAATAGAGCCGAGCCGAAAAGCGTTCCCCCTTTCTCGAAATTGGCCGTCCGACGAAGGGGGGGTTGTCTATCAAGGCGGACGATTCCGCTTCGGTTAAAGTCTGTACCGGGCCCGTTCGGCGGCGACGGTCGTCTTCGGGGTGTGCCCGGAAAAAAGGAGCGTCTCGCCGGGGAGCGCGAATATCTTTTCCGCGATACTTTGGCGCAGATCGCGCGGATTTCCTCCGGGGTAGAGATGGGTTCCCGGAGAACCTTTAAAGATCGTGTCCCCCACAAACGCCGCGCCCGCTTCTTCGCAGTAATAGACGACCGAATCGGCGGTGTGTCCCGGCGTTTCGATCACCCGGACACGGAGGGAAGACGGAGTCCCGAGAGAGAGAATCTCGCCCTCCGCAACTTTTTGAGCGTCGGGAACAACGATCGGCATACCGTAATTTGCCGACAGATTCATCTCGGGGTCCAGGAGGTAGACGTCGGCGTTCCTTGAGGCGAAAACAGGGACGCCGATAGCTCGCCGGAGGGTTTCGACCCCTCCGGTATGATCAAAATGTCCGTGGGTTAAAGCGATCATTTCGACAATCCATCCGTTGCGGACAGTCAGGTCGAGGAGTCGATCTCCTTCGGCGCCGGGGTCAATCACCATCGCCCGTTTCGAAGCGTTGTCCACGAGGAAATAGCAGTTTTCGTCAAACACCCCCCGGACGGGAACCTCGAGAATCATTCCGTCACCCCAAACGACAGCCGTCCGGGCCGCAACACATTCCGCCGGACAATTCCGAGTTTCCCGCGTCGCCCAAAGCCTCGAGGATGACCGACTTTATCACCTCGGCGCTTTGCGCTCCGGGAACGGTGTATTTTCCGATGACGAAATGGGGAACCGCGTAGATTCCCAGTCGAGCCGCCCGGAGTTGGTCGTTTGCGACTTCGTCTTGGTATTCTTCCGAGGCCAGAAGGGCGCTCACTTCGTCGGGGTCGAGTCCCGCGTCCTCGCCGATTTTTTGCAGAAGCGCGACGTCGGCCAATTCGAGATTGTCGGTAAAGTAGGCCTTAAAAAGCGACTCGATCACCCGTTCGTAGAGTGCCGGGTCGTTATGCCGATACGCCAGTTTTGTGAGCCGATGGGCGTCCGCCGTGTTGGTGAAACGAGTCGTCGCGTATCGAAAATCGAGTCCTTCGGCGATCCCCAGGCGCGAGATGGCATCGATCCGCTTCCCGGCGTCGTCAAACGGGATGCGGTATTTTTTCGCGAATCGAGTCTGCGTGTCTTCGGCGGCATGTTTTCCCGCGGAGGGGTCGAGTTGGAACGCCTTCATTTCGATTTCAAATTCATTTCCCCGCGGCATCGAAGCGATCGCCTTTTTGAGCCGCGCCTCGGCGATATAACAGTAGGGGCAGGCGTAGTCGGACCAATAGGTGATCTTCAGCATAAAGCGTCTTCCTAAGATCGGCCAGCGGCGCGGCGTTTTCGAATGAGTCAGAGACCGAACGAATTTCGGCCCGTTTTGCCGACCAAACGGGTTACGAAGCCGGAGTCGGTTCCTTTTCCATCGTGATCTCGTTCCCGGCGTCGTTGTAGTTGACGCGGGTCATAAATCCCCGAATCAGAAGAGTGCCGCGTCCGCTCGGCGTTTCGATATTTTCGTCATCAAGCGGATTCGGAACCAGATCGCGACGGAACCCTTTTCCTTCGTCACGGACTTGAATTGAGACAAGTTTTTCGGAAACGGTACAGATGACTCGAAAATGCTTTTTCGGGTTGCCGTGATTTCCGTGCTCAATGGCGTTGGAGACCGATTCTTCTAACGCCATATTGACGGCGAAGACGTCGCGGTTGCTCCACCCCAGCGCGGTCATCTGAGCCAGAACTTCGTCGATGAGCGAACTCGCCTTCCCGAAAACGCTCGGGAAGGTTCGGTCGATCTTCCAGACGGGAGGATTGGGACTCTCGGCGGTCGTTGTCATTGGGACATCATCCTTCGCGGCCAAGGCGGTCAGAGAGATTTGACCGCTTCCATTTCGCCCTTTTTGATTTTAAAGACCGAGTCGAGCCGGGTGATCTTAAACGCTTCCATGATGTTGTCGTTGATTCCGCAGAGGGCGAGTTTGATTCCTTTCCCCTTGCAGCGGCTGTTGACCGTGATCAGAACACGAAGCGACGAACTTGACATGAAAATGACGTTCTGGAAGTTGATGACCAGTTTTTTAGTCTTGAGCCGGTCGACCAGACCGTAGAGTTCTTCCCCCCACTGCTGGATTCCGATTTCGTCGTTCAGGCGAGTATCCATACAGGTGGCGACGACGGCGTCATCGACGTAATGATTCATAATGCGGGCTTTAGCGTTGCTCATTGCGCTTCCTCATCGTGTTGAAATGAAAGGTGAACGGACACGTCCGATTCGTTCGTCCGCGACCCCTTTCCGCCCATTATACCCATAGTGGCGGAAATTGCCAGAGAAGGCGTCTTGGCATTTCCTTTTTGGGAAAATTGGGGCAAGGGGACGCTTTTCCGCGTCAAACCGGTAAAAACAAAAAGAGCCGGAACGCGAAAACGTCTTCCGACTCTTGCGGCGTAAATATGACGACGTGTTCAGTAGAGGGATTCCGCCGTTTCGGTTTCGGCGGTACGCGAGTACTCGTCGTCCGGCGCGTCGGTCTCTTCCTGCGAGACGTAGCCGAGCCGCGCGGCCTGTTTGAGATCCGCCGATTCGTTTTCAAGGTCGTTGATATAGCCGTAGACTTCGCCTCGGCGCTGATAGGCGCACGCCATGTCGGGAGCGCGTCTGATCGTTTCGGTGAACGCGTCGAGCGCGCCGAACCAGTCTCCCTGGTAGACCGCCACGCACCCGAGAATATAGCACGCGTCCGCCGCGTCGGCGTCGATCTTTAAGATCGCGGCGGCATCTTGGGCGGCGAGCGAAAAGTCGCGGTCCGCCTTGGAGGCGATCTCCCGCGCGCGGGTCGTTTCGCCCTCTCCGGCGGCGGCGCGCGCCAGCAGATAGAATTCCTTGGCGGTCACCAATCGCGCGCTGCTCCGGCCGTAGAGCGCGTCGACGTTCAGAGGATTCGCTTCCAGGGCCAAGGTGTAGCTGCGGACCGCCTCTTCCCATTCGCCGTTTTGGACCGAGACGTCGCCGCTGGCGGTCAGGCGCAGGCTTTCGCGCCGGGCGGCCTCCTCTTTGGTGCACCCGACGACGGTCAGGAGCAGAACGAGAAGGAGGAAAGGATAACGGGCTTGATGGCAATATCGTTTCATTTGAAAGTTCCGAAAGTTCTGTTGAGTGTCGGACGACGAAAGAGAGTACTTTTTTGCCTCGATCTTGGCAAGAGAGATTTTTCGCCTGGAATGGCGATAGGAAATAGGGTATGATCGGGCTAATGAGTTCGTTCCCACCTTTTTCGGAAGGTTTTCCCATGAAGGTTAAAATACCGCGCCGGGCGGTTCCGCTCGTCCGGCTCCTCTTTCCCTGCGTCCTGCTTGCCGGGCTTCTCTTCTGTCGGACGGCGTTTGCCGCCAACGAGGGGGACGGGGTTCTTTCGCATTCTTTCGTCGGTCTGATCAAGGCCGGGGGACTGATCGGACTGGTGATTTTTCTCCTATCGCTGTGGGGAGGGGCCGAGACCATCCGTCTCTTTCTGACGCTTCGGCGCGAGAAAATATCCCCTTCCGGTCTGATCGAGGAGATCGAACGCGTGTCCGGCGCCGGAGCTTTTCATCAGATTCCCGAAATCTGCGGACGGCACCCGTCGTTTCTGGCATCGGTTCTTTTAGGCGGCTTTCGCAACGCCGCCGAGGGGTGGAGCGCGGCCGAAAAGGGTTTGGAAGAGTCGCTCGAAGCCGAATCGGCGCGTCTTTACCGCAAGACGGATTTCTTAGCGCTGGTCGGGAGTATCGCGCCGATGCTCGGACTTCTGGGAACGGTTCTCGGAATGCTTTCGGCGTTCGGCGAACTGGCGGTTTCCGAAGGGCTCGGGCGGTTCGCCAACCTGGCGCAAGGAATTTACCTGGCGTTGGTCACCACGGTCGACGGGTTGGTCGCCGCCATCCCGGCGCTGGCGCTTTGCGCGTTTTTTCATCACAGAATCGCCGAACTGGTGAGCGACGCGGCGCAGACCGCCGAGTCGCTCACCCTGCCGCTGAAAGAATACCTTCAGGCCCGTCGCGCCGCCGCGCCGAAAAGCGCGGAGATCCCCCGCGCGGAATTGCCGCCCGCTCCCGAAGGGAGAGCGGACCGGTGAAAGCGCCTGCGCCCCGCCGCGCCGCGATCGGCGCGAACCTGACCCCGATGATCGACGTGGTGTTCCTCCTGATCATCTTTTTCGTCGTTTCAGGGAGTATGACGCGGCAGGAAGAGGCGAGGCCGGTACCGCTGCCGACCGCCGCGGGAGGGGAAGAGACCGAAAGCCGCGAGACGGGAAAATTGGTGATCACGATCGGCGAAGACGGCGCGATCTACGTCGGAAGCCGGGTCGTTCCGCTCGACGAGTTAAAAGAGAGACTGTCACGCGAAAAGGCGTCGAGCGCCCTCCCCCTGGAAGTCCGCGTGCGCGCCGACCGGAACCTTTTATGGTCGGAGGCCGAACCGGTTCTCCTCCTTTGCGCCGAGGCGGGGATCGGCGATCTTTCGTTTTCCGTACTTCCGAAATAGCTCTTCCGGTATTTCCGATTCGGCCGGACGCCGATCTCCGCGGGAAAAAGACGGTTATTCGCGGTCAGACGTTTTTGATCAGGGCGACGGTCTCGTCGATTTTTTTCCAGTGGATCCGCGAGAGTTCGACGACTTCTTCGGGAATTCGGACGGGGTCGGCGTGGTGCCGGTTCAGAAGTTCTTCGATGTCGGAAACGCCGCAGTCCGACAGGGGAACGCACCGGCGGCTCTCGCCGATCTGTCTGTAAAACCGGGAAGTTTTTTCATAATGATCCGCGACGCTGATCACCGGTTTGTTAAACATCGCCGCGACGACGCCCACGTGGAGTTTACAGGTCAGAACGGCGTCGGCCAGATCGATCAGCGACGAAAACTCGAACGGATTGTCATACAGATAATGAAAGGACTCGACGCCGGATAATTTGCGGAACCGGTCGTAATGGTCGTTTTCGTAAGGGAGAATGGAGTCGGAAGCAACGACGGGAAAATAGTCCGGATGAGATCCGACGAAGGAATTGACGGCGCCGGCGAATTTTTCCAGGGCAATCCAGGCGTGGTTGTAGTGGACGAGCAGAATCCTTTTTCCCCGCGACGCGCCGCGCAACCGGCCGAGCGTATCGCCGGGCAGATCCTTTTTGACGATGTTCATCGACAGGATCATATCGGAAGACTCCGTGACGTTTTTCAGCCCGAGATTGACCAGCGCCTCGTAGGATTCGCGGTCCCGCGCGGTGATGAACTCGGCGCGTTTTCCGATGTACTTAATCGGCCGGGAAAAGAACGGGCTTTTGATCGGGCCCGCGCCGATTCCGACCGCGATCAGGGGGATTCGGGAGAACGCCGCCTTCAGACCGGGGAGCATAAAGCGGCGGAAGTGCGTGAAGTTGACTTTCGGAGAGGAGAAGGGCCCCTCGCCGAAATACCCGCCGGGAAAATAGACGAACAAATCGGCGTTCGACAATCCGACGCCGTTTTCCTTGCCGTTATACGTGTATTTTTTAAAGAAATCCGAGGGGCGGTAAAAAGAGACTTCGTGCCCCTTTTTCGAAAAGTACTCGTAGATCTGCTGACCGTAGATGAAGTCGCCGTAATTGCTGGTGCCGATACTTCCGTTGTTCGTGGAACCGTGCAGTAGAATCTTCATCGCCGTTCGTCCCCGGTGGTCTTGAATACTGAATGTTGGCGCCATACGTCCGATACGGCGGGAAAAGCCGCCGTCGTTCCGTAAAGCGGTTTTACTCTGGTTTAACGCCGCGGGGGGCAACGGTAACGTCAGGACTCCGCCGGCGTCCGCCTCTCCCCTTCCGAGGCGCCTTTTCGGATAACCCGTGTCAGGAGTTCTTCCCACTGATCCCAAATGTTTTCGGGCGCGTATCTTTCGGCGAACACGCGGGCGTTTTCTCCCAGACGGCGGCGGAGAGATGCGTCTTGAATCAGCCGACGGAGCGCCGCGGCGAATCCCGCCGCCCCGTCGTCGGCCAGAAGACCGTTTTCGCCGTCTTTGACGAGTTCGCCGACCGCCGGCGCCGATCGGAATCCGACGACCGGGAGCCCGACGCGCATCGCCTCCAACAGCGCGATCCCGAATCCTTCCCACGCCGAGGGGAAGGCGAAGATGTCGGCGGAAAGGAGCGTCTCCTCGACCCGGTTCGTGACGCCTTCGAGAAAAACGCGCTTTTGAAGGCCCAGCCCGATGATCTGCTGTTCGAGTTCAAGACGGTATTTGCCGTCTTGATCCGCGCCGTAGCAATGGAGAGTCCAGTTCGGGAACGCGTCCGCCAGGAGCGCGAAGGCGTCGATCAAAAGATGCTGCTGTTTCTGTTTCGGTTCGAGCCGCGCGATGTTGACGATACGGCGGGCGTCTTCTTCTCTGTAGCGGACTTGACCGGAATACTGCGGCACCGCGTTCGGAATCACCGCCGTTTCGGCGTCGCAGCATTTGCGGACCCCCGGCAGAAAGCTTTCCAGAAGAACCTGAACGCACGAGGTTTTATCGAGCGCATTGCGTATGACAGTCGACGGGGGGCCGATGGCTTTTTCCGGCGTGTCGTGAAGCATTTGAACGATCGGAATCCGTTCGGCGCTTCGGCATTTTGTGACGGCCAGGAGATCGGCGATGAAGAAGGGAAGAATGACGTCCGGGGCGGTTTCGGCGATCGCACGGTCGAGCCGGCCGTTGAAGGCGGCGATTTCAATTTCCTTGACGCGGTCGAAGAAATAGGAAACGCCCAATCCGCGCAGCGGCCGGGTCAATTCGCGCCCGATCTTGATTCTTTTCGGGATAGAGCCGAGTTTTTTTCCCGTGCCGTTGAGGTTGATCAGGTTGACTTCGGGCCGGATCGGGTAGGCGGGCCGGCCCGGTTTCAGGTCGTTGCAGACGATCGTCACCGACCATCCCCGGCGGGTGAACGCGTTGGCCATTTCGCAGGCGACCTTTTCCGCCCCGCCGAACGAGTCGATAAAACAGCCGTTCCCCATAAAAAGGAGAAGCTTCATTCGGATATTCCTGTTCTCTCTTACGGCATGACCGTCAGATAGGCGTTCCGGAACTCGATCTTCGCTCCTTCCGACTGGAAGGCGATCTTACCGGCGTAATCTTCGGCCATCACGCCCCAATTGACCGGAATCCCGTTCAGCTCGACCACGATCACGTTGGCGCAGCAGGTGATCTTCATGGTGTTCCACTCTCCCAGATCGGTGATCGGGTCGCGGATCAGGTCGATCTGGTCACAGTTTCCGGCGTCTTCGTGGTCTTTGTAGTAGACCATCCGCGATTCCTCCCCGAAGATGCGGAAGTCATGGAACCCGAAAAGGGTGCCGGTCTCTTTTTCATAGATCCCGATTTCGACGCAGTGGGGAAGGAAGGTCGTCGGTTTCTGTTCCCCCATTCGAACCAGGAAACCGCTGTTCGTTTCCCCTTCCGGTTCGGTGAGACGAAATTCGGTCTCGACGACGAAATTGTGGTAGTCGTTCTTTGTGCCGAGCCAGCCGAACGGGGAACCGGAGATTGTAAGAACGCCGTCTTCGAGCGAGAAGACCTTGTCGCGCTGTCCCCCGTCGAGGAGAAAATAGTCGAAATCGTCGAGCGTCGCCCCGCGCAGAAGATCGACCGCGCCGGCGTGAGAGCCGTCGGCGATCGGCGCGTCGTTTTCGGCCGCCGAAAGGGCGAGCGGAGCGAGAAGAAGAATCGCCGCGAGAAAACCGCGGAGTGCCAAACGATGCGTCATGGAAAACCTTTCTTTTTCTGAAACGGATTCTTGTACTGCCGACCGATCCATTTTAGACGGTTTTCCGCGAGTTTTCAAGACGAAGAGCTCGGCGCGGCCGCGCCGAAAAGCCTACTCTTGAATCGGCGGTGCCGTTTCCCCCTCAAACTGCCGGGGGAGCCGGAAGACGTTTCCTTCGACGTCACAGAAGAAAAGGTTCGACTCGCTCGGCTCGCGGCCGTTCCCGTCGGCCCAGATCGCGTAGAAGTCGGGATGGGCGTTGATCGGACGGCGGGGATAACAGTGGTTCCGCGGACTGTTGAGCGTCATCTGTTTCCGGCGGGTCCAGCTTTTTCCTTCGTCGTTGCTGATCCAGAGCGAAACTTCTCCGCCGGTATTATATGCCTGCGGACCGATTCCGTCGGTTCCGATCATTCGCCAGATCCCGTCGTCGCCGATATAGAGGGAACCGAAATCGTAGTTGTTGTCCGATTCGGTGATCGCGTGAATTTCCCATTCGGTTCCGGTCCAGCGCGCGGTGCGCCAGACGCGCGGGGCGTCTTCGGGACCGGACCGGTAGCCTTGGCTGGTGATATAGAAGATGACAGGCCGCCCCTCGCGGTCGTAGACCAGATCCATCACGTAGACGTTCAGTCTTTCGGCTTCGTAGTCATGTACCAGCGCCGGGCCGGCGATCTGGTCGTCGCGCAAAGGCGTGGACAGACGCCGGCCGTCGACGGTTTGCCACGTCTTGCCGAAATCGCGGCTTTCGATGTAATAGAGATTTGTTCTCCAGTTGAGGCCGACCCGTCCTTCGTCGGGACGGTCGGGATGATAGTTGAACGCCGTGCCGATGATTTTATCCCGCCAGACGCCGGAATTTTGGTAATGCCCGATCGCCATCCCCGCCAGCGGTTCCCAGGCGGACCAGCGGACGCCGTCGGCGCTTGTCATGAATGCGAGCGTCCGCTGAACTTTGTGTTCCCCGCCCAGAAGGGCGCGGTTGTAGGTGGTGAAGAAGCAGGCGAACCCTTGCCGCGGAACGTTCCAAATCTGGACATACGAGAAGTTGTCCATCGGCACCGTTTGCCCCTTTTCCTCTTTGGTCGGCGCGACGAGTTCGAGCTCGTCGATGTCATAGGGACGGACGCTTCTGTAGATTCGGGAAGGGCGTTTGACTCCGTGCGAGGTAGAAAAGATCCAGAGATGCCCTTCCTGATCGAGAGAAATGACCGGATTGTCGTGCGCGTCGGTCGTTCCTTTGTCGAGGAGGATTGTCGGGCGCGAGACGGTCTTGGCGCGGTGGTCGTAAACGCCGACTTCGTGCAGAAGTGTCGTTCCCTCCCGATCGGTCCCGCCGTAACAGAAGAAGGTTTTGTTTACTTCCGGCGCGTAGACGGCGAACGGATAATGATTCGCCGGATAGGTGCCCAGGCCGCCGGAATATTTGTAGACGTACTCGTTTCCGTCGAGTTTCTGGTTGTAATACCAAATTCCCCGGTAGCCGTCGTCCTTTCGGTTTAAAAGGGCGGTCGGGTTCCCCCGGACCGCTTCGTCGGCGAAGATCGCGCAAGGGAACGCCAGCAGAAGGAGAAATGTAAACGCAAGACGGCGCGGAATGCGGTGTGTCATCGTTACGATCTGGTTATCAGGGTCACGAATTTCTGGAGAACACCGTCGAACAGGAAGAACGGACGGTACCGAAGGATTGCCGGGAAAGGATGGCGGCGGACCCAGTCGAGCCACCTTTTGTCGTCCGGCGCGAGGTCGAGGCGATCGGCGAGTCCGAGGAACTCGGCCAGATATTCAAGGTCGCCGAAACGAAGCGTCTCGCGGATCTGTTTGCGGATTGTTTTGGCGACGCCGCTGCGGACGGCGGGCCCGTCGCCGAAAGCTAGCGTCGTTTCGGTCAGGCTTTTGCACAGTTCGAGGAGGCTCTTTAGGATGGTCTTGTCGTGCCGGCTCCGATAGCAGATCCCCCGCCGATTCCGGCGGTAATAAACCAGAATCGGGTCGTCGACCGAAAGTCCGCGCCGCGCGCGGTGAACAAGACGAAAGTAGTACTCGAAATCTTCTCCGAACAGCATGTCTTCACGCCATCCGCGCGCGGCCGCGTCGATCAGCGAGCGGCGCCAGATGAAATACTGGGTTCCGACCACCATGTTCATCCCCGCCATCGCTTCGATGAACGTCAGTTCGGAAGGCTTGGGGGGCGACACACGGACGACGCGGTCGATCGAGCCCTGAAACCTGATATACCGAAAGTTGACAAAATCGAGTTCCGGGTCTTTTTCCAGATAGGGGAGAAACGCGTCGGCGAATCCCGGCGCCAGGAGATCGTCCGAATCGAAGAAGTAGATATACTCGCCCCTCGCTTGGGCGAGTCCGTAATTCCGGCACGCCGACGCCCCTTTGGGACTTGAGTCGGGACGGCGGAACACTCGAAACCGGGAGTCCTTTGCGGCGTACTCGCCGAGTACAAGCTCGGTGCCGTCGCCGCTGTGGTCGTCGACCAGAAGGCATTCCCAGTCGCCGCGAGTTTGCGCGGCGATCGAATCGAGCGTCTGCGCGACGAGTTTTTCTTGATTGTAGACCGGAATGATGATCGAAAGCATAGGCTTCGGCTTTAAACGGGCGCGTCACGGAAGAAAAGGGAATCGCGCCTCCGTGACGATTGTATAAAAAAAGAGTTTCCGTACATCCCGGTTGTGTCCATCCCCGGCGCGCGCGGCGCGCCGAATTCCTTTTTTAAAATTTTCCGGGATGACGGAAACGCTTTGTCTGTTCCCCTCAAACGAGGGAGTTCGTATCCGGCGGACTATTTGTACTGCACCCAGATGTTCCGATATTGGACGCGGTTGCCGTGCCCCTGGAGGTAGAGTCCGTGATGGGTTTCGGCTTCGCTGTAGCGGCCGGGGGTCGGTTCGGAAAGTTCAATGTCGTCGTGGATCACAACGCCGTTTTGGACGATGGTGAACCGGGCGTTGGCGACTTTCTTTCCGTTTTCGTCGTATTTAACGGGCGTGAAGTCGATGTCGTAGGTCTGCCACGTCAGAGGCGGGAACGCCATATTGACGATCGGCTGGGTCGACTGATAGAACCCGCCGCATTCGTTATCGCGTCCTTCGAGCCCGAACGAGTCGAGAACCTGGCACTCGTAACATTCGTCGATATAGACGCCGCTGTTGGCGCGTCCCTGACCTTCGCTACGCGGCATATAGCTCGTCATGAATTCCAGGTGGAGTTTGTAGGGGCGGTTTTCGAACGGCTTGACAACCAGTTCCGAGAAGAGGGCGCCGTTTTTCGGGTTCACTTCGGCTTCTTTGTCGCCGCTCGGCAGGAAGTTGTCGGTGTTCGTGCCGTCGTAGATGACCCACGCTCCTTCGGGAGCCGGTTCGCCCAAGGTCGGGCTCTTCCGGTCGAGTTTGACGGCTTCAAACTGTTTATCGTTCTTTTGGACGAGGATCTTTCCCCCTTCGCGCCAGGCCGACATGTTGCATTTCGCTTTTTGTTCGTCGGTGAAGATGACTTCGCGGTCGTCCCCTTTGCGCGGGATGTCCATTTTGACGCCGGTCACGACGAACTTGCCGTCTTTCAGCTCGGCGCTGCCGAAGAAACGCGCCATGCTCCGGTCCCACCCCTGGCCGGGGAGTCCGCCCTTATAGCCGACGACGTCGAACTTGCCGTCGCCGCGGGCGATCACCTGATAGAATTCGTCGGCTTCGGGAACGGAATATTCCCCCTGGATCGCGAAGTCGGCGCCGTCGGCGGTCGCCATCACGTCCTCAACCGAGGTGTATTCCTGGGCGCAGGCCGTCATACAAACGGCCAGAAGCGCGGCGGAAAGACCGAGCAAAAGTTTCGTAATTTTCATGGGATATAGCCTTTCATACTTGCAAAACGGGTGGGGTTAGCGTTCGATCAACGCTTTCATTTCAGGGGTAATTTCAATCACCTTGAAGTCATAGAACCACATATCGACGTCGGCGCCGCCATGAAGCTGAAGACCGAGTTTTCCGGTCCGTTCGCCGTCCGGGTCGTACATTTCGACGATTTTATAGCCGTTCAGGAAGGTGATCAGGTGATCGTCGAGCGCGACGGTGGCCAGGACGTTCCAGCCCTTGTCGTTGCGAATCTGTTCGGTGAACTCTTTGCTCTGGTTGAGCACGACGTTGGTGTTTTTCGCCTTCTGTTCTTCAGGCGTTCCCTCGGCAATCCAGCCGCGTCCCGGCGGATCGCTCGGCGTCCCGGAAGTGTGCCAGATATGTGCTTCGGCAGCGTTTCCGGCGATTTCGTTCTGATAGCCGCGAAGCAGCCACGGAGTCTTGACCTCTTCGGCACGGAAATAGAGCGCGCTGTTTCCGCCGTTGATCATGTAATCGACTTTCGCGACGAAGTTGTCGTAGTTGTGGCACGAGACGACGAGACCGTCGCGCTGTTCGGTACGGGTGTGGTGCCCCCAGAGACATTCGTGTCCGTCCTTTTCGGTGAAGCTCCAGCAACTGGGGACGTATTCGTACGCGTCGACCAGTTCCCACTCGCCGTCGTTGTTCTTAACGAAGAAGGATTTCCACTCGCTGGTGCCGAGATCTTTGACGCGGATATTCCGCCAGCAGACTTTCCCCTGGTTGCCGGCATGGATCTGAAGACCGAAGAAGCCCGACATATCCATGTAGTCGAACGTATTGGTTACTTCGTTCCCGTTGAGCCAGGTCCGAATCGACGGACCGACGCACTGAATTTCGATGGTGTTCCAGTCGTCGGCCTTGTACGACGCGTCGGCGGCGGCGCGTTTTTCAGGATCGACGTCGTTGAGCCAGACGATCCCGTTCTTATGGCCGCGGCGTCCTTCATCGTAGATGCGGCAGGTGTCGGAATAGCCCTCCGAAGGGGCGATTTCGCACTGATAACCGAAGACGCGGGGGCGCGGACCGTCCCCTTCGCTGTGACTGCGGAACTGGATCCCCGAGTTCCCCGGAACGAGGACTTTGTATTCGCACTTGAAGATGAAGTTGCCGAATTCCTTTTCGGTACACATAAACGAGTTGCTCTTCGCTTCCGGATTGCACTCGCCGATGATCATCCCGTCTTCGACCGAATAGAAGGCGTCGCCCCCTTTCTGAACCCAGCCGGTCAGATCTTTACCGTTGAAAAGGGAGACGAAACCTTCTTCGTCTTCCTGCGCGAGGAGGAGGGTCGAGCCCGCCGCGACGATCAATGCCGTCAGGAACGACGGCAGCCACTGAAACTTTTTCATTCTGAATACCTCTGTACCGTATCAACAAAAACGGCGAGACCGCTTTTGGCGCGTGTCCCGCGGGCTTTGCCAGAAGCGGCGAGCGGGAAGTTCGCCAGAAAACCGAAACGCCTTAAATTAACATTACGTCCTTGACGGTTCCATTATAGTCCACCGAAAATTCAAAAAAAACCACCCCCGGCAATTTTTTTGTTTCTCCGTTCCGTCCGCCGCGGCTCGCGGTCAAGAGCAACCGTTTGGAACCAAGCCCGCCAACGAGCGGGCGCTTCCGTCCCCACCCGGACAATCGAGGGAAGAATCGCCCGCCGCGGCTCGCGGCCAGGGTTCTTGCGTCCGGTGCCGTTTGGGGTAAAATCAGCGGTACCGTTTTAGATCGATTTAACTTCGGAGAAAGACCTATGTCTCTTGATTCCCATTCCCTTTGTCCCTGCGGTAGCGGCAAAGAGATTCGTTTCTGTTGTCCCGACATGCTGAAAGAGTATCAGCAGCTCGAATCCCAGCTTTCGGGCGGTCAGTTTGCCGCCGCCCTTTCGACGGTCGAAAGACTTGAAAAGGATCATCCGAACAACGCGGCGCTCATATCCGCCAAATGCCTGATCTTCCGTGAAACGGGCCGATTCGACGAGTTCATCGTTCAGGCGGAATCGTTCTATCGCGCGAACCCCGACAAACTCAAGGCGATCGCCGAGTATGTCATCGCGCGAACGATCGGCGGCGAGGTCAACGAGGCGCTTTCGGTTCTGATCGACGGGATTGAAAAGAACGAGCCGGGTAAAATCGACGGCTCGCTCCTTTTCCCTCTTTTGATGATCGCCCAGCAGCTTCTTGAGCAGGGGAACGTCTATACCGCGGTTGCGCTGGCGAAGCTTTCTCAGTCGTTCAATCCGAAAAGCCGCGAGTCTGCCGCTCTTCTGACGCAGATCTATCGCCGGAAAGACATTCCGCTCATCGAAAAGGAGCTGACCTTCGATCCTGCCGCTCCCGACGATTTCCCGTTCCGCGACAAATACCAAGACGCTGCCGTTCGCCTGGCGACCGGGCACTGGAAAGAGGCCAAAGCTCTTCTCGAAGAGCTCCTTCCGTGTGCCGGCCAGTGGCCGAATCTCTATCGGAGTCTCGGCCTGGTCAACTTCTGGCTCGGCGATACCGCCGCCGCGGCCGAGGCGATGAAGAGCTTTGCGGACTCCGCGAAAGTTTCGTTCGACGACGCGGTCGACGCGCTCACCGCGGCCATGCTGACCCGCCGTCAGATGAGCGACGATCTTGACGTGGTGAAAATCGTTTACGCCATTCCGCATCCCGACAAAGCGCTGGAGATTTTCCTCTCGACCCCGCGTCTCTTGAGTATGCCGTTCGATTCGCATATGTACGGCGACGCCGAACGGCCCGCGCCGAGCCACGCGTTCCGCGCGATCGACCGTCCGTTTCCGGCGAAAGACGAGCCGCTCACCTTGGAGAACACGCCGTTGCTTCTCGGCACGTTCCTCTTTTTCGGAAAACAGACCGACCGGGACGCGCGGATCGAGATTCAGGTTTTCGGCCGGAACAAAGAGGCCTTTCAGGCGTTTCTGAGCGAGACACTCGGCGAAGAACTCGGACCGGAAATCGAGACGAGCGTCCTGGCGAAAATCCCCTGGCTCTTTAAGAAGCTCGAGCCCGATTTCCAGATCAAAGCCGAAGCCGCCCTTTCGCCCGATACGGCGGAAAAGCTCTATCGCGACTATTTCGAGAAGGTTTTCGCCGAGGAGTGGCTCAATCATCCGAACGACCATCTCGACGGCAAAACCCCGCTGGCATACGCCGAGACGCCGAAGAGCGCTCCCGTACTGGCGGCGCTGATACAGACCGTGGCGTTCCAGACCGATCCGCGGTTCGCCGACGGGCTCGCCCGCGTTCTGCGCGAGAGGTTGGGCGTTTCTCAGCCCGAGACGATTGTTCCTCCCGCCGGGGACGACTCGGATGTACTCGCCTTCTTCCAGCGGATTCCGATCTGGCGCTGGGGCCGGGCCGACGTTACGAACCTTTCGGCGTCCGCCGCCGGTCAGCTCTTGCGGGTCGCGTCCCTGTTCGGTGAAGACGAGACCATGTCGCGTCTGAGCGACCGGATCCTTTCCCTGCCGGCGGGGGAAGCGGACGGGGAATCGCGGTATATGGCCTACGACGTGCGCATTTCCAAAGCGCAGGTCACCGAGGGACCGGCCCGAGCCCTCGAATTGATTGCCGAAGCAAAGCAAGCCGCGCGGGACGCGGGAATTTCCGACGGCTCCCTTTCGTTGCGCGAGGCGGCGATCCAGCTGACGCTGGGGCGGGCCGACGAATTTCAGCGGCTGATCGGCTACGTGGCGCGCGAACACCGAAACGAGCCGGACGTCATGGCCGAACTGCAAATGATGCTGATCGACCTGGGGCTGATCAATCCGGACGGAACGCCGCGCATGGCGCCGGGCGCCCCCGCGCCGGCCGAACCCGCCCCGTCCGCCGGCGAGACGAAACTCTGGACCCCTGACAGCGACGCCCCCTCGTCGGGCGGATCGAAGCTCTGGACCCCAGACTGATGCGCGTTATCGACCTGACTCGGCCGATGGAAGAGGGGATGCCGGTCTATCCGGGCGATCCTCTCTTTCGGGCGCGGCCCGTAGCGGAACACGAGACCGACGGATTTCGGGTCACGGAACTTTCGTTCGGCACGCATACCGGCACGCATATTGATTTTCCGTTTCATTTTTTTCAGGACGGGGAACAGGCCGACGCGTTCGGTCCGGAAGCCTTTTATCTGAAATCGGCGGCGCTCGACGTTTCCGACGAACTTGAAAAGTATCGTTACGGATCGCTTCCGCCGGTGATCCTGCCGGAACTTCTCGAACCGTTTGCGCCGGTCTTTTCGGAGGTCGAAGCGGTCGTCTTAAAGACCGGTTGGTCGCGGCCGATTGCGGATCGGCGTCAGATTTCGGTATCTGAACCCGTCGGCGGGCGGGAAGAATTCCCGGATCGGAACGCGGAATTTACCGCGTTCCCTTCATTCCTCCCCGAGACAGCCGATTGGCTCGCCGAACAGCCGATACGTCTTCTGGGCCTCGAAACCCCTTCGCTTTCGGCCCTGGCGCACTACTCGCCGGAGGACGGCCCCCTTCCTCCTTCGGCGAACCGCCGGAGCGAGTCCGACGAAATTCTCTTTTACCACGCCGACGCCGAGGCACACCGGATTCTCCTGGGGCGTATTCCGCCCCTTTTTATTCTCGAAAATCTCCTGATTCCGGACGATCTGCCGGCGATTCGCTTATCGCAAGCCGATAACGGGGAAGGGGTTCTTTTTACTCTGGCGGCGTTTCCCCTACGCCTTGTCGGAGGGGACGCATCGCCCGTTCGTGCGGTCGCGATTCTCGATCGCTGAAATCTTGACATTTTAAGGAGGTCAAATAAAATAGAGAAAAAGCCGGGGGAGACCCCGTTTTTCAGTCCGAATTTTTCAGTCCGAACAGAACTTTTGGGTTGAGCTTTGTTCATTTTCCGTTTCATCTATCCGGTTAAATATTTCCCGAGGCATTATCTCCGCCAGGCGTTTTTTGCCCGGAGCGGTCATCTGCCGATGCGGAGTACCGCGTCGCTGGCCGAAGAGAACGAGACGACCGGGATACTGAAACTTTCGGTGAACTGGAAGGAGCCGGGAACAATCCACGTTCCCTGGTATTCGAAGCGGTTCGGTCTGATTTTCTTTTCGACCGAAGTTCTTCGGCCCCGGTCCGAGCCGTTTTATCTTTTGCGCGAACTGGTTCGCGGCCAGATGTCGCGGATCATCAAGCGGGAATACGACTGGGAACGGAAAGGGCTTCTCATATCCGACGCGGTGAAAAACGCGATCCAATCGGCGCGGCGCAAGATGGTTCGGTTCCTGACGAAGGATCCGAGCGATCCCGATTTCGACGCCGTGGGGGTCGCCACCTTCGAGTACATCTTACAGACGAGCCACCGTCTTTTAGACCAGTTTTTGGAACAGTCCCTTTACGCGCGCAAAGTTCAGACCGAGGCGTATCCGATTTTCGTCGGCGGCCGTTCGTTCCAGCTGAAACATTTCGAGCGGTTTAACGAGACGTATCCTTCCTATTCCGACGCGTTCCAGGTCTGGAACACAAGCTATACATGGCGGCAGTTGGAGCCGGAACCGGGCGTCTATCGCTGGGACCTTTTGGACCGATTCATCGAAGCTTCGCGCAAGAACAACCTCGATCCGGTTTTCGGTCCGATCGTGCAGTGGGACCGCGAATCTCTCCCGACATGGATTCTGGGATCTCTGGAAGAGCCGTACACGCTCCGTCAGCATCTGTTCCGTTACGGAGACGAGATGATCCGCCGTTACGCGCCGATCATTCAGAAGTGGGTCGTCGCCAGCGGTTTGGGGAGCGAGATGGACTATATCCTGGTTCAGAAGCGGGTCGAATGGGCCGACACCATGGCGCGGCAGATCCGTCAGCTGAATCCCGACGCGCTCCTGCTGGTCGGGATCGAGCGCCCCTGGGGGGACGCGCTCCGTTTCAAGTCGGAAATTCCCCCGCTCGAACTGGCCGAGACGCTCCTCCAGAGGCGCGTCTTTAACGGGTTTCTGGTCAGTTTCAACTACGGTCTTTCTCCCGAGGCGACGCTGCCGCGCGACGCGTTCGAACTGAACATGCTTCTCGACCAGTGGAGTTCGTTGGGAAAACCCCTTTATTTCTCCTTTTCGGTTCCGAGCGCGCCGTCGACTTACGATCCTCTTTGGGAAACCGCCGAGGGGAAAGCCGAACCGATCTGTACCCCGCACACCCAGCAGGAGAACGTCAACCGGACGTTCCTCTCCCTTTTAACGCGCAAGACGATCCGGGGGATCTTCTGGAACTGTTTCGACGACCTGGCGTCCGAAGCCGACCTGCTCGTCGCCGAAGAGGGCGCCAGCGATTTGCGGGACGACACCAAGTCGTTCAGCGAACTGAACGACGACGACGAGACGACCCGGCGGCCCGAAAAAGGGGCGCGGAAGAAACCTTCCGTTCAGCCCGACGAAAAGGAACCTTCCGAGTCGTTCGACGAACTGGTGATCGCCGAGGAGGAGATGCCGCAGGCGAAGATTCTCGAGCCGGAAGAGGTTGAAATCGCCTCGTTCGACGACAGCCCCGATCACCTGACTCTTTCGTTCCCTCATTCCGGGCTGGTCAACGCCGACGGAACCCCGAAATCGGCGTTCCGCAAACTGGCGGCGCTTCGCGCGGCTTATTTGGGATAAAGTTTTGCACGATATACGTCATACAAAAGCCGTTTAGGCGAAAACGGCTTTCTCGACGGTATAGTTTTCGATGAGTTCGGGATCCGGGTCGAATCCGATTCCCGGTTCGGACCACAGATCGATCGCCCGCCACTCTTTCGGCGGTTCGTTCTCTTTTTTACCGGGGAACTCGCGGAGCTCCGGAACGAGCGCCCGGCCCGGCTCTTCGACGAAGATTTCGCCGAACCGGACATAGTCGGCCGGCAGCGTACAGCTTTCCAGGGCGGCGGCGGCGAGCATGTGGCGGTAGGCGACCGAACTTCCCAGGTCGAATCCTGCGTAACACGCGGCGTCCGCCTCGCGCGCCGCCTCGCCGACGAGCGCGGCCTGGCTCAGACCGCCGAGCCGGCCCGGCTTTAACGCGAAGACGCGTCCGCTTTGCAAATCGAGCGCGATCTGCGCGTCGAGAAGCGACGAAATCGATTCGTCGAGCGCCAGCGGGGTCCGGAACGATTCCTGAAAAATCGCGTGCGAGAGCAGATCGGCGGGATCGAACGGCTGTTCGACCGCCGCGAGCATAAAGTCTTGCAGACGATAGAGCATTTCTCCCTGTTCGGACGGGTCGAGCGCCCCTTCCAGATCGACCGAAAGAAGAGTCGGCCAGGGCGCGATGGCGCGTGCGGCGCTTACCGCCTGGACTTCCCAGCCGGGACGCATCTTTAGCGTCACGCGGTGAAACTTTTCGTTTTTGGCGCGTTCGAGTTCGGCGTAGAGGTCTTCGTGGGTCGGCAGACGGTCGAAGGTGAGTCCGACTTCGATCGGCCGCGCTTTTCCGCCGATCGTCTCCCAGAGCGGTTTCTCCTTTTTTCGCGCGTTTAAGTCGTGCCACGCCATATCGACCGCTCCTTTAGCGTAGCGGTTCCCGCGGATCGGCGCCATCGCCTCGGCGAGCGTTTCGGCCGATTCCCACCCGTGCCGCGGGGGCAGGAGCGGCAGAAGATGGTCGCGCAAAAGCGCGAAGACGCCCGAGGCGGACTCGCTCGTTAAGAAGGGGGCGTTCCCCGGCGCGGCTTCTCCCCAGCCGGTCGACTCGCCGCATCGGGCGGCGACGTATACCGTATCGCAATGATCGACGGCGCGGTCGGTTGTATAGAACGGCTTCGCCAGCGGGAGGCGAAGAAGCCGGATTTCCCAGGAATCAATACGCATAGAGACCTTTCAAGCGGGGGCGGAGACGATGAAAAACGCGCCGCTTTCGCGGCGCGCCGATACGACACGTTGCCGACGGGATCAGCCGATATCGATCCATTTCTCTTCCTTGGCGCTTCGGATCACCGCGTCGCAGACTTTCTGAACCCGGAGGGCGTCGTGCACGTCGGGGTGACATTCCGGTCCCCCCGAAATTCCCGCCAGGAAATCGGCCAGCTGGTTGATGAAGTAATGCTCGTAACCGATCATCGTGCCGGGAACCCAGTAGTGGCTCATGTAGGGGTGTTCGCTGTTGGTGACCAGAATCTTCTGCCAGCCGGTCAGGTGGTCTTCGATCTTCTGGCCGGAGGGATCGGCGTAACGGAAGAACTGAATATATTCCGGCTCTTCCAGATTGAAGTAGACCGCGCCCTTTTCGCCGTTGAGTTCCATCGTC
>CADBQY010000161.1 GCA_902796885.1 uncultured Planctomycetota bacterium
CAGCAGGTCGAGCGCGTCGGAATTTTTGCGGATCAAGGATACAGAAATGCGGGTCAGCAAGTCAAGAGCGGAATCGAACGAATTTTTGAGCTGACGCGCCCCTTTGGCGATCCCCCGAACCTTTCCGAACTCCCGCGAAAAGAGGGTCAGAATCAGGCTCGTTTCGGAAAAATCGATCGTTCGGATCACAATGGCTTCGGAATGTTCGATCGGCATAGAGGACTCGTCTCGGCTCAGCGTTTTCCCCAATCGGCGAAATGGGCGCGGTACTCTTTTTTGTAGTCGGGAATTTCGCTTTTGATCAGGGCGGTCAGGGGCGCGTTCTTTTGGATTTCCGCCGCCTGTTTCGCGCCGATCCCCGATTGCTTTTCGGTTTCGAGTGATTGCAGATAACGGCTTAAAATCTGCTGGGTTCGGGGAGAATAGTGGATCAGAAAATGGATCCACGCCCAGGCGTTGCGGTACTGGGTCGGTCCCATTTCGTTGACTCCTTTGAGCCGTTCCAAGGTCGGCAGCGAAGGGACGGGCGAAAAGATCGACCCGGCCCGGTCGCTGACCGGCTCGAGAAACGGGTTCTCGTACCCCCGCTGTCCGGCGGGCGTCTCGAAATATTTCGCCAGCCCTTCGTCGAGCCAGATCGGAATATTTTTATGCGTGGAATTCAAAAGCGCGTGCGTCATTTCGTGGCGCAGGTTTAAAATCAGCTTTTCGTCCTTCTGAAGAAAGACGTAGCCCGGCCCGTTGTCTTTGATGTAAAGCGCCGGACGGTTCGACGGCGCCTGGGGACAGTTCCGCCTCAAAAACGACGTGTACGTCTCGCGGCGGCCGAAAAGACAGACGATCACCTTCTCTTGCGACTCGGGAATCCCCAGGTAGTCGACCAGATCTTTCTGAAGATTCTGAATCTCGCCGCGGATCGCCGCGACGTCGTCGAGCGGAAAGTCGGAAAGACAGACCACCTGCCCGATCACTTCGCGGTACGGAAAGACTTCGGCCGACGTCGGGGTCGGCGACCGGGACGGGATCGGCGCGGGAGGAAGCCCGGTTCGCGGATAGGCGTTTTCGGAGGAATAGGCCGCCGCCCGGGGTTCGGCGGACGCCGAATCGATATCGGGCGTCTCGGGATTCGGCGGGTCTTTCGCGAAGATGTTCAGATTCGGAAAATGGAGATTCAGGATCGGGGACGACGCGCACAGGGGCGCGGACGCCGCGAACCACGCGCCGAAGATCGCGAGGAGGAAACCGTATCGTTTCGCGTTCAGCCGTCGAACTTTCAATGTGACCTCGATTCGTGTTCCGAAACCGTTTTCAGTGTTTGTGGATTTTCTTCAGAATCCAGAATCCGATCAAACCGAGAACGAGATTCCCGATCCAGCAGATTTCCGGGGGGGCGATTCCGCTCTTGGCGCACGAGTAACCGAACATCAAGAGGGGATAGTAGACGATCAGCGTCGGCAGGAAACTGACGAAGAAACTCGTGGTGTAGTCGGAACATTTAAGCCAGACCGCCAGCGGAATTCCGACCCACGTGAAAAAGAAGCAGGTGAACCCCGCCGCGAAAGAGCGGGGGGTCGCCAGGTTCGCGCGGTTGTAAACGTATTTCTGCCACTCCTCGTCGTCCCAACGCTGTCCCCAGCTCGGTTCCTGCCATGCGGCGTAATCCCCCTTGATCAGGGCGAAGGCCGTCTGCGCGGCGTTTTCACGCCGTCTCTTTTCCTGCTCGGCGCGAATATTCGCCAAGACGCTTTTGACCTCTTTCATCGGCGGATAGTGGCTCGTCCCGCCCCCCAGGGCGAACTGGTCGAGCGGAATCTCCTGCACGGTCTTTTCGCGCTGCATGACCATAGTGCCGTTAGTGTCGAGCAGAAGCCCGTTCAGCTCGATCCGCAGAACCGGCGGGTTCGCCTCGAAATTGACGTCGAGCCGGCCGCTTTCCGCCTCGCCCTGAACCGGCGGGTTGTTGACGGTAAACTTCACCTGTTTGAGTTCCCCCGACTTGGTCACCTCCCGGGCGTTCAGCACGATGTTGTTCTGCGGGTCCGAAAACTTCCCGTCCGCTGCGAGTTTCCCCAGGATCATCTCTTCGGTACCGGAAACCAGGACGCGGGTCATCTCTTTCTGCCCCCACGAAAAACCGAGGTCGTTGCAAAGGACGGCGACGCAGCTCAGGAGGATCGTCGCGATCCAGACCGGCATAAACGCTTTCCAGGGGGGCGTCCCCATCGCCTTGAGCGCGATGATCTCGTTCGAACCGACCATCTTGGCGTAGAAGAAGGTCCCGCCCATCAGACACGAAACCGGCATCGAAATGCTCAGCAGGTTCGGAATCGAACTGGGAACCAGCCGGAGCGCCAGGTAGAGGGGGAGCCCCTTTTTGATCGTCGCCTGCGAAATGAAAATCACGATAATCCCCGAACTTAACACCGTGAGGACGGTGAAAAAGATCGTTAAAAATTGGGAGAGGACATATCGGGTCAGTATTTTCATCGAGACGGCCGGTTCGAAACCACCCTCCGGCGGGGAAGGAAACGCTCCTCGCCCCGAGAAGAGGGGTGCCGGAGTTTCCCGTTTTCGGCGGAAGAAGTCAAGTGCAGAAAAGGGAAAAGAGTAAAAACGGAAAGACACGCCGAACGCACCGAAAAAAAGGGGGAACCCCTTTCGGGATTCCCCCCAAGCTCACGGACAGGAGAGCCATTAATCACTTGGTTCAGTTCTCTTCCAGCGTCGGCAGCTGCGTGTCGAGGTAGGCGCTGGAGTTCTCGGGAACGATCGTCGGGTCGGTTCCCTGGATTTGCGGGTAGGCTCCGCGGCTGATCACGCGCGGTTCGGTGATCTTGTAGTTGACATAGTGACCGGCATCGCGTTCGGCGGCGCGGGTGTTGGCGTCGAAGTAGGCTTTGGTCGGCCAAGGACCTTCGGCCAGGGTAATCCCGTTGTATTCCAGGAGCGAACCCTTGCGGTAGTTCAGATTCATGATCGCGATGTTGTAGTTGATGACCATGTTGTAGTAACTGGTTTCGGCGTCGGCCAGTTTCTGCTGCGCGTCGAGGACTTCGAAGAGGGTCGTTTTCCCGGAGTCGAACGAAGCCTGCACCGCGCTGACTTCCTGACGGGCGAATCGGAGCAGGGTCAGGTATTCGCTGACCAGATGATAGGTCCGGTCGAGGTCGGCGTAGAGGTCCGAAAGGTTATGAACCGTTTCAAATTCCTGTTCCTGAAGGATGGCGCGTTCACGCGAGAGCATCAGTTCGGCGTTCCGGACGGCGGCCAGCTGGCGGCGGAACCCGACCGGGACCTGCATCGACATTCCCATGGTCCAGTCCTGATACCCGTCGTGGGTCAGGCTGCGCATGGCGCTCCCCGAGGAGGTGTAGTAGCTGTAGTTGCTCGGATCGTAATCGGTGCGGTCTTTGTAGGAGAACAGGTCGTGACCCATCCCGTGGAACCGATACTGGCCTTCCAGGTTCAGTTCGGGGAGGAGGAAGTTGCGCGCGGCGATCAGTTCGAGTTCGCGGCGCTTGACCGTCCACTTCTGACGGCGGAGTTCCGGCGTGCGGGCGAGCGCTTCGGCTTCGATTTCGCACCAGTTGTACTTGACGCGGGCGACGGTCGGTTCGTCGATCGGCTTGATCAGGCGGCCGTCGGTCGGCGCCAGACCCAGGAGGTAACGGAGAAGCCGTTCGTTCTTATACAGGTTGTTCTGGGCTTCCTTGACCGCGACGCGGAACCGCTGGTAGTTCTGAGCGGCCTGCGCGATATTCTGCGCGGTCCCCTGAACGTAACCTTCGTCCATCTGCGCCTTGACCGTGCGCCACGACTGAAGGGCGGCTTCGAGACCGACGCCCGAGGCGTGCAGGTTACGGTAGGCGTAATAGAGGTTCCAGTAGGTCTCTTCGAGGTCTTTCAGGAAGTCGCGCACGCCGATTTCGAAGTCGGCCAGGGCGATATCCTCGTTGATACGGGCGAGAACCACGCCGTTGTAGGAACCGACCGTGGCGCCGGGACCGGCGATCCGGTTGAATTCCACACCCGCGCCCTGGAGGAGCGGATGACTGAACCCGGCGACCAGTTCGCTCGTCCAGTCGCTTCCCCACAGGCGGGAGCTGGCGTCCGAGTAATCGTAGGCGGCGCCGGCCTGAGCGTAGAAGGTTCCCCCGGTGGCGGTCACTTTCGAGATCGTCGACTGGAACGTCCCCGTTTCGGTGTGGGTGGCGTAAGTGCGGCTGTCGCGATACGAACCGGTTTCGTTGGTCGCGGGGTTCGCGCTGTTCCAGTTCACGCTCGAGTTCCAGATCGCGTCGTAAGCCGAAAGTGTGGCGGCGACGCCCGAAAGCGGGTTCGATTCGGTGATCGCCGGATCCCAGACGGTCAGCACGCTCGACGGATAGTCGAGAAGAAGACTCGGCATCCCGTTGACGCCGGCCGAGGAGAAGTTGATCCCCTGGAGCTGCCGAAGGACCTTGCTGTTGTCCAGGGCCATCTGGCGGCATTCGTCCAGGGTCAGCTGCCACTCGCTGTCCGGGTCGGGATTCGTGAGGGTGAGAGGTTCGTGGCAGTTCACCACGTCGTCGAGCGAC
>CADBQY010000162.1 GCA_902796885.1 uncultured Planctomycetota bacterium
GGGCCCGGTTGCCGTAGACGTCGCAGTCGTTCAGCGTGACGGTCACCCCCTCGCTGACCCGCGCGACGCCGCCGTTCCCCGACGACGACGTGGTGGCGCCGTTCGATATCCCCAGACCGGTCAGCGTAAGGGATTTGCAGTTATTTTGGAGCATGAAAAGAATGTTTTCGCCCGCCCCCTGAAGAATGACGTCGCCGCCGCCGTTGATCGTGAGATTCTTGTTGATCTGGAGCGCCGAAGTAATGACAATCGTCCCGGACCCGTCAAAGGTGATGGTGCCGCCGTCGTCAACCTGGTTGATCGCCGCGCGCAGTCCGTTGACCGTGAAGTTGGTCACGACGACCTCCGCCGCGCCCGTTTCGGCCGGCGCGACGAGTTCCGCCGCGGCGGCCTCGCCCCCGGCGGTCACCGCCAGAAGCATCCGATCTTCCAGTCCTTCGACTCGAAGACTCCGTCCTTTGACCTGCTTCGAACGCTTCGAAAACAATTTGCTCAAATTGAAACTCATAGAAGTTCTCCTCAATCCAACGAATGACACCGCACTGTAAGGTGACGGCATACCGAAACTAATAATAAATCCCGCGCGACGGCACGCGTGCGGAAACTGACCAACTCGTTTTTCGACGTCCATTATTCCATTTTACGGAACGAAACGCAAGAGGACCGAACAATTTTGTAAGGTGTTCGTCCCCCTACCGATCCGGCTCCGCCCGCACCGGTTCCGAAGCGAGACCGCAGGTATTGAAGACGGTCAGCGTGACCGGCCCGGCGCCGGGACGGTACTCCGGAATCTGAAACTCGAGGGGGCGAATCGGACTGTTCGGCGTGTCGCTGTACTGGAGCCCCTGGAACAGGTTCCGGCCGTAAGGGTTACGGTTCTCTTCGGGAATCCGCCATCGGCGTCCGTTCCACGAAACCTCGACCCCCGCGAACCCGCTTTCCGGGTCGGCGGTCAGATCCCAGGTCAAAAGGCCGCTCTCCGACAGACGAACGCCGCGCGCCGGAGGAGGCGGCGTCCGGTCGTCGAACGAACAGTCGGCCGCGTAACGGCGCCAGACCTCGGCGAACCCTTCGCTCGGAAGCCAGATCCCGTTTTCGGCGTACGGTTTGACCGCCTCGTCGGCGACGTCGTCGGCCGAAAGAACAACCCCTTCGGGCGCGGGACGCAAAGCCGTCTCGCCCGGAACCGACGGGAGCCGCGCGGCAAGACACTCGTCAAGAAAACGGATCGCCGGATAACGGGAATCGCCGGTTTCATGATCGGTGTGCGGATCGATCAGAAAACCGATTTTTCCCCCCTTCGCACGGACCTTCGCCAAAAGGGGAAAACCGTCGTGCCAAATGAGTCTCAAATCCCCTTCCCGTTCCGCGGTGCCGATATTGAAAAGAATCGGCGTTTGAAAGAATTCGGGCGTACTCGGCAGGGAATCGAAAGTATGCCCGATCGTGTTCGAATGGCCAGAACGGAGCCAAGCGGCGACGATCCTCTCGGGGTAAAGGTGCGTCATCGACCCGCACCACTGCGCGCCGCCGGAATGTCCCCAGAGCGCCCAGGGGACGGCCGCAAGTTCCGGATGCCCCGACTCTTTCGCGAAATCGTCGAGCGCGGTGAGAAACGACTGCGCCGAACCGTTGCGCGGGTCGCACCAGAGGGCGCATTCGCCGGTCTGTTCATACGAAACCGCCATCAGCGCGCAGTCGTATTTGCGCGCCAGCGCCTGCCAATGCAGATCGTAGACGGCGTCTTTCCCCCGTTCGGCCGAGGCGGTTCCGCACCCGTGCTGATGAACGACCACGCCGCGCAGCGTTTCGACCCCGGGCGGAATCCAAATCCGCCAATCCGCGCCGTAGACAAAAACGCCCGGCGCGGGATTCTCCGGCGCGGGATAATACTTTTGATAATAGGTCCCGTCGGCAAAGAGCGCCGCGGCGGCCAGAAAGAAAACGCAAAAAAACGGGAGTATTTTTTTCATGGTTCACATTTCCGGTTCACGGACGGAAGGAGAGGGGACGGCGGAAAAACGGCGGGCGCGGCCCGCAGGACCGCGCCAAAGCCTCCGGCGCTTAGACCCGGCGCGGAGCGAATTCCCACTCTCCCAGGATCGAACGGTCGCTCACCTTTTCGACAGTCAGTTTGAGGCTCTTACTATCCGCCTCGCCGATCATGATCGTCGTGTTCTGCTCGAGTTCCGGGCCGCCGCCGACGACCTGGGCCCAGCATCGGTTTTCGGTCGCCGGATTGATCCGGAACGCGTGTTCGTGCGCCGCGATCACCAGCTGAACCCCGGCGTCTTCCATGAACGGATCCCACATTCTGGCGCACGGCCGCTGCCAGCTCGCGAAATGTTCCATCACGTCGCCCGGATTCGCGCCCGGCCGGTCGTCGAAAAGCGGAATATGGCAGACCACGATGATGTACGGCGCGCTGCGGACCAGTTTCGTTTTGAGCGCCTGGCTCAGCCACGCCGCCTGCCGCTCGCGATACGGTTCGAACGCGGACAGGCCCGCAAAGACCGGATTCGCGTCCGGCTTGTCCTCGCCGGTATCCATCCCGATGATCGCCACCGGACCGTTGCGCAGAACGAAGTTCCGCCCGAGATCGCCGAAAATCCCTTGATGCCGCCACGGCAGAAGCGCGTCGCTCTTGTCGCGCGCCCAGATTCCGCGGTGGTCGTGGTTCCCGTTATTGAACAGGAGCGGTCGGCCCGCGGCGAACGCGCCGTACTGCGGGCAGAAGATCGAATCGACCACCTGTTTCGGTTCGACAAATTGGTTGAGCAGGTCGCCGTTCCAAATGACCTGTTCCGGATCGACCTCTTCGATCCGCGCCATCAGCGCCTTGAGCGTGTCCTGCACTTCGTGCGTGTCGTTGATCACGACGAACTTTTCGGTCTTCGCGCGGCGCGACGGGGTCTTGAATTTATAGACGGGGCTGTAGACCGGCTCTCCGGCCGCGACGTTGTAGGCGTTTTGGAAATCGACCTGGCAGGTCGCGGTGCGGTAACAGTAGGTCGTTCCCGGCTCCAATCCGTCGATCCGCGCCGAAAGAAAAGTCGTCGAAAGCTGGTTCAGCCCGAACTCGGCGCGGCGGCTCGTCCGGCCGAGATTTTCGTTCCGGCCCCACTCGACCCAGCCAGTCGCGAGTTTTCCGGGCTCGGGCGCGACCGCCCAGACGACCGACATGCCGCGCGGCCCGGGATTCTGCAGAACCGGGTACGAAGCCGCCCCGTCGTAGAGCGCCGCGCCCTGCGTCTGATCGGCTCGCGCCGCGTTTCCCGCCGATTTCAGCGTTCCCAAAACTCCCGCCGCGCCGAGCGCCGAGAGGAACGTCCTTCTGTTCAAACCTTTCTTTTCAGCCGTCATGAAATACTCCGAATTCCCGCGGAGAGCGATCCGCCGGATAAAGACCTCAAAAAATGTGAAAACGTCTCCCGCGTCCCCTGTTCCCCACCGATTCTAACAGAATTCTTCCCCAAATTCAAACTCCGAACCGAAATCCGCCGAAAATCCCCCGTTGACAACCTTCCGATTCGGTCTATAATCGGCTTGTTGACGCCTTGGTGGTTTCAATAAGGGTAGGTAGCTCAGTTGGTAGAGCGCCGGACTGAAAATCCGTAGGTCGCCGGTTCAACCCCGGCCCTGCCCACTTGCGCCAGAC